>JABFXC010000166.1 GCA_013361935.1 Gemmatimonadaceae bacterium
TCACGCGTTCGCGGCCGGCGATCGGCACCGTCGCGATCACGCGCTGTCCGGCGCGCAGCACGGCGACGCGCGCCGTGTCGCCGATCGCGAGCGGCGAGAGGGCACGCCGAAGCGCGCGCGGTTCGGGGATCGCCGCGCCGTTCACCGAGACGATCTGGTCGCCGGTGCGCAGCCCCGCGCGTCCCCAGATGCCGCGCGGATCGGTGAGGAGCAGCTCTGGGAGCGCTCCCGGCGCCGGCTGCCAGGCGAAGAGCGCGACGTCCGGCTCCGGCTTTCCCTCGGCGCTGAGCGCCGGCGCGCGCGTCACCCGTGCCCGCAGCCCGACGAGCCGCAGATAGCGATCGACGTCGATCGTACCGGCATGCCGCACCCAGCGGTCGAAGAACGGCGCGAGCACGCAGCCGCAGACGCCGCTGGCCACCGATTCGACACCCGCCGTCGTGTACCCGCTGTCCGCGGAGAAGCGCCGCATCATCGCCCGCATCAGGTCGTCGATGGTTCGCCGGTCGCCCGTCGCGTCGCGGATCACGAGGTCGAGCATCGTCCCGATCACCTCGCCCTGGTCGTGGACGCTGGGCCGGTAGTCGCCGAGCATGTCCGGTCGCGTCGCGTTCGCGACGAGGCTCGCACGCTCCGGCGAGATCGCGCCGTTGCCGGCGTTCGACAGGTATCGCTCGAGAAGCCGCTCGAGATGCGCGATGCGCGTCGAATCGACGAGTGGCGCGCCGGCGCGGCGGGGCAGGAGGTCGGCGTAGAGCATCGTCACCCCTTCGGCGAACCAGAGCCCGCGCGTCTCGCCGTTGGGCTCCCAGGTGATCCGCTCGCCGAACCCCGCCGGACGGATACGCACGAGGTTCCACGCGTGGAAGTACTCGTGCGCCAGCTCGGACACCGCCTCGCCCATGCTCACCGCCAGCTCGCGGCTCTCCATGCCGAGGGAGACCGAGCTCGCGTGCTCGAGCCCCCCGTACGCGCCGTCCTGCGCGAGGAAGGTGTATTCGCGGTACGGTGCGCGGCCGAAGACGGCGATCGCCTCGCGCGCGACGCCGGTCGCCGCGCGAACGAGTGTCGCACTGTCGAAGGGAACGCCGTCGGGGAGCGGCAGGTAGACGAATCGATGCGGCACCTCGCCGGCGCTGAACCACCAGCTCGCGAGATGCCCGGCGAGGATCGGCGAGTCGGTGAGCACCCCGACCGTCGGCGCGAAGAATCGGCGCGGGTCCGAGGTCGGCGTCAGGGAGGTCGCGGCGTCCCACCCCGAGGGAAGCGCGAGCGTCACGTTCGCCGGCGCGAGCTCGGCGCCGACGATGTAGAGAAAGCTGTGCGGACCGCCGACGAGCGCCCCGCTCGACCGGACGAACGGCCGCCACGAAGGCCGGACCGCGCTGCTCCACGGCGGTGTGCCGACGCGCCAGCGCAGCGTCGCTGTTCCTCCCGGCGCGGTCACCCGCCAGAGCGCGCTGTCGAGCCGCGTCACCGATCCGACGCCCGCCGGCAGCACGACGGTGATGGGACTCATGAACCGCCAGAACCGGTCGTCGTACTCCGGATGGCGGACCATCGCGACGCGAAAGGTGTCCGGCGCGTTGGCGACGCGCATCTCCATCGCGAAGCCACTGGTGTCCGCGGAGTCGACGCGCAGGGTGTAGGAGATCACCGGCTGCGACGAGGAGTAGCGGACCTCCACCGCCTCGCTGGGAGCGTGATAGGGATTCTGCGCCAGCGACCAGCCGGCGGCGGCGGGGGCGAGCAGCGCCGCGCCGGCGATCCGTGCTGCCACGAGGGCTCTCATGCCCGTCATCGATCGCATTCCGCGGGCCGCGGTCCCTCGCCGCCCATGCGGCGCCCGCCGGCGCGCGTCTCCGGGCCCCGCGCCGGCCCGTCAGTCAGGGAGCCGGCGCCCTCTCCGGGCGGCGGATCAGCATCCCCGCCCGCTCCCAGTACTCCCGCTCCGTGAGGCCTAACGCGCGCTTGATCGCGACGTCGCGGCGGAGCGCGTTCCGCTCACGGAGCAGCGCAGCCGTCCCGCGCAGCCCGTGGTTCCCGGGCATTGGGATCGGCGGGATCGGCCAGTCGCTCCCGTGCACGAGCTTCTCACGCACCGCGGCGTCGTCCAACACCCTCCGGTACGCGTAGGCGCGCGTCGGCAGGTTGAGCGCCGAGGTGTCGCCGTAGAAGCGCTCGTGCTCCTTCGCCATCCGGACGAAGGTGTCGACGAAGCAGGTCTCCCCCGGCGCCGAGCGCGTCCCGCAGTGCGCGGCGATCACCGTGACGCCGCGCTCGAGCGCCGGCACGAGCAGCGCGGGATCGGCGACGCTGATGTCGATGTTCGGGAGGGTCTTCTCCCCGCCGGTGTGCGCGAGCAGCGGGATCCCGAAGTGCGCGAGCGCCTCGTAGAGCGGAAAGCAGCGCGGGTCGGCGGGGTTCATCCCCTGCGTGATCGGCAGCCACTTGAGCAGCACCGCCCCCGCCTTCGCGCAGCGTTCCAGCTCGGCTACGGCGTCGCGCCGGTACGGATGCACGGATGCGCCGAAGAGCATCTTCGGCTCGCGAGCGACGAGCTCGATGACGTAATCGTTCTCGACGTGCAGGTGCGTGTTCCCCTCGTCGAGCCCGCCCTCACGATCGTAGACGGCGTCGAAGGCGAGGATCACCGCCGCGTCCACTTCCGTCGCGCCCGCGAGCTCCGCGGCGAGGGCGGCCACGAGCGCGCGCTCCGTGCCCTCGTCCGCGCCCTTCATCCCGAGGCGCCAGCGCAGATAGCGGAAGGAGGGACGGCCGAGCAGGGCGCGCGAGGTGCGGCCGTGCGGAGGGTGGAAGGCGTTCACGTGAACGTGACAGTCGACGAGCATGACAGGCTCCGGCGAGGGTACCTTCAACCTCGATGAGGCGCGCCATCCGGGCGATCCGCCATCTGACGTAGGACCGCCGCCGGTCGTCCCCCGTAACGGCGACCACGGCATCGCGCCGCGCCTTGTACCAGCACCCGCACCGGGGCCATCTTTCTCCCGTGAGCACATTCAATCATCCCGACTTCGGCGCCGAGAAGTTCTCGCGCGCGCCCGACGCCCGCTTCGTCCCCGCTCCCGCGGACGGCGTCCTCCCCGAGGACTTCTTCTCGACGACGAACCTTCCGACCTACGTGAAGGTGAAGGGGAAGTGGGTGATGCCGCGGGAGCCGCGGATGGACTCGGCGCTCGTGCTCGACCGTGACGGCGTGCTCTGGATCCGCGAGGGTCGGCGCCTGAGCAAGGGTGACCTCGTCGCCGTCGGGCACGAGGAGGACGGGAGCACGGGGATCTACGTGCACGCCTCGGCCTTCCTCGGCGACGCGGTGGAGGGCGAGTTCAAGTTCATGACCAGCGAGGTGTCGCGCGAGAAGCCGATCGACTATGCGCTGATGGCGCGGATCCTCGTCGAGGAGCGGGAGCGCGGCGGCTACCCGGTGTGGGTGGCGGGACCGGCGCTCGTTCACTCGCGCGCGCGCAACGACATGGCCTGGTTCATCGAGAACGGCTTCGTCGGCGCGATGCTCGCCGGCAACGCGGTCGCCGTGCACGACATCGAGGCGTCGATCTTCCGCACGACGTTGGGCATGACGGCGACCGGCGAGGCGACGAGCGGCGGCCACGGGCTGCACATGCGCGCGATCAACAAGGTGCGCGCCGCCGGGTCGATCGCGAACGCGGTGGAGCAGGGGATCATCACCGACGGGATCATGTACGCGTGCGTGAAGCACGACGTCCCCTTCGTCCTCACCGGCTCGATTCGCGACGACGGCCCGCTTCCCGACGTCATCACGGACGCTCTCGCCGCGCAGGACGCGATGCGCGCCCACACGATGAAGGCGACGATGGCCATCCTCATCGCGACCGCGCTCCACGCGATCGCCACGGGGAACATGCTCCCCGCCTTCGTCACGGAGAAGGACGGCAGCCTCCGCGAGCTGGCGACCATCTGCGTCGACTCGTCGGAGTTCGTGGTCAGCAAGCTGAAGGACCGGGGGACGCACCAGGCGTTCGGGGTGGTGACGAACGCCCAGGACTTCATGCACATCCTCCGGCTCTACGTCGAGCGCGAGCTCGGCACGCGGAGCTCGCTCGGCCAGGGGCGCGCCGCCGCCGCGGCTCGCTGATGGCGCAGCAGAGCGCGCCCCCGGCGAGCACGGCGCCGGCCGACGCCCGCGCGCGCTTCCTCCGCGAGATCGTCGCGAGGATTCCCGCCGAGCGCGTGAGCGAGCTGCATCTGTTCGCTCCCCTGCGCCAGGGCGGGATCGAGACCGGCGTCGCCGTCGTCGCCGTCGCCGGCGAAGGCGCTGAATCGAGGAAGCACACGGTCTACACCGCGACGTACCGCCTGACGGTGAAGGGTCCCGATCGCGGGAAGTGGGAATCCGCGCTCAACGCCGAAGCCGACGCGCCCCTCCTCACCGTCGACGCGGTCGTCCGCGGCGTGCAGCGCCGAGCGGGAGACGAGGGGGAGCCGGAGCGCCTGACGGCGGAAGATCTGATCCCCTTCGCTCCGGAAGCCGAGGCGCCTGGGCAGTAAAGCAATCGATGGCTGTCACTCGGTGCGGGTCGCGTTGGGGCTCGTCGTTCACCCGGGCATCGCGCGGTTTTCGGTCAGGAAGCACGGCGGAAGAACTGCCCTCTTCAAGAACCGCGGAGGGGCTCCTCTCGGGGTGACCCTCCCATCACACGAGCCAAGACGCTTTCTGGGGCATGCGGGGCGAGACCAACTCACCCCGCACGCCCCAAATCAATTCCCGGCTCGTGCGAGTAGAATCTTCCGCCGTTCTTCCGCCGTGCTTGCGCAGTTCTTCCCGGAAAAACCGCGCGACCTCCCCGCCGAGACAGACCACGACGCGATCCGCGAGAATGCCCGCGAGAACGCCCGCGATCGCCGCGGATCTTCTTCAACTGCGGCTCGGCGGTGAATGACAGGGAGCCGTGGAGCTACGGGAGGTGCTGTTGCGGTGAGCTACCGCTCCTGCGAACGCCTCCCCCGGCCTCCACGGCTCCCTGTTATGAAAAGCCAAGGCCCCGAGCGATCCCGTAGCGCGTCGCGCCAGACGATCTCGCGCGCCTAACGCGCCCCCGCCGTCGCGTCCCGGCGCCGCTCCACGCCGTCCGGCCGCCGGTCCCGCGCCAGCGCGTACTTCGACAGGATCAGCCCGTGCAGGTCGCGCGCGTCCTCGATCGTCGCGTTCGCGACGTCGATCCCCGGTGAGGTGATCAGGAAGGGCCGCACCTGGTCGCCTCCCGCCGATCCGTGCGCGCCGATCTGGTCGTCGAAGGAGATGATCTCGTAGCCGTCGTACGCGCCGAAGAGCACGAGGTCGCCCGCGTTCGGCTGCTTCACCAGGTGCTCGATCGCGCGCTGCACGAAGGGCTCCGTCCCGTAGATCGTGAGCGGATCCTCCCGTTCCGCGCGCACGACCCGCCCGTCGCGGATCCACGACCGGCCCTGCTTCCCCATCGCCAGCACCGCGTCGCCGTCCCGCGACAGCACGACGCCGATTCCCGCGTGCTCGACGAGCGCCTGACGCAGCGCGTCGCGGCGCGCGTCGCCGGCGATGTCGGCCGCGTCCAGCGCGCCGTCGGCGTCGGCGAAGTAGACGAGCGCGAGCGAGGAGCTGTAGGTGACCACGACCTCGTGCCGCGTCCCGACGTGATACTTCTCGGGGAGGATGATCTCGCGCAGGCCGTACTGGCGCCGCAGCCACCGGCCGGTTCGCACCAGCGCCCGCCGGAGCAGGCGCGCCCGCGTCGGTGTCGCGCCGGCGACGGTGTCGAGCACGCGCGCCCCCACCTCCGCGTACTCGCTGCGCTCCGCGTAGCTCGCCAGCGCCTGCTGCGCCTCGCGCCGCTGCCGCGCCGCCAGCCGGTCGAGAATTCCCTGAACCGTCGCGCCGAGCGATTCCCCAAACTCCACGCGATAGCTGGCCGCCGGCGTCATGCCGTGGTCGGAGAGGATCACGACGTCGTAGGCGCGACCGGCGCGCGTGCGCGTCATCCGCAGGATCTCGGCGATCCGCGCATCGGTGCGCCGCAGGTCGCGCAGCGCGGCGCGGCTCGACGGGCCGAAGTGGTGCGCGAGCTCGTCGTACTGCATGAAGGTGCTGTAGATCGCCGGCACCCCGAGGTAGACGTCGAGCAGGATCGCCATCGTCTGCAGCTCGCGGACGACGACGTTCGTGAGGATGCGCACGAAGGGAAAGATCCCCTCGGAGTGCGTGCGACGCCGCGCGAGCTCGCCGACGTTCCGCTCCCACTCCTCGCGCAGCCACTCGAGCACCGCCTGCCCCGCCATGCGCAGGACGCGGATCGGATGGATGAGGATGAGCAGCGCCATCCGCGTGCCGCCGAGCCGGCGATAGACCGAGAGCCGCTCCCGCGTCGCGACGGTGAAGGCGACGGTGCGCGCGTCTCCGTCGAGCAGGTTGACGTAGCTCGAGCCGCCCCAGAGCGCGCCCTGCGCCTGGATGCGGTCGCGGATGTACTGGACCCCCTGCGGCGCGTTGCACGTGACCACGCGCCTGGTTTTCTTGTCGTAGAACCGGAACGCGGGAATTCTCGCGTTCTCGCCGTACATGATCCCCGCCTGGCAGTAGGGGGTCGCGCTCGGCAGCCCGCAGAACCAGTGGCGCAGCGCGTACCCTTCCTCGCGGATGAGGCGGGACAGCGTCGGGCAGAGACCGAGATCGAGCGCCCGGCGCAGGTCTGCATGGCTCAGGGCGTCGATCTGAAGCACGATCAGTCCGCGCCGGCCGGGCGCGCGCCGCTCGCGGCGAAAGAGCGAGTACTTGATGCGGTAGTACCAGCCGAGCAGCGAGCGCGGTCGCGGGGGCGCCGCGGCGGCGGCGCTGCCGGTCACCTCCACGGGAGACTCAGGAGCGGACATGGAGAGCTCGGCGACGCTCGGCGTCGCGATCGCGTTCACGGCAGGGGTGCTCAGCTTCCTCTCGCCCTGCGTGCTTCCCCTCGTGCCGAGCTACGTCACCTTCGTGACGGGGCTCTCCATCGAGGACATGTCGCGCTCCCGCCGCATGGCGCTCGTGCATTCGCTCCTCTTCGTCAGCGGGTTCACCGCGATCTTCGTCGCGATGGGCGCCGGCGCGACGGCGATCGGTGTCGTTCTCGCCCTCTATCGCGACTGGATCAGCCGGATCGGGGGCATGCTGCTCGTCCTCTTCGGCCTCGTCCTGCTCGAGGTCATCCGCGTTCCCGCGCTCGCGCGCGATCGTCGAATCTACCTCGCGGACAAGCCGGTGGGATATCTCGGCAGCGTCCTCGTCGGAGTCGCCTTCGGCGCCGGCTGGACGCCGTGCATCGGTCCCGTGCTCGGCGGCATCCTCTCCCTCGCCTCCGCCAGCGCGAGCATGTCGCGCGGCGTCGCGTTGCTCTTCGCCTACTCCGCGGGGCTGGCGATCCCCTTCCTGCTCGCCGCCCTCGCGATCGAGCGCTTCATCGAGGTCTTCGCGCGGATGCGCCGGGGCCTCGCCTGGGTGTCGCGCATCTCCGGCGTGCTGCTGATCCTCGTCGGCATCCTGCTCGCCGCCGGCTGGTTCACGATGCTCGCGACCTGGCTGCAGCGGCTCACGCCCGCGGGGCTGCAGGGGAGGCTTTAGGGGTCAGGGGCCAGGAGCCAGGCGTGAGGAACTGCGTCGACTGCGGTTGCCGCCGTTCCTTCCGCCTGGCCCCTGACCCCTTCACTTCACGCCGACGCGATGCGCTCCGGCAGCCACTCTGCCGCGTGGCGCAGGAGATCGCGCACCGGAACCGGCTTGAGCAGCACGTCGCGGCAGCCCGCGGCGAGGCAGCGCTGCACGGTGAGCTCGTCGTCGTGGCCCGTGAGCGCGACGGTCACCGCGGGAAGCGCGGGGCGTCCGTGCAGGATCTCGAGGACGCTCAGTCCGTCGCCGTCGGCGAGGCTGACGTCGAGCAGCATGAGGTCGGGTCGCTCGGCTTCGCACGCGCGGACGGCGCTGCCGATCGAGTCGGCGACCACCACGCGGCGCCCCGTCTCCTCGAAGAGGATCCGCAACGGTCCCGTGACGTGCGGGCTGTCATCGACGATCAGTACGAGCGGGCGCGACTCTTCCTTCGTCACGGCTGGGGCTGCGTCGGGAGTGTGAAGAAGAAGCGGCTCCCCCGCCCGAGCTCGCTCTCGAGCCAGATCCGGCCGCCGTGGAGTTCCACCAGCCTTCGAGCAATCGTTAGGCCAAGTCCCGTTCCGTGATGCTGGCGCGAGGCGGATGCGTCGACCTGTGCGAACTCCTGGAAGATCAGCTCGTGATGGTCCGCCGCGATCCCGATCCCGCTGTCGCCGACCTCGACGAGCACCGTGTCGCGCGGCGACTCATGCCGCGCGGTCGCATGCACCCATACCCGCCCGCCTGACGGCGTGAAGTCGATCGCGTTGCCGAGCAGGTTGCCGAGGATGTGCGCGAGCTTCTCGCGATCGGCCCAGACGTGGGGCACCTCCGGCGCGACCTGGATCTCCAGGCAGAGCTCCTTGCGCGCGACGAGCGACTCGTTGAGCCGCCGCACCTGCTCGATCACGTCGCCGACCGCGACTTCGGTCGGGACGATCTCGAGCTGGTTCGCCGCGCCGCGCGCGTAGGTGAGGATCTCGCCGACCATCTCCAGCAGGCGCCGGCCGCCGCCGATGATCCCGGCCACGCTCTCGTGCTGCCGCGCGCTCAGCTCGCCGAGGATCCCGTCGCGCAGGATCTCCGCATGCGTGATGATCGCGGTGAGCGGCGTGCGCAGATCGTGCGAGATGTTCGCCAGGAACTGCGTCTTCAGCGTGTCGCGGCCCTTCAGCTCCGCGATCTCGCGCAGCGCGTGCTGATGCGCCAGCTCGAGCGCGGCAAGGCGTGTCTCCACCGACGCACTGGGCTCCAGCGCGTTGGTGCCTTCGTCCATACGGGCGGTCATGAGGCAATAGTATCGGCGGCGTCGGCCTCTGCCAATACCGGTTCCTCGGGACCGCCCCCGCGCGCGATCGACTCCTCGAGCTCCTGCCGGCGAAGCAGCCGCCAGTAGCGCCCCCGCGCGCGCATCAGCTCCACGTGCCTCCCCTGCTCCACGACGCGCCCCTCGTCGAGCACGATGATCCACGTCGCGTCGCGCAGCGCGCTGATCCGGTGCGACGCGATCACGGCGGTGCGTCCGGCAAGCGCGTCCCGCAGCGATGCCAGGATCTCCGCCTCGGTGTGCGAGTCGACCGCCGAGAGCGCGTCGTCGAGGAGGACGATGCGCGGGCGACGGGCCAGCGCGCGGGCGAGCGCGGCACGCTGCTTCTGCCCCCCGGAGAGATTGATCCCGCGCTCGCCGAGCATCGTCCGCCAGCCCTGCGGAAATCCGTGAATCGTCTCCTCGAGCTGCGCGACGCCCGCCGCGAAGCGAGCGTCGTCAGGCACCTGCTCCTCCCGCGCGCTCGCCGTCAGCCCGTCGGGAAGCGGATGCGACGCGAGCCCGTAGGCGACGTTCGAGCCGATGGTGTCGCTGAAGAGCAGCGACTCCTGCGGGACGTAGCCGATCTCGGCGCGCAGCGCGTCGAGCGCGACCTCGCGCGTCGGCACGCCGTCCACGAGGATCTCTCCCTCCTGCGGGTCGTGGAAGCGCGGGATGAGGTCCATCAGCGCGCTCTTCCCGCTCCCCGTCGCGCCGACGATTCCAACGGTCGCGCCCGCGGGGATCGTGAAGCTCACCCCGCGCAGCACCCAGCGCGGCTCCATCCCCGGGCGCGCCGGGAAGTGGAATCCCACGCCGCGGAACTCGATCGAGCGTCCCGCCGTCGCGGCAGGCAGCGGCCGCGGATCCGCGGGCGACGTCACCGCGGCGGGCGCGTCGAGGATCTCCAGCAGCCGCGCCATCGACGTCGCGCCGCGCTCGAAGAGGTTCGTCACCCAGCCCAGCGCGATCAGCGGCCAGGTGAGCAGTGCGAGATACATCCCGAACGCGACGAACGAGCCGACCGAGATCCGCCCGCGCGCCGCGAGCGTCCCGCCGACGCCGAGCACCACGAGCGCGCCGAGCCCAGCGAGCAGCCCGTACGAGGGCTGCATCGCGCCGTAGAGGCGCGCGAGCCCCATGTTCTTGTCCATGTACACCGCGCTCATCCCGCGGAAGCGCGCGATCTCCGCGCCCTCCTGCCGGTACGCGCGCACCACGCGAACGCCGGAAAGGTTCTCCTGTGTGAGGGTGGTCACCTTTCCGAAATGCGACTGCACCTCCTCGAAGCGGTCGTGGATCCTTTTTCCGAGGTACAGTGTCAGAAACGGCAGCGCGACCATCGGCAGCAGCGCGAGCGCGGTGAGCCGGTGATCGATTCGCAGCATGAAGTAGAGCGCGAACGCACCCCCGAAGACCGTGTTGACGAGATACATGATCGCCGGACCGGCCGCCTGGCGCACCGCACTCAGATCGTTGGTCAGCCGCGCCATGAGCTCGCCGGTGCGCATCCGGGCGTAGAACCCCGCGTCGAGCCGCTCGAGATGGCGATAGAGATCGTTCCGCAGGTCGTACTCGATCCACCGGCTCACTCCGTTCAGCAGCTCGCGCATCCCGTAGCGCGCCGCGCCGCCGGCGAGCGCGAGCCCGATCATCCACGCCGCGAGGCGCCAGGTGCGGCCGATCGGGGCGCCCGCGCGCATGGTCTCCAGCGCGTCGCCGAGCAGCCGCGGGACGACGCTCGTCAGCGCGGAGGAGAGCACGACGAGCAGCAGCCCCACGGCGAGCGCGCCACGATACGGCGCGTAGTACGGAACCAGCCGTCGAAGTACCTTCATCCCTGGCACAAGGGTTGCGCTTAGAGGGGGGTCACACCCAGGATTCGAACGCAGCCGTTGGAGTGCTTCTCACGCAGGCTCCACGTTCATCACGAGGACCAACCCGATGCCCACGAAGTATATCCGCTCCTTCATCCCGATGCTCGGCCTGGCGTTCGCCGCCGCCGCCTGCTCGACGAAGGACAACAACGCCGATACGCTCGCTGTCGACACGTCGCTGAATCGCGACCTCGCGCTCGCCAACCGCGACAGCGCCGCGCAGCCGCAGCTCCAGGACGTCCCCAGCGGCACGAGCACGACCCGCTCGGGCACCAGCGCCGGCACGACCGCGCCGCGCACCTCGACCTCGAGCTCGCGCCCGTCGTCGTCGACGAGCAGCTCCACGCGTTCGTCCTCCTCGACCACGACGTCGAGCGGGAACAAGGTCACCACCGGCTCGACCGGCGCCGGCGGCGCGGTGGGCACGCTGCCCAGCGGCACGGCGCTCAACATCACGTCGAACTCGCGCGTCTGCACCAACACGAACAAGGTCGGTGACACCTTCACCGGCACGCTGAGCAGCGCGGTCAGCTCCGGCGGCGTCACGATCCCGGCCGGCTCGCAGGTCCGTCTCGAGGTCGTCTCGCTCAAGCGCAGCGAGAACGCGAACGATCCGATCCAGATGACCTTCCGCGTCCAGTCGGTCACGGTGAACGGCCGCTCCTACCCGATCGAGGGCACCGTCGCGACGAGCGCGATCGAGCGCGTTCGCAACCAGTCGAAGGGCAAGGACGTTCAGAAGGTCGCCACGGGCGCGGTGCTCGGCGCGATCGCCGGTCAGGTCATCGGCAAGAACACCAAGGGCACGGTGATCGGCGCCGCGGCGGGTGCCGCCGCCGGGACCGCTGCCGCCGCCGCGACCGCGAACTACGAGGGCTGCCTCACCAACGGCGGCGCGATGACGGTCACCACCTCGGCGCCGGCGCAGATCCGCGTGTCGTAACGGCGGGGCCAGGGGCCAGGCGCAAGGAACCGCGCAACTGCAACGGCGGTCGGGACTCGCTCCCGACCGCCGTTTGCTTTTCCTCTGCGAACGCCTCTCCTGACGCCTGATGCCTGACCCCTGACCCCCGACCCCCTTACCGCGCCCCCAGCCCCACGCGAAATCCGATCTTCGTCGTCTGCTGCTGGTACTGGCGCCGGTCGCTTCCGCTCAGCCCCGTGCTCTGGTGCAGCGCGACGCCGTACTCCTGGATCAGATAGATCTCGCTGCGCGACGCGAAGCCGTAGCCGAAGCCGTAGCCGATCCCCAGCCGCGGATCGAGGTCGCGGGTGGGACGGAGACGACCGGTCTGGCACACGTACGTCGGCGAGGCGGGGCAGGCGTCTGCATCGCTGCGGAAGTTCTCGAACGCGATCACCCCCGCATTGATCACCACCACCTGATGGAACCCCGCGCTCCCCGGGCCGAGCGCGAACTGCGCGCCGATGTCGAACACGTTCACGTGCGCGTCGGTCGCGGTGACACCCGGTCCGTTCGGCGTGTTCACCAGCTGCTGGTACGAGAGCGGGACGCTCGCGTACGACGCGGTCACGCCGATCGAGCTCCCGCGCCCGAGACCGTACTCCAGCGCCGCGTGATACTCGAGCGCCTGCGAGAAATCCCACCCCGTCTGCGTCGTGCCGTCGAAGACGCCCTGGATCGCCAGCAGGCCGATCCCGCCGCTGACGAACCCCGCCGGTTCCTTCTTCAGCCCACCCTTCGGCACGGTGATGACCTGCCCGCGCACGACCGGCGCGTCGACGACGAGCGTGAGGGCGAGCAGTGACGCGAGCAGCATGAGACGTCGCACGTGATCTCCTCCATCGTGTAACTTGCCGGTGATCGTTCGCGACCGGTAACTTAGCCCGCGCCGTGAGGCGCCGACAGCCGCGCTCGCGCCGCGTACTCCCCCATCGTCCCGCCGCCCGTGCTCGATCCGCGGATCACCGAACACCGCAACCCGCGCTCCGCGGACATCGATCTCGCCTCGCCGCTGCAGATCGTCGAGTTGATCAACGCCGAGGACCGCACCGTCGCCGACGCCGTCGCGTCGCAGAAGGAGCGCATCGCCGAAGCGGTCGCGATCGCCGAGGATTGCTTTCGCCGCGGCGGGCGTCTCGTCTACGCCGGCGCCGGCACCTCCGGCCGGCTCGGCGTGCTCGACGCGTCCGAATGTCCGCCGACCTTCGGCGTCTCCTTCGAGATGGTGCGCGGGCTCATCGCCGGCGGCTACGACGCGCTCCTCCGCGCGCAGGAAGGCGCCGAGGACAGTCCCGAAGGCGGCGCGCGCGACGTCGACCAGCTGGCCATCGGCCCGGACGATTTCCTCATCGGCGTCGCCGCGTCCGGAGGCACGCCGTATGTCCGCGGCGCGATGGCGCGCGCACGCGAGCGCGGCGCCCGCGTCGGGATGGTCGCCTGCACGCCACCCCCCGCGGAAGTCGTCGCCCTCGCGCACGTCGCCATCGTCCCGATCACCGGCCCCGAGGTCGTCACCGGCTCGACGCGCATGAAGGCCGGCACCGCGACCAAGCTCGTGCTGAACACGATCTCCACCGGCGCGATGATCCGCATCGGGAAGACCTACGGCAATCTGATGGTCGACCTTCGCGCCACGAACGAGAAGCTGCGCGACCGCAGCGAGCGGATCCTCGTCGAGGTCTGCAGCGTCGACCGCCCGCGGGCGAAGGAGCTGCTCGCCGCGTCGGGCGGAAGCGTGAAGACCGCGATCGTCATGAACGCGTTAGGCATCGATCGCGACGGCGCCGAGGCGGCGCTGGAGAAGGGCGGCGGTGTCGTCCGCCGCGTGATCCCCGGCCCGCCGCCGCCGGTCCGATGACCGCGCCGCGCGAAGCGGAACGCTCGGGCGTCGTCGTCGGCCTCATGTCGGGCACCTCGCTCGACGGGATCACCGCCGCCGCCGTACGCTTCACCGACGACGAGCGCGGGCGCACGCGGCTGGAGCTGCTCGCCTGGCTCACCCGCTCGTATTCCACCGAGCAGCGCGCGCGGCTGACGCACGCCCTGACCGGCGCCTCCCCCGCCGAGTACTGCCGCATCGGCTTCGATCTGGGCGGCTGGCTCGCCGACGCGGCCATCGCCTGCATCGCCGAAGCCGGCGTTCCGCGCGGCGAGATCGCGGCGGTGGCGTCGCACGGCCAGACCATCTGGCACGAGCCCGGACATTCCACCTGGCAGCTCGGCGAGAGCGCGGTGATCGCCGAGCGCACCGGCGTGGACGTCGTGCACGACTTCCGCGTTCGCGACGTCGCCGCCGCGGGGCAGGGCGCGCCCCTCGTCCCGATCGCCGACGCGCTCCTCTTCGCCGCCGAGGGGAGCTGGCGCGCGCTGCAGAACATCGGCGGCATCGGCAACGTCACCGTCGTCCCGCCCGACGGCGACCTGCGCGCCGTGCGCGCCTTCGACACGGGTCCCGGCGTCGCGGTCATCGACGCGGTCACGCGCCTGGTCGAGCCGTCGCTGCCGTACGACGTGGACGGCGCCCTCGCGTCGCGAGGCACCCCGGACGAGCGCGTCGTCGCCGAGCTGCTCGCCGCGCCCTACTTCGCCGCCGAGCCGCCGAAGTCCACGGGGCGCGAGCTGTTCAGCGCGAGCTACGCCGAGTCGCTCGTCGCGCGCTCCCGCGCACTTCGTCGCGACGCCTCGAGCGCCGACGTCGTCGCCACCGCGACCCTGCTCACCGCGCGCAGCATCGCCGACGCGTACACGCGATTCCTCCCCGAGCCCGTCGGCGACGTCCTTCTCTCCGGCGGCGGCGCGCGCAACCCCGCGCTGGTCGCGACCATCGAGCGCGAGCTCGCCGGCCGGCGCGTACGCCGCTTCGAGGAGGAGTTCTTCGACGGCGAGGCGAAGGAGGCCGTCGCATTCGCGTTCCTCGGCTGGCTCCATCTCCGCGGCCGGCCGGGCAACGTGATCGGCGCGACGGGCGCGCGGGGACCGCGCATCCTCGGCAAGCGCACGCCCGCGTGACCGCGAGCGTGCTCGCGACTGTGATCGTGCGCACTTGTCGCCACACCCGCGCGTAGTGCGCTAGTTTTTCGTGCAATGGCCGATACGCCGACACCGACCGCCGTCGCGCAGCACGTGGTCCCTCGCCTCGAGTGGAGCGAGGGACGCGGCTTCGACGCGTCGCGCGAGATTCGCGAGCGCGCGCTCGCGCTCGGAGTCGGCGGCTTCCTCCTCGTCCCCGCGCCGCAGGACGACGTCCGCGCGCTCACCAAGGAGCT
>JABFXC010000102.1 GCA_013361935.1 Gemmatimonadaceae bacterium
CTCCCCGGAGTCGACGACGGCTCGCCGTCGATCGAGGCGTCGCGCCCGGTGCTCGAGCGCTTCGCGCGGGAGGGCGTGCGCACCGTCGTCTGCACGCCGCACCTCGACGCCTCGCGCGCCGACGGCGCGCCGCGCGAGCGGAACGCGGCGCTGCTCGCCGAGCTCGCGGCGGCGTGCCCCGAGTCGCCGCAGCTCGTGCTCGGCTGGGAGATCATGCTCGACGAGCCGGGAGTGAATCTCAAGCGGGCCGAGCTCGCGCTCGGCGATTCGTCGGCGGTGCTCGTGGAGTTCCCGCGGACCGGGCCGCCGGAGAGCGGGGCGCGCGAGCTCTTCCGGATCAGGATGAGCGGCGCGGTGCCGGTGCTCGCGCACCCCGAGCGCTACTGGGGATGCACCGTCGATGCGGTGCGCGAGTGGAAACAGGTGGGAGCGGTGATCCAGATGGACGCGGTCACGCTGTTCGGGCGGTCGGCGATCTCGGAGCTGGCGCGCGCGCTGGTGCACGAGGGGCTGGTCGACTGCATGGCCAGCGACAACCACGCCGACCGCCGCTCGCTCGGAGCGGCGCGCACGTGGCTGACGGAGGTCGCCGGCGCCGCGCACGCCGAGCGGCTGACGAGCGAGAATCCCGGGCGCGTGCTCCGCGACGAGCCGATGCTCCCCGTCGAGCCGCTGGCGCGGCGGCGGGGGATGGCGGAGCGGCTTCGCGAGCTCGGGCGCGCGTTAGGCATCGGCCGCCGGGGCTGACATCACGATCGGACGAGGAGCGGGAATGACGAACGACGGCAGGCAGGGAACGGTCACGGCGCGGCTCACCGAGGGGCTGCACGAGCTCGCCGCGACGGCGACGCGCACCGCCGAGACGATCGGCGACCAGGTGGAGCGCGCGTACCGGATGGTGCGCGAGACGGTGGAAGGAGGCGGGACGCTCTTCTTCTGCGGCAACGGGGGAAGCGCCGCCGACGCGCAGCACATGGCGACGGAGTACGTCGTCCGCTACATGAAGAACCGGAAGGCCTATCCCGCGGTGGCGCTGACGACGGACACGTCGCTGCTCACGGCGACGGGAAACGACTTCGGCTTCGACTTCATCTTCTCGCGGCAGGTGGAGGCGCTGGCGAACCACGGCGACCTCCTGATCATCCACTCGACGAGCGGCAACTCGCCTAACGTGCTGCACGCGGCGCGGGCGGCGCGCGAGAAAGGCGTGCGGACCCTCGGCTTCGCCGCCCGCGACGGCGGGGCGCTGGCGAAGGAGGTCGATCACATCGTGATCATCCCGACCGACCGCACCGACCGGGCGCAGGAGCTGCACCTCTGCATCGAGCATCTCATCTGCGAGATCGTCGAGCGCGAGGTGCTGAAGTGAGGGCGCGTCTGGTGCGCCGCCCCGGGCGGATTAGCTTCCCCGCATGATCTCGCTTCGCGGCAGACGGGCGCTCGTCAGCGGCGGGTCGCGCGGCATCGGCGCGGCCACGGCGCTCCTCCTCGCCGAGTGCGGCGCCGACGTCGGGATCGGGTACCGGGCGCGCGGCGACGAGGCGGCCGAGGTCGCGAAGCAGATCGCCGACCGCGGGGTGAAGTCCTTCGCGCAGGCGGCGGACATCGGAACGCGCGAGGGCGCCGAGCTTCTCATCGATCGCGCGGTTCGCGAGCTCGGCGGGATCGATCTGTTCGTCGCGAACGCGGGGATCTGGCCCGTCGCCGACGTCGCGGTCGCCGAGATGGACGACGACCGCTGGTTCACGACCATGCGCGAGAATCTCGACTCGCTCTTCTACACGGCTCGCGCCGCGGCGCGGGCGATGAGCGACGGCGGGCGCATCGTCCTCGTGTCGAGCACCGCGGGGCAGCGCGGCGAGGCGTACCACGCCGACTACGCCGCGAGCAAGGGGGCGATGATCTCCTTCACCAAGTCGCTCTGCATCGAGCTCGCGAAGCGGCAGATCACCGTGAACTCGGTGGCGCCGGGCTGGGTCGACACGGAGATGGCCGCGGGGGCGATGGCGCAGGGGGGGCGCGAGCGGATCGCGGCGGGCATTCCCGTCGGGCGCGTGGCGACGCCGCGGGACATCGCGGGGCCCATCGTCTTCCTCTGCTCCGATCTCGCGCGGCACATCACCGGCGAGATCGTGAACGTCAACGGCGGAAGCGTCCTGTGCGGATGACTCCGAGGGGTCAGGGGTCGGGGGTCGCGGGTCAGGAGACCGCGCGACCCTCGCGGCTGGAGCGCGGAAGCTGCTCCTGGCCCCCGCGCTCCGCCCAGTGCGCGAAGCACCGCCAGCCGAACTCGCGCGCGGCCCGGATCTGATCCGGCTCGCCCCAGTGATCGAGCATCCCTTCCTCGGCGGCGCGCCAGCGGCAGTCCCACACGAACTCGAAGACGCGCGTCGTGCCGAGCGCGGTCACCGCGACGTGGCCGGTGAAGTCGGAGCAGCCGGCGCGAGCATCGATCTCCAGCGCTTCGATCGGGAGATCGGGAAGCTCGCTGAAGAGCATCGTCAGCACGCGCTCGACCTTCACGGCGGGCATCGATCGGGCGCAGCGCAGCGCGGAGCCGGAACGGGCGGGGCCGAAGGGCTGGGCGAGGAGGGCGCGGATCTCGGTCTTGAGCGAGTCGGCGGCCGGGGAGCGGTCGAGTGCGGCGAGGAGCGGCATGTGGCAACCAATGTAACATCGCGAGAGCGAACAACGATGCGCTCGCTTCGCAAATTTTCGGGGGGCGTCCGTTGACGATAGAGCTCGACCCGCCGCAACCCGTCCTCGAGATCGCCGAGCGCCTGGAGCGCGCGGGGTTCGAGACGTGGTGCGTCGGCGGGGCCGTCCGTGACGCGCTCCTCGGCCACCCCCATCTCGACTGGGATCTCGCCACCGCCGCCCGACCGGAGCAGGTGCAGAAGCTCTTCCGCCGGACGATCCCGGTCGGGATCGACTTCGGGACCGTGGGGGTGCTCGACCGCGACGGGACCCTCCACGAGGTGACCACCTTTCGGCGCGACGTCCACACCGATGGCCGGCACGCCGTGGTGGAGTTCGGCGCCTCGCTCGACGACGACCTCGCGCGCCGCGACTTCACCGTGAACGCGATCGCCTGGTCGCCGAAGCGGCGCGAGCTCCGCGATCCCTTCGACGGGCAGCGCGACCTCGTGCGCCGTGTGATCCGCGCGGTCGGGGAGCCGCGGGAGCGGATGACGGAGGACCGGCTCCGCGCGCTGCGCGCGATCCGGTTCGCCGCGCGCTTCGGCTTCGCGATCGAGCCGCGCACCTGGAGCGCGATCGCCGAGAGCGCGCCCTTCCTCGACAGGCTGTCGGCGGAGCGGGTGAAGCAGGAGATCGAGAAGACGATGGAGCAGGTCGCGCGCCCGGCGGCCGCGTTCGCGCTCTGGCGGGACTCGGGTGCCTTCGCGACGCTGGTGCCCGCGCTCGCCGGAGTGCACGACGCCGATCTCGCGGCGCTCGACTGCACCCCGCTTCCCGGCGGGGGAACGCGGGCGACGGACCGGCGGCTCACGCGCGTCGCCCTGTTGCTATCGGCGACGAGCGCGAGCGACGCGGGGAAGGTCATGAGCGCGTTGCGCTTCTCGAAGCTCGATACGGGCTGGGTGACGGCGCTCGTCGAGCGCTGGCGCGCCCTCGGCGAGGAGATGGGCGAACGCCTCGCGCGCGGGGGCCCGGACGACGCG
>JABFXC010000013.1 GCA_013361935.1 Gemmatimonadaceae bacterium
GGCGATCGGGACGAGCGGGTGACACGTCCCCGCCGGATGCCCCGCGCGCCGCCGCGCGTCGAGCTCCGGCGGCTCGGCGCTCCCGCTCGCGTGCAGGACGACCGCGCCCGTGGCCAGCCCCGCCGACTCCAGCTCGCGGAGCGCGTCGCCGAGCTGCGAGTCGCGCACCGCGACGATCACGACCTTCGCCCGACGCACCGCATCCGGCAGCGGGCCGGCGGTGATCTTCTCCGCCCCGCCGTTCGCGCGGCGCCCGTGCAGCCCGACCACCGCGACCCCCGACGCGCGAAGGGCGCGGGATAACCCGCGCCCAGCTCGCCCCGCGCCGAGGATGAAGACGCGGTCGCTCACTTCCGCGACGCCGAATCCGCCTTCGCCCTCGCCGCCATCGTCGCGGCGCGGTCGAGCAGCTCGCGCTGCGACCGCGTGCCGTTCAGCAGCTGCAGCGACGCGGTGAGCGCCTTGTCGCTCCGCAGCCCGCGCACGAACTCCGCCTCCGGTCCGAGCGCGTAGCGCGCGATCTGCGCGCCGAGGATCCGCGTCACCAGCGGCTCGGCGTTCGCCCACGTCGTGCTGTCGATGACGATCTTCCGCGCGCGGAGCCGCTGATGAAGCGATTCGCGCATCGCCGGCGTCACGACGAAGTCGGGAGCGGTGATCGTCCCCGCGCCCTTCAGCTCGAGCGCGTACGACGCGAGCACGTCGCGGAACGCCGCCACGTTCCTGCCTAACGCCTGCTCGAAGGCGCGCTCCGCGGGCGGACGCACCGTGTCCTCGATGGTGACGTCGGGCGTGATTCCCCCGCCGCCCATCACCACGCGTCCCGAGGGCGTCTTCACCCGCACCGGCGCCGCCGGCGTGCGCGCATCGGCATCGTCGTCGTCGTCCGCCTTCGCCGGGCGATCGATGCTCCGGCCCAGCGGCGTGAACCACTTCGCGGTCGTGAGCTTCAGCGCCCCATCGGCGCCGAGCGGGAAGAGGCTCTGCGCGCTCCCCTTCCCGTACGACTGCGCGCCGACGATCGCCGCGCGATCCTGGTCCTGCAGCGCTCCGGCGACGATCTCCGACGCGCTCGCGCTCCCGTGGTCGACGAGCACCACGATCTGCATGTCGCCCCACTCCTGCGGATCCTGATCGGTGAACTCGAGCGTCGCGTCGTCGGTGCGCCCGCGCGTCGACACCACCCGCTGCCCGGGATCGAGGAAGAGCTCCGCCACCTGCACGCCCTGGTCGAGCAGGCCACCGGGGTTGCCGCGCAGGTCGAAGACGAGCTTCCGCATCCCTTCCCCGCGAAGCTTCGTGATCGCGTCGCGCAGGTCGCGGGCGCTCGCCTCGCTGAAGATCGTCATCTCGACGTACCCGATGTCGCCGCCGAGCATGCGCGTGTGCGAGATCGGCGAGACACGGATCTCCTCGCGCTTGAGCTGGATCGGGATCCGCTCCGCGACCCCGGGGCGCTCGACCATCAGGTGGATCGGCGAGCCCGGCGCTCCGCGCAGCGCCTTCGACGCTTCGTCGGCGGTCCACCCCGAGGTCGACTTCCCCTCGACCTCGACGATCCGGTCGCCGGTACGGATCCCCGCGCGCTCCGCGGGCCCGCCCGCGACGGGAGCGACGACCGTGATCCAGCCGTCGCGCAGATCCATCTGGATCCCGACCCCCGCGTAATGCCCGCTCGTGCTCTCCGTGAGCGAGCGCAGGCGGTCCGGACCGAGCAGCACCGAATGCGGGTCGTTCAGCTCGTCGAGCATCCCCTCGACGGCCTTCGTGTAGAGCTGGCCCTCGGGAACGGAGTCGACGTACGACTGTTCGACGAGGTTGAGCACCTTGTTGAAGAGCTGCGCACCCGAGCCCGGCGAGCCGCTGCCGCGCAGCCCGCGCTCCATGAGCCATCCGCCCGACGCGAGCGTCGTGCAGAGGACGAGCGTGACGATCGTTGCCCGCGAACGGATTGCCATGTGTGCTCTACCCGGTGATCCCTGCTTCACTCTGCGAAAATGTCGGGCCAGCGGCTCGCGAGCAGCGCGAGGATCGAGCGCTCCACCCGATCCTCGCTCTCCCCCGCCTCGACCGCGACGATCGGTCCGCACTCGGGATGCGCGTGTTGCCACTCCCGGCTCGCGAAGCGCTCGAACGCCTGCTGCACCCGCTGGTGGAACTCGTCCCCCACCGACTCCATCCGGTCGCGGGCGCCTCGCGCGTCCGCGCGCTTCAGCCCTTCCTCCGACGACAGACGGAGCAGGATCGTCAAGTCCGGCGTCAGCCGCCCCGTGGCGAGCATGTTCGCCGCGCGCACCTCGTCCTCGGGCAGCCCGCGCCCGTGCACCTGGTACGCGTACGTCGAGAGGAAGAACCTGTCCAGCGTCACCACCGTTCCCCGCTCCAGCGCCGGCTTCACGACCCTGTCGACGAGCTCGGCCCGCGACGCGATGAACAGCGCCGCTTCCGCGGCCGCGCTCATCTCACGCGCCGGATCGTCGAGCAGGATCTCGCGGATACGCTCGCCGAGCGGGGTGCCGCCGGGCTCGCGAAGCTCCGCGTGCCGCCGGCCGCGCCGGTTCAGCCACGCGCCGAGCCGCCGCACCTGCGTCGACTTTCCCGCCCCCTCCGGCCCCTCGACGACGAGCAGCAGCCCGCGCCTCGCCGACGTCATCGCTCAGCCGAGCGTGATGATCGAGCTCGTCGCGCCCTTCTTGATCCCCTCGACGATCCAGTCGTTCACCTTCATCATCAGCTTGTCGTAGTTCTCCTGCGCCACGACGAGCCGCTGGTACGTCGCGTTCCGCTGCACCTTGCCGAGCAGCTCGTCGAGATTCTGCTCCATCTCGTCGCTCGGCCGCTCGCCGCGCTCGATCATCCGCTGCGCGTCGGTGCGCAGCGTCTCCATCTGCTGCAGCAGCGCGACCGCCTCCTTGTCCCCGCCCAGCGCGTCGTTGGCGCGCTTCACCGCCTGGTACTCGCTGCTCTGTCCGATGAGCCGCCCGAGCTCCCTGGCCTTGTCGTCGATCATCTCGCTCCTCGCGCCGCACCCACCGGCGGCCTGTCGTTAGGCATCGCTGCCCGCAACGCCCGCGCGGCGACGCGCGAGCACGAACCGTTCGCGGCCCGTGAGATCGAGCCGCACCTCCACTCCCTCGTATCGCCCGTCCGATGCGACCAGCTCCGCCGCGAGCGAGGCTCGCCGCGCGTCCACCTCCAGCGCCAGCCGGCCGCCGGGCTCCAGCACCGCCGCCGCGTCCGTCGCGAGCCGCTGAATGTGCGCCATCCCCGTGCTCCCCGAGTATAGCGCGAGCGCGGGCTCCCAGTCACGCACCGACCGCGGCAGCGACTCCGCCTCCCCCGCCGCGATGTACGGGGGATTCGACACCACCAGCCGCGCGCGCGTTCCGCGCAGCGGCGCAAGCAGCGAGCCCTCGCGCAGCTCGAGCGGACATGCCAGCGTCGCCGCCAGCGCCGCCGCGTTGCTACGTGCGACCGCCAGCGCGTCCGAGGACACGTCCGTCGCGATCACCCGCTCGAACCGCCCCTCGCTCGCCAGCGCGAGCGCGATGCACCCCGAGCCCGTCCCCACGTCCACGGCCACCCCTCCCGCCGGCAGCCCGCCCAGCGCGAGATCGACGAGCAGCTCCGTCTCCGGCCGCGGGATGAGCACGCGCTCGTCGACGCTCAGCACGAGGTGGCGGAAGGCCGCACGCCCGGTCGCGTACTGGAGCGGCGCCCCCCGCGCGCGACGCCGCGCCGCGTCGAGCAGCCGGTCGGTCACGCCGGGCGCGAGCTGTTCCCCGCGATGGAGCGCGATCCACGAGGGCCGCACGTCGAGAACCGCGACGAGCAGCGCGCGCGCTTCCACCGCCGCGTCCTCGACCCCGCGCAGCACCCGGCTTGCCGCGGCGAGCGCATCGTCGACCGTTCCCGGCGCGATGGCCGCGACGTCACGCACCGCGCAGCCGCTCCTCGACGTCGGCCAGGCGCAACGCCTCAATCAGCTGGCCGACGTCGCCGTCGAGCACGCGCGTCAGCTCGTGCAGCGTGAGGTTGATGCGATGGTCGGTGACCCGGTTCTGCGGGAAGTTGTACGTGCGGATCTTCGCCGAGCGATCGCCCGTGCCGACCTGCGTCTTCCGCATCCGCGAGCGTTCCGCTTCCTGCTCCGACACGCGCAGGTCGAGCAGCCGCGCGCGGAGCACCTCCATCGCCTTCAGCTTGTTCTGCAGCTGGGACTTCTGATCCTGCTGGCTGACGACGAGCCCCGTCGGGAGGTGCGTGATGCGCACCGCCGAGTCGGTGGTGTTGACGCTCTGCCCGCCCGGCCCCGACGAGCGGAAGACGTCGATGCGCAGGTCCTTGTCCTCGATCTTCACGTCCACCTCCTCGGCCTCCGGGAGGACGGCGACCGTCGCCGCGGACGTGTGGATGCGCCCCTGGGCCTCGGTCGCCGGCACGCGCTGCACGCGATGGACGCCCGACTCCCAGCGCATCCCGCCGTACGCGCCGTCACCCGTGAGCTTGAAGATCGCTTCCTTCAGCCCGCCTAACGTTCCGTCGGAGAGCGAGATGACCTCCTGCCGCCATCCCTGCGTCGAGGCGTAGCGCGTGTACATGCGATACAGGTCGGCGGCGAAGAGCGCCGCCTCGTCGCCGCCCGCGCCCGCACGGATCTCGACGATCGCGTTGCGGTCGTCCAGCGGATCGCGCGGGATGAGCAGCGGCTTGAGGGCGCTCTCCATCTCCGGGATCGCCGCCTCGAGCCGCGCCACTTCCGCGCGCGCCTCGGCGGCCATCTCGGGGTCGTCAATGGAAACGAGCTCGCGCGTCTGCGCGAGCTCGTTTTCCGTCCGGTGCAGCCTTGCCGCGAGCGCGACGACGGCGGAGAGCCGCCGGTGTTCCCGGCCAAGCTCGGCGAGCCTCGCGTTGTCGCGAGCCACGGATGGCTCGGACAGCTCCCGCTCGATCGCCGACGCACGCTCCAGCGCGTCGGCGAGCCGATCGCGCAGGAGACTGTCCGTCTGTTCGCTCAGGCCTTCTTCCCGAACTTCTGGCGGAAGCGGTCGATGCGCCCCGCGGTGTCGATGAACTTCTGCTTGCCCGTGTAGAACGGGTGGCAGGCCGAGCACACGTCGGTGTGCAGCTCGGGGATCGTCGAACGGGTCTGGAACGTGTTGCCGCAACCGCACTTCACGGTCGCCGTCGCGTACACGGGATGGATATCGGTCTTCACGGGCGCCTCATGGTAAAACGTGGATCGATCAGCCATGTAATCTAACCGGAATCTGCCCTAAAAGACAAGCCGACAACGCCTTGCAGGTTTGACATCGCCCCCCGTCCCCCGTAGACTTGCCCGGGTTCATCCACCGCCACCGCCCCTGCCATGGACATCATCGACTTCCTCGCGACAGTCCCGCTCTTCGCAAACCTCGAGCGTGATGCGCTCCAGGAGTTCGCGGCGATCACGCGCGAGAAGACCTACCCGAAGGGCAGCGTCATCCTGTTCGAGGACGATCCGGGCGATTCGCTCTTCATCGTCCGCCAGGGACGGGTGAAGGTCGTCCTCGTCGGCGAGGACGGACGCGAAGTGATCCTCGGCGTGCTCGGCGTCAGCGAGCACTTCGGCGAGCTCTCCCTCATCGACGAGCAGCCGCGCTCCGCGCACGTCATCGCCATGGAGGACGCGACGATGCTCGTCCTCCGCCGCGAGGATTTCCGCGCCCGCGTCGAGCGTTCCCCGGCGGTCGCCTGGGCGCTCCTCCAGGGGCTCTCCCGCCGCCTCCGCCGCGCCGACGAGAAGATCGGCGGCCTCGTCCTCCTCGACGTCCCGGGCCGCATCGCCCGGCTCCTCCTCGACGCGGCCACCGAGTCCGGCGGCGAGCGCATCGAGAAGCCCCTCACGCACCAGACCATCGCCCAGATGATCGGCGCCAGCCGCGAGACCGTGTCGCGCGCGATGAAGGACTTCCAGGACGCGAACTGGATCGCCGTCGAGCGCCGGCAGATCCAGATCACCGACCGCAACGCCCTCGAGCAGCGAGCGAGCGTCCGCCCGTCGGCGTGACCTCCGTCACCGCCGCCGAGTGCGGGGGCGTGCGGCGGCGGCGAGCTCGGTCGTAGAGCTTGGCTGATTCATTCTCGCCCGTGAGGCAATGAGTCTCCGTGTACAATTCTGGGGAACCCGTGGCTCCATCCCCAGCCCCGGATCGAAGACGGTCCGGTATGGCGGCAATACCCCCTGCGTCGAGCTCCGGACCGACGACGGCTGGCTGATCATCCTCGACGCGGGCACGGGCATCCGCGAGCTCGGACGCTCCCTCATCGAGCGGGCGAACGGCGCGCCCATCGCCGGGGACATCTTCCTCACCCACGTCCACTGGGATCACATCCAGGGGCTCCCGTTCTTCGGGCCCATCTTCCAGCGTGGGAACCACTTCACCATCTGGGGCTCGAAGTCGCTCGAGACGAGCATCGACCGCGTGGTGCGCGACCAGATGTCCCCCGTCGTGTTCCCGGTCACCTTCGAGCAGCTCGATGCGGTCATCGACTTCCGGGAGCTCACCCCGGGCGACTCCGCGGGCTCGGGCTACACGGTCAGCGCCTTCCCCCTCCGGCACCCCGGGGGAGCGCTGGGGTATCGCTTCGCGACCGGTAACGGCGCGGGCAGCGCGCTCGTCTATATCAGTGACAACGAGCTGAATCCGACGGCGTCCTACGACGCGCCGGGCGACTGGCGCGAGCAGCTCGTGAAGTTCGTGAGCGGCGCCGCGGTGCTCATCCACGACACGATGTACACCCGCGAGGAGTACGACCATCATCGCGGGTGGGGGCATTCGACGTACGAGGACGCCGTCGAGCTGGCGCTGGATGCGGGGGTCGAGCGGCTGGTGCTCTTCCACCACAAGCCCGAGCGCACCGACGACGAGGTGTTTCGCAGGATGCAGGAGTGCCGCGCGCTCGTCGCGCGGCGAGGCCGTAATCTCGCGGTGATCGCCGCCGCCGAGGGTCTGACCCTGACCGTCTAGCTCCTGGAGGAGCTCATGTTCCGCTACGCTCTCCGCTCGCTTCCCGTCGTCGCCGCGCTCACGCTGGCCGCTCCCGCGCTCCGCGCGCAGGACGCGGCCGCCGATCGCCTGCCGACGGTCGCCGTGATGCACTTCAACAACGGCGCGATCGGAAAGGACCACGAGGAGCTGGAGCCCCTGCGCGGCGGGATCGCCGACATCCTGACCAGCGAGCTCTCCGCGAACCCCGGCATCCGCGTCATCGAGCGCGATCAGATCGACCAGCTCGTCGCCGAGCAGAAGCTGAGCAGCTCCGGCGCAGTGGACGCGAGCACCGCGGTCCGCGTCGGCAAGCTGCTCGGCGTGCACCACATGATCTTCGGCAGCTTCGTCACCGACCGGAAGGGACGCATGCGCCTCGACGCGCGCGCGGTGGACGTCGAGACGGGACGCATCGAGCGCGTCGAGACGGTGCGCGCGAAGACTGACGACTTCTCGGACATGGTGACCACCCTCGCCGAGAAGCTCAACGCGGGGCTCAAGCTGCCGCCGATGCCGGCGCGCACCGCGCAGGCGACGCCGGCCGCCAAGCCGCCCTTCCAGGTCGTGATGCTCTACTCGCGCGCGATCGCCGAGGAGAACGGCGGCCGTCCGGAGGAGGCGAAGAAGCTGTATCGCGCCGCGCTGGAGAAGTTCCCGGACTACGCGCCGGCGAAGAAGGCGCTCGACCGCATGGACGCGCCGAAGAGCGGCAATTGAGCGTTAGGCAGCGTCGGCCGGCGCCCGCGCAGCAGCGGGCGCCGGCCATCGAGTCTCCGGAGTCCAGCCAGTGAAGCCGCTTCTCGTCGCCTGCATCGGGCGCGCCCTCAGCTCGGCCCCCCTCGGCCGGCGGGACGACGACGTGGAGGTGCGCCGCGTCCACGTGCTCCCGCGCGCGAACGCGCTCGACGCCGGCCGGCCGTCGGTGATCCTCCTCGACCGCACCCTCCTCGCGAGCGTCGCCGGCGATCGTGCCGCGCTCGACGAGCTGGCCGCGGTCGCGGCGATCGTCGGTTGGGGCGACGGGAACGAGGACGCCCCGCGCGACGATTTCCCCGTCGATCTGCTGACGAGCTTCATCCCCGGCGGCGCCTCGCCGGGGACGATCATCGCGCAGCTCCGCGGCGCCTTCCGCCACGCCGCCTGCCTCGTCGCCGCCCGCAACGCGAAGATCGCCGAGGGCGAGCGGTACCACGAGCTCACGGAGCTCACCCGCGTCGGCGTCGCGCTCTCCCACGAGCGCGACCTGCTGATGCTCCTGGACATGATCCTCAGCCAAGCGCGCCGCCTCACCGCGAGCGACGCCGGCTCGATTTATCTCGTCGAGCGCGGGGAGGACGGCCAGCCGGCGACGCTGCGCTTCAAGCTCTCGCAGAATCACTCGCTCCCGAACCTTCCCTTCACCGAGTCCACGGTCCCCGTCGATCACACCAGCCTCTCCGGCTACGCCGCGGCGACCGGCGAGCCGCTGGTGATTCCCGACGTCTACCTGCTCCCCGACGACTCCTCGTTCAAGCAGAATCGCAGCTTCGACGACAAGTTCGGCTACCGCACGAAGTCGATGCTCGTCATCCCGATGAAGTCGCATCGCGACGAGATCGTCGGCGTGCTGCAGCTCATCAACCGCAAGCGCAACGCGGAGACGCGCCTCGCGGGCCCGGACAAGGTGCAGTGGGAGGTCATCTCCTTCGACCGCCGCAGCGTCGAGCTGGTCACCGCCCTCGCGTCGCAGGCCGCCGTCGCGATCGAGAACTCCCTCCTCTACGAGGACATCGAGCGGCTCTTCGAGGGATTCGTCACCGCGGCGGTCACGGCGATCGAATCGCGGGATCCGACGACCCACGGGCACTCGGGACGCGTGGCGGCGATGTCCGTCGGCCTCGCCGAGGCGGTGGACCGCGGCGGCAGCGGCAAGTACTCGGGGCTGCGCTTCTCGCGCGAGCAGCTGCGCGAGCTCCGCTACGCGGGGCTCCTCCACGATTTCGGAAAGGTCGGCGTCCGCGAGGAAGTGCTCGTCAAGGAGAAGAAGCTCTATCCCGCGGACCTCTCGCTCATCGAGCACCGCTTCGCTTTCCTCGTGCAGGGCGCGGAGCTGGAGTTCGAGCGCGCGCGCGCCGCGCACCTTCTGCGGCACGGGGCGATGCGTTACGACGAGGCCGTGCGCGAGCTGGAGAGCCAGCTGCGCGCGCGCCGGCTGCAGCTCGAGCGCTACCGCCAGGCGATCCTCGAGGCGAACGAGCCGACGATCCTCCACGAGGGACAGTTCGCCGAGCTGCAGCGCCTCGCCGAGGAGCGCTACCTCGACATCAACGGCGAGGAGCGTCCACTGCTCGACGAGCGCGAGCTGCGCTTCCTCTCGATCACCAAGGGCAACCTCGACGAGAGCGAGCGCCGCGAGATCGAGTCGCACGTCACGCACACCTACCGTTTTCTCCAGCAGATCCCGTGGACGCGCGAGCTGCGCGGGATCCCGGCGATCGCCTACGGGCATCACGAGAAGCTCAACGGGCAGGGCTACCCGCGGCAGGTCGGCGCCCCGGACATCCCGGTGCAGACGCGGATGATGACGATCGCCGACATCTACGATGCGCTGACGGCGAGCGACCGTCCCTACAAGCGGGCGGTGAGCGTGCCCACCGCGCTCGACATCCTCCACGCCGAAGCGCGCGAGGGGTTGCTCGACCGCGATCTTCTCTCCACGTTCGTCGGCGCCCGCGTCTACGAGGCCGTGCAGGCCGCCTGACCCATCGCGCGGGCGTCACCCGGATGACCTTCTCCATGACGACCGCACCGCGCGCGCTTCGTTCCCTCTGCGGCATGACGATCCTCGCCCTCGTGGCGGCGGCGTGCTCCGTGCACGTGAACCGCGCGCGCGCCACTCCGGCGCCCGCGGACCTCGAGGCCGCCGATCGCGCCTTCGCGGCCGACGTCGCGCGCGAGGGCACCGCGGCCTGGCTCCGCTGGTTCGACCCGAACGGCGCGCAGCTCGTGCCCGGCGCGATCGTCCGCGGCGACTCCGCGCGCCGCGCCCTCATGAGCGGACTGCTCGACGATCCGCACCTGAAGCTGGTCTGGGAGCCGGACACCGCCGTCGTCGCGGCGAGCGGCGACATCGGCTATACCATCGGACATTCGCAGGTGCGGCAGACCAACGCGGACGGCAGCGTCACGATCCGATCGACGGGCCGCTACCTCACCGTGTGGCGGCGCCAGCCCGACGGGTCGTGGAAGGTCGAGTTGGATACGGGGAACACGGACCCGAAGCCGAAGCCCTGACCGGCCGGCGGGGGAGCGTCAGGCAGCCGCCGCTGCCCGGCGCGCGCGCGGCGCCCCGAGCGCGAGCATCGCCGCGGAAGCGAGCACGCTCCCCCATCCGATCCAGTCGCCCCACGCGAGGAACAGCGTCGACGCGTCGCTGGTCTGCACGCGGTACGTCCGCACCGCAGGGACGAAGAGCTCCGTCGCACCGTGCTCGCGGCCGCGCGGATCGATGTACGAGGAGATTCCGGTGTTCGCCGAGCGCACCACCGCCGCGCGCGTCTCGATCGCGCGCAGCCGCATGTGCGCCTCGTGCTGCCACGGTGCCGTGCTCCGCCCGAACCACGCGTCGTTGGTGATGTTCAGCAGCACGTCGGCGCCTCCGCGCCGAAGCGCCCGCGCCTGCGAGGGAAAGATCGACTCGTAGCAGATGAGGACACCGAACGCGCCCCACGGCTCGCGGTAGACGACCGCGCCCTGCCCTCGCCCGTAGCCGCCGAAATACTTGAGCGCCCCGAACCATCGCGGGTTGAGAAAGGGGACGCGCTCCACCACCGGCACGAGGTACTGCTTGCGCGTGGGCGGATAGGCGCCCACGCGGCCGAGCGAGTCGGTGAGCAGCGCCGCGTTGAAGTAGTCGTAATCGAGATCCCGTCCGGCGATCGGCGGCGAGTTCCACTGCACGTCCACGACGCCGAACAGGATGGGCGTGTGGCCGGCGCGGCCGAGGGCGGCGAGCGTGTCGCGCCACTCCGGGTGCTCGTCCAGGTAGCCGGGGAGCGCGACCTCCGGCCAGACGACGAGCCGCGGATCGTGCGCCGCGACCGCGGCGCGCGTCGCCGACGAGAGCATCCCGACGATCCGGTCGCGGTTGTCGGCCTGCCACTTCTCCTCCTGCGGCACGTTCGGCTGCACGATAGCGATCGGCGCCAGATCGCGCAGCGCCACGCTGCGCTCGCGCCACGACCCGTAGCCGACGACCGCGAGCAGCATCGCGGCCGCGATTGCCGTCCGCCGCGCCCACGCCCCCTCGCGCGTCGTGCCGCCCCGGCGCGCCGCCACCGCGTCGATGAGCAGGCCGTTCACGGCGGCGATCCAGAACGACCCGCCGTGGACGCCGCTGATGTCCACCGACTGCGCGAGCAGCGGCACCTTCGCCAGCGCCAGGCCTAACGGCAGCCAGGGGAAGCCGAGCTGCGGGAGCCACTCGGTGATCTTCTCCCAGGCGACCCAGGTCACCGGGAGGAGGATCGCCATCGGCCACCGCGTCGCCCGCCGCGCCGCGACCAGCGTCCCGACGGCCCCCGCCGTCAGCGCCGACATCACGAACAGCGCGCCGAAGTAGCCCAGGATCGCCAGCTTCGTGTAGATCGAGAGCGCGATGGCGATCCAGTAGAGCGTCGCCCCGTAGCCGAACAGCCCGAACCACCAGCCGAGCCGCACCCCCTCGCGCGCCGGACAGCCGTCGTCGGCCATCGACCGCGCCGCGACGCCTAACGGTACGAGGCAGACGAGCGACGCCGCGAGCGGCGGCAGCGGCGGGAACGCGAGGAGGAAGAGCAGCGCCGAGATCGCGGCCGGAACGGCCACGGTCAGCGGCGGCAGGAAGCGCCGCGGGCTCACAGACGGATCTCTTTCCCCTCGTCCGCGGCCTTGTAGATGGCCTCCGCGATCTTGTGCAGCACTACCTGGTCCGTCGGCGCCTCGTACTTCGCGTCGCCGACGACGATGGCGAGGAAGTGGGCGAGCTCCGCGCGGTACGATTGCACGAACGCGCTCTCCCGCGCCGCCGCGCCGGTCGGCGATACGTCCACCGGCCGCCCGTTCAGCTCCTTGACCACCCGCAGCGGCGCCAGCCGCGTGCTGCCGCGCGTGGAGATCGTCTCGAACCACCAGCGGTCCTCCTCGCCCACGTACGCCCAGTTCAGGTCGAGCGAGATGGAGAGGTTGGCGCCGCACTCGAGGTGGACGAGCATCGCGTCCTCGACCGCCTGCGCGCCGCGCGCGCGGTCCATGTGCGCGGTGACGCGGGTCGGATCGGGGTAGTCGGCGAGCCAGAGCGCGAGATCGAGCAGCGGGATCCCGTGCTCCATGAACACCCCGCCCCCCGCCTCGGCCCGACGCGTGCGCCAGGATTCCGGGGACCGCTTGAGGTGGTACGACCCGCAGCGGAACGCCATGAGCCGCCCGAGCTCACCGCCGCGCAGGAACTGATCGAGCGCCTGAACGTCGGTGCGGAAGCGATGGTTGTTCGCGACGACGACCTTCCGGTCGGCGCGCTGCGCCGCGGTGAGGATCCGTTCGACCCCGCGCGACGTCAGGGCGAGCGGGCGCTCGCAGAGCACGTGCACCTTCGCCGCAAGCGCGCGCAGCACGTGCGGCTCGTGGAGGTGGTTCGGCGTCGCGACGATCACCGCGTCCAGCTCGTCCGTCTCGAGGAGCTCGTCGATGTCGGTGAAGACGTCCGGCACCTCGAAGCGGTCGGCGAGGGCACGCGCCTTCGCGCGGTCGTTGTCGCAGAGCGCGACCAGGCGCACCCCCTTCGTCTTCGCGATCGCCGGCAGATGCGCCATCTGCGCGATCCCCCCGGCGCCGACCATCCCGATGCGCACGTCCGTCACGGGGCTCCGTGGCCGGGAGCCGTGTCGAAGTGATAGGTGCCGACCAGACGCAGCGACCCGTAGCGCACGCCGCTGGTGAGGTCGAAGCGACCCTGGATCCCGAAGCCGATATGACGAGCGAGTGTCACGTCCACCCCCGTTGTTGCGGCGAAGCCTAACGCGATGTTGTCGAGCGCGGTCTCGATTACCGTGCCCGAGATCGACTTCCCTTCCGCGTTCACGACGTGGGCGAGCACCCCGCCGCCGATGAACGGTCGCACCGACCCGCTGCGTGGCGTCCAGCGCATGTCCCCGCCGACCGCGATGTCGGAGACGCGGATCGTCCCGAGCGCGAAGGTCGCGCTCCCCGTCGTGTCCCGCAGCTGCTCGCGCAGTCGGTTCTCGAGCCGCTCCACCTGCTCGGCGCGATAGTGTGAGCCCCAGTACGTCGCCGTGAAGACGACGCGCCAGCGCGGCGCGATCTCGCCGTAGTCCGCGTGCACCGAATACGCGGTGGTCGGCGAGATCCCCGTCGGCGCGACCGGCCCCATCGACGCGCCGAGCGCGGTGAGCTTCAGCTTGTCGAGGTTCAGACGCTCGAAGAGGCCGCCGCCGGAATCGGCCTGCGCGCGCAGCGGCGCCGCGCCGAGGAGAAGCGCGGCGGCGACGACCACTCCAAGCGAGAGCCTACGGAACGGTTCCGACACTGGTCCCCGGATAATACGTGCGCAGAATCGTCGCCGCATCCTGCCCGGCACGCGCGCGGCCGATCGCGCCCCACTGGCACATCCCGATGCCGTGCCCGTAGCCGCGGCCACGGAGCACGAACTCGTTCTGACCCCCGCGCCCGCCGCGCTCGACCGAAAAATACGTGCTGTTGAGAAGCTCGCCACCCGGCTGCCGGAGCGCGTAACGGATCTCGTTGCCCCGCAGCCGCGTCTCGTCGCCGGTGGACGACTCGAGCACCAGCGTCCCGACGCGCCCCGACCCGGTGCGCGAGTCCACGCGAACCGACTGCACGGTGGCGACGACCGTCTTCGAGCCGCGCCCGCGCAGGTAGCGGGAAACCGCCTGCGCGATCTCGTCCCCGCTGAAGCTGCGCTTCCACTCGAAGCGCGGCGAGGGGTCGCAGTAGTAGCGGTCCGTGCCAGGGATCCGATCGCTCACGCGTCGAAGGTAGGGTGCTCCGCTCTCGCCGTTCCAGACTTCGCCCGGCTCCGCCGTCGTCCCGCCGCACGTCGAGTGATAGGGCGTATCGGCGAGGCGTCCCTCGTAGCGCAGCACCTCGCGCTCGGTCGCGGCGACAGCGGCGTCGGAGAGCGGCCGCTCCGCGTTCACCCCCCCGTACACCTGGTCGTCGACCGTCGACTTCACGTCGAAGCGCTGCGACGGCGAGAGATGCGCGTAGGCATAGCTTCGCGCGGCGATCGCCTGCGCCTCGACCGCCGCGATCTCTCCCGGCGCTCGCTCCCCGATCTCCAGCGGGACGACTCCGCGGAGATACTCCTCGATCGGCAGGCGGTTCACCATCGTGAGCGCGTCCCCGTCGGCCCAGGCCGCGAGCTCGCCGCGGTACTCGCGTGCCCCGATCGACAGCCGCGCCCCCTCCTCCACCGGCCGGAGCGTGGCCGGCGCATCGACGCTCACCGACCAGCCGTCGTCCTCGCGCACCGCGCGAATCCGCCCGCTGCGCGCGGTGAGCGACCACCGCTCTCCCGTTCCCGCCACGGTGATCGCGGCGCCCTCACGGTCCAGGAGAGTCCAGCGTCCGCTCCC
>JABFXC010000191.1 GCA_013361935.1 Gemmatimonadaceae bacterium
GGCCGCGCGAGCGGAAGCCGCTCGAGTCGAGGCGGAGCGACAGGCCAAGGCCGAAGCGGAGCGCCGCGCCGCCGAGGAAGCACGCCGTCGCGCCGAAGAGGAGCGCGAGGCGCAGCGACGTGCCGAGCGTGAGGCGGCGGAAGCCGCGCGAGTCGAGTCGGCCGAGTCGGAGGAAGGCGACGGGTCGCAGCAGGCTCCCGCCGCTTCCGCTTCCGCTCCTGCGCCGGCCGCGCCCGCCGCACCGTCGACGCCGCGTCCGCGCCCGATCGTCCCCGGCGCGCCGCGCGCCAAGCCGATCCCCGCCGCATCGCGGTTCATGCCCCCGCGCCCCATCGCCTCCGCGCAGCCCGGCGGCTACCCGCCCGCGCGCGAGCAGGGTCGCAGCGATCGCACCACCGGCGCGCCCTCCACTCCGCCCTCGATGGGTGGCCGTGATGGCGGCCGTCGCGGAAAGAAGGGAAAGCGCGGCCAAGTCGATCAGGAAGCCGTGCAGTCGAACATCTCGAAGACGATGTCCGCCATGCGCGGCCCGGCCGGCCGCAAGGGCGCGCCGCGTCGCGACGAGAGCGGACGCGAGGAGGCAGAGGCCAATCGCGCCGCCGCCGCCGAGCGCGAGAAGAAGACCGTCCGCGTCAACGAGTTCATCACGGTCAGCGAGCTCGCGCAGATCCTCAAGATCACCCCGACCGAGATCGTCGCCTTCGCCTTCAAGAACCTCGGCTTCATGGTGACGATCAACCAGCGCCTCGACTTCGATCAGATCGACCTGATCGCGGGCGAGTTCGGCTTCCAGGCCGTGCGCGAGGACGAGTACCAGGCGGAGTCGGAAGCGCAGCCGGAGGACACCGCGGAGGAGCTTCAGCCGCGCCCGCCCGTGGTCACCATCATGGGCCACGTCGACCACGGCAAGACTTCGCTGCTCGACTACATCCGCAAGGCGAACGTCGTCGCCGGCGAGGCGGGCGGCATCACGCAGCACATCGGCGCCTACCACGTCACCGTGAGCGGCGGCCGCGACATCACCTTCCTCGACACCCCGGGCCACGAGGCGTTCACCGCGATGCGCGCCCGAGGCGCGCAGGTGACGGACATCGTCGTCCTCGTCGTCGCCGCGGACGACGCGGTGATGCCGCAGACCATCGAGGCGATCTCGCACGCCAAGAACGCCAACGTGCCGATGATCGTCGCGATCAACAAGATCGACCTTCCGCAGGCGAACGCGATGAAGGTCGCGCAGGAGCTGCTGCAGCACGGCGTCGTGCTCGAGCAGTTCGGCGGCAACGTGCTCTCCACCGAGATCTCGGCGAAGAAGGGCACGAACGTCGATGCGCTCCTCGATCAGATCCTGCTCCAGGCCGAGATCCTCGACCTGACGGCGAATCCGGATCGGCGCGCGCAAGGCGCCGTCGTCGAAGCCCAGCTCGACCCGGGGAAGGGACCCGTCGCGACGATCCTCGTCGAGAACGGCACGCTCCGCGTCGGCGACGACTTCATCTGCGGGATGTACTCCGGCCGCGTCCGCGCGCTGCTCGACGAGCGTGGCAAGCAGGTGAAGGAGGCCGGCCCGGCGATCCCGGTGCAGGTGCTCGGCTTCGAGGGCGTACCGATGGCAGGCGACCAGCTTCTCGTCGTCGAGGATGCGACCGACGCGCGCGAGACCGCGCAGCGCCGCCAGCGGCTCGATCGCGAGGCGAAGAGCCGCCGCATCACCCGCGGCCAGGTCGTCACGCTCGAAGACTTCATGGCGCAGGCCGGCACCGGCGAGAAGCGGAACCTCCGCATCCTCATCAAGGCCGACCAGGGCGGACCGGCGGAAGCGCTCGCCGATGCGCTGCAGCAGCTGTCGAACAACGAGGTGCAGGTCGAGATCGTCCACCGCGGCGTCGGCGCGATCACGGAGAGCGACATCCTCCTCGCCCGTGCGTCGGGCGCGATCATCGTCGGCTTCCACGTGCGCCCGGACAACAACGCCCGCAGCGCCGCCGAGCGCGAAGGCGTCGACATCAAGCTGTACCGGATCATCTACGAGGCGGTCGCCGACGTTCGTGCCGCGCTCGAGGGGCTCCTCCGCCCCGAGGAGAAGGAAGTCATCCTCGGCGAGGCCGAAGTCCGCGAGACCTTCAAGGTCCCGAAGATCGGCGTCGTCGCCGGCTGCTCGGTGCGCAGCGGCGTCATCAACCGTCAGGCACGCGTCCGCGTGATCCGCGACGGCGTGGAGGTCTACGACGGCACCATCGGGTCGCTCCGCCGCTTCAAGGACGACGTGAAGGAAGTCCGCGAAGGCTTCGAGTGCGGTATCGGTGTCGAGAACTTCAACGACATCAAGATCGGCGACGTGATCGAGTGCTATCGCACGGAGGAGGTCGCCCGGACGCTGGCCGCGGCGCCCTCCGCCTGACGGCGGAGGCGCCATGGCCAAGCATCAGCGTTCGGATCGGGTCGCGGAAGCGATCCGCGAAGAGGTCGCCGGCTTTCTCGCCGAGGGCGTGAAGGATCCGCGCGTCACCGCCCTCGTCACCGTGACGGGAGTCGATCTGACGCGCGACCTTCGCCACGCGAAGGTCTTCGTGAGCATCCTCGGCGAGGACTCGCAGCGCGAGTCGACGCTCGAGGGGCTGGCGAGCGTGGAGGGCCATCTGCGCTCGCGGCTCGCCCGCGCGCTGCGGCTGCGCGTCGCGCCGGAAGTTCACTTCGTGCAGGACGAGAGCGTGGCGCGCGCCGCGAGGATCGAGACCCTGCTCTCGCAGATCCACACGCCCCCCGCGCCTCCCGAGCCCCCCGCAGACGCGGATGGCGAAGGCTCCTGACGACGGCCTGCTCCTCGTCGACAAACCGGCGGGGATGACCTCGCACGATGCCGTCGATCGCGCGCGCCGCGCCCTGCGGACGAAGCGCATCGGTCACGGCGGCACGCTCGATCCCTTCGCGACCGGCCTGCTGGTGCTGCTCGTCGGCCGCGCGACGCGGCTGCTTCCGTATCTCGACGGCGAGCCGAAGGCCTACGACGCGACCATTCGCTTCGGTGCCGAGACGGACACCGACGATCTCACGGGGACGGTCACGACCGAGGCCGCCCTTCCGACGCATGCTGCCGTCGAGAAGGCGATCGAGGGGCTGACCGGGGACATCGATCAGGTGCCGCCGGCGTATTCCGCGAAGCAGGTCGGCGGCACTCGCGCGTACGCGGCAGCGCGGCGCGGGCAGGCGCTCGCCCTCGCCGCGGTTCCGGTGCGCGTGGCACGGTGGGAGATTCGCGGCTGGCGCGATGCCGAGTGCGACGTCTCCGTGATCTGCGGCGGTGGGACGTACATCCGCGCCCTCGCCCGCGATCTGGGTCGTGCCGCGGGCAGCGCCGCGCATCTGAGCGCGCTCCGCCGGACCGCGAGCGGCCGCTTCTCGGTTCGTGACGCGGTGACGGTGGACGCGATCTCCGCCGCCGCGGTCCGCGAGCCGATCGAAGCGATCCCCGACGCCGCGCGGGTCGAAGTCGATGCCGCTGGCCGCTCCCGCGTGGCGCGCGGGATGACGCTGCCGGCCGCCGCCGATTCGGGCGGGGTAGCCGCGATCGTCGACGAGTCCGGTGAGCTCGTCGCGGTCGCCGAAGCCGACGGTGAGCTCTGGCAGCCGCGGGTGGTGCTGGTCGATGGCTGAGCCTCGGCTCGCTCTCCCGGCCCTCGACCGCGGCTCCGTCGTCACCGTGGGCACGTTCGACGGGGTGCATCGCGGCCATCAGGACGTCCTCGCCCGGCTCGTCGCGCGCGCGGCGCAGCGCGGGCTGCCGAGCGTGCTCGTGACCTTCGATCCGCATCCGCTCGAGGTGGTGAACCCCCAGGCTGCGCCCGCGCTCCTCACGGTCGGCGACGAGAAGCTCGAGGTCATCGCCGAGAGCGGGATCGACCACGCCATCATCGTCCCGTTCACGCCCGCGTTCAGCCGCCTGAGCGCCGAGCAGTTCGTCGTCGACGTGCTCGAGGCGCGGTACGGGATGCACGAGCTGCTGATCGGGCACGATCACGGCTTCGGCCGCGGCCGGAGCGGCGACACGGAAGTGCTCCGTTCGCTGGGCGCGCGCCGCGGGTTCCGCGTGGAGGTCGTTCCGCCGGTGGGCGATCCCGACGGACGCGCGATCTCGTCGACGGCCATCCGCCGCGCCGTCGCCGGGGGCGACCTCGAGCGCGCGGCGCACGGGCTCGGTCGCGCCTATTCGGTCAGCGGCCGCGTCGTCGAGGGCGCGCAGAGGGGGCGCGAGCTCGGCTACCGCACGCTCAACCTCGCGCCGCCCTCGCCGAGAAAGCTGTTGCCGCCCGAAGGTGTATACGCGATTCGTGCGCAGACCCATCTCGGCGCCTTCGGCGGCATGATGAACCTGGGTCCGCGGCCGACCTTCGGCGAGGCGGAGCGCGCCCTCGAGGTGCACCTCTTCGACGCCGCGGGCGACTGGTACGGCCGCACCGTGCGCGTCGATTTCGTCGCGCGGCTGCGCGACACGAAGCGTTTCGAGGGCGCGGCGGCACTAGTCGAACAGCTGCGCCGCGACGAGGAAGCCGCTCGCCGCGCGTTGACTGCCCTCTCGCCGGGCCGTACCTTTCCTAGCTCCGCCGCAACGTTTACCCCCCATCAGTAGTCGCATGAAGCTCTCGCACCGCCTCGCCCTCATCGGGGTGCTCATCGCGCTCTCGGCGTGGATGCTGATCCCACGCACCGTGAAGGAGCGCAAGCTCGTGAACGGCGTCACCCAGATCGTCGAGACGAAGCGCGAGCCGATCAAGCTCGGCCTCGACCTGAAGGGCGGCATGCACGTCGCGCTCGGCATCGACGAGTCCAAGGGCACCGTCGCCAACAAGTCGGACGCGATCGATCGCGCGCTGAAGGTCGTGCGCAACCGCGTCGACCAGTTCGGCGTCGCCGAGCCGGTCGTCCAGAAGGCGGGCAATGACCGCATCGTCGTCGAGCTCCCGGGCATCGACGATCCCGAGCGCGCCCGCGAGCTGCTTCAGAAGTCGGCGTACCTCGAGTTCCAGATCACCGACAAGACGAGCGCCCTCGAGCGCGCTCTGCCGCGGCTCGACGCGATCGCGAAGAGCCTCGGCACCGTCGTCGCCGCGAACACGCAGAGCGCCGGTCCCGGCACCGCGGCCGTCGCCGACAAGTCGCTGAGCGGCCTGTTCGGCGATACGGCGAAGAAGGTGACCGTCAACGCGAAGGACTCCGCGAAGACCGCCACCGACTCGGCGAAGGACTCGCTGGCCATCGCGAGCGGCGGCGTCTTCTCGAAGGCGATCCAGCGCGGCGACATGCCTGGCGAGTACTACGTCGCGTCGTCGGACTTCCCGACCATCGCCAATCTGGTCGCGCGCCCCGAGATCCAGTCGGCGCTTCCCCCGCGCAAGGTCTTCCGCTGGAGCAACGACTCCGCGGTGGTGCAGGGGAACGTCTATCACATGCTGTACGTCCTCGACGCCGATCCGATGATCACCGGCGAGGCGATCACCGACGCCAAGCCGCAGCAGGATCCGGTCGAAGGCACGGTCGTCACCTTCCAGCTCAACAACGAAGGTGGCCGCGTCTTCAAGCGGCAGACCGGCGCGCACATCAAGGATTACATGGCGATCGTGCTCGACCAGCAGGTGATGGGTCGGCCGCCGGTCATCCAGAGCGCGATCAGCACCCGCGGCCAGATCACCATGGGCCGCCGCGACATCCAGGCCGCGCAGGACCTCGCGCTCGTGCTCCGCGCCGGCGCGCTGCCGGTGCCGCTCAAGGTCGAGGACGTCCGGCAGGTCGGCCCGAGCATGGGTGAGGACTCCAAGCGCGCCGGCGAGACGGCCTTCGCGCTCGCCGTGCTGCTCGTCGTGGTCGTGATGCTCGTCTACTACCGCTTCTCCGGCTTCCTCGCGATCATCGGCCTCGGCCTGTACGTGCTCTACACGCTCGCCACGCTGTCCGCCTTCGACGCCGTGCTCACGTTGCCGGGACTCGCCGGCTTCGTCCTGTCCATCGGTATCGCGGTCGACGCGAACGTGCTGATCTTCGAGCGCATCCGTGAGGAGCTCGACCGAGGCAAGACGGTGCGCACCGCCATCGACGAGGGCTTCCGCCACGCGATGCCGGCGATCATCGACTCCAACGTGTCGACGATCCTCACCGCGGCGGTCCTGTACCAGTACGGGACCGGCCCTGTTCGCGGCTTCGCCGTGACGCTCATCGCCGGTATCGCCGCCTCGATGTTCACCGCGATCTTCGTCGTCCGCACCCTCTACATCATGTGGCTGCAGCGCAAGCAGGGCGCGGCCCAGACCTTGAGCATCTGATGCTGCGAATCTTTCACGACACCCGTTACGATTTCATCCGCTGGTGGAAGACCGCGGTGATCGTCACCGCGATCTTCGTCGTCGCCGGCCTCGGATCGCTGATCGTCAAGGGGATCAACTACAGCATCGACTTCACGGGCGGCACCCTGATGCAGCTGCAGTTCAAGCAGCCGCCCGACGTCGCCGATCTCCGCGCCACCATCGAGGGGAGCGGCGTGGCCGGCGCCGAGGTCCAGCAGTTCGGCACGAGCCGCGAGTTCACCGTGCGTGCCCAGGACAAGGCCGACGTCGCCAGGCAGGGCGCTGGCGCGGCCACGGTCGCCGACCGCATCAAGAGCGCGCTCACGCAGAAGTACGGCGCGGACGCGTTCACGGTGAAGCGCACCGAGGCGGTGAGCGCACGCGTCGGCAACGAGTTGAGCCGCGGCGCCGCGCTCGCCCTGCTCATCTCCTTCGGCGTGACGCTCATCTACCTCGCGATCCGCTTCGAGTGGCGCTTCGGCGTCGCGGCGATCATCGCCACGGCCCACGACGTCCTCACGACGCTCGCCTTCCTCAAGCTCATGCACCTCGAGGTCTCGCTGACGGTCATCGCGGCGATCCTCACCGTGCTCGGCTACTCGCTGAACGACACGATCATCATCTTCGATCGCGTCCGCGAGGATCTGAAGAAGAAGCGCAACGAGTCGCTCTACGACACGCTGAACCGCTCGATCAACGAGACGCTCCCGCGCTCGGTGATGACGCACGCGACGACCGCGGTGGCGACCCTCGCCCTCCTGCTCTTCGCCGGCGAGGTGATCCGCCCCTTCTCGTGGGTCATGATGTTCGGGATCGTGACCGGCACCTTCAGCTCGATCTACATCGCCGGCCCCACGCTCCTCTGGATCGAGCGGAAGTGGCCGCGCGCTCACGGCACCAAGTCCTCGCTCGCCGCCCCGGCGGGGAGCACGGCGAAGCCGCCTCGCGACGGACGCGGGCGCGCGGGCGCCCCTGCCGCCGCGTCGGTCACTCCCGCGCCGACCAAGCGCTGACCACCCAATGAACGCCGCCGCCCTCACGGGCGGCGGCGTTTTCTGTTTCCATGCCCGGCTTCGTCGACAGCCACGCCCACCTCGCGGACCCCGCCTTCGACGCCGACCGCGCCGCGGTGATCGAGCGCGCCCGCGCGGCGGGGGCGGCCGGCGTGGTCTGCATCGGCGAATCGATCGAGGCGGCGGCGCGCGCGAGGGAGATCGCGGTCGCGCACCCGGGTTTCGCCTGGCATACCTGCGGCGTGCACCCGCACGATGCAGCCGGCTTCGACCCGGTGCGCGATGGAGACGCCATTCGCGGCGAGCTCGCGCGCGGCGCCGTCGCCGTCGGCGAGTGCGGCCTCGACTACCACTACGATCATTCGCCTCGCGATCTCCAGCGCGCCGCCTTCGCCGCGCAGCTCGCGATCGCCGGCCACGCCGGCGTCCCCGTCGTCGTTCACACCCGCGAGGCGGAAGCCGACACCATCGCGATGGTCCGCGAGGCCGGAGTGGCCGGAATCCTCGGGGTGCTCCACTGCTACACGGGCTCGCACGCGCTCGCCGAGGTGGGGCTCGCCGCGGGGTGGTACGTCTCCTTCAGCGGGATCGTGACCTTTCGCAAGTGGGACGATCTCGACCTCCTGCGCCTCGTCCCCGCCGATCGGCTGCTCGTCGAATCGGATGCGCCGTACCTCGCCCCGGTCCCCAACCGCGGCAAGCGCAACGAGCCCGCGTGGGTCGCGCATACCGTCGCGCGGCTCGCCGAAGTGCGCGGCGACGATCCGCTCGCGCTCGCCGCGAGCACGGCGGCGAACGCGCGACGCCTTTTCAACCTCGCGCGCGCGGGGTAGTATGCGCTCGGGCGGCGCTTCGCCCCGAACGTTCATCCCCGGAGCAGACGTGAGCACCAGGACAATCCAGACCGACCGCGCACCCGCGGCCATCGGCCCGTACTCGCAGGCGATCGCCGCGAACGGCTTCCTCTTCACCGCCGGCCAGATCGCGATCGATCCCGCCACCGGCCAGGTGGTCGAGGGCGACGTCGTCGCGCAGAGCGAGCGCGTGCTCGCCAACCTCCGCGCGATCCTCGAGGCGGGAGGCGCCGCGATGAACGACGTCGTGAAGACGACCGTCTTCCTCGCCGACATGGCCGACTTCCCGCGCATGAACGAGGTCTACGCGAAGGCGTTCGGCCAGGCGCGACCCGCCCGCTCGACGGTGCAGGCCGCCGGACTGCCGCGCGGCGTCCTCGTCGAGATCGAGGCGATTGCCGCGCTCCGTTAGGCACCCGCCGCGCCGCGACCGCGGCGTGGCGCTCTCTCACCACCCCGACGATGAGCAACTCACGGGAGCAGCTCTTCCGGCTGACGCAGTTCGCGCGCTGCGCCGGTTGAGCGTCCAAGCTGGGTCCGGGTGACCTGACGCGCGCTCTCGCGCCGCTCGCGCGGCGCGACAATCCCCGTCTTCTCGTCGGTCATGAGACCTTCGACGACGCGGGGATCGTTCGGCTGTCCGACGATCTCGCGCTGGTCCAAACCGTCGACTTCTTCGCGCCAATCGTCGACGATCCCTACGACTTCGGCCGCGTCGCCGCGGCGAACGCCCTCTCCGACGTCTACGCGATGGGTGGCGAGCCGATCACCGCGCTCAACGTCGCCGCTTTCCCCAGCGGGAAGCTCCCCATCGAGGTCCTCGGTGAGATCCTTCGCGGCGGGCAGGACGTCGTGCACGCCGCCGGCGCCCTCGTCGTCGGCGGGCACACCGTCACCGACGACGAGCTGAAGTTCGGCCTCGCCGTCACCGGCCGAGTGCACCCCGACCGCATCCTCACCAACGCCGCCGCCGCTCCCGGCGACGTTCTCGTGCTCACCAAACCGATCGGCACTGGCATCCTGGCCACGGCGGGAAAGAACGGGAAGCTCTCCGCCGGGCATCTCGCCAGCCTCGTCTCGTCGATGACCACGCTCAACGCCGTGGCCAGCCGCGTCGCGGTGCACCTCGGTCTTCGCTGTGCTACCGACGTCACCGGATTCGGGCTCCTCGGCCACCTCTCGCACATCGCGCGCGCGAGCGGCGTCGCCATTCGGCTGGACCTCTCCGCGATCCCCTGGCTCCCCGGGACGCGCGAGGCGTGGGAGGGCGGCGCCCGGACGGGCGGGGGCGAACGGAATCGCGACTTCGTCGAAGGGATGGTCGACTGGGGAAGCGCGAGTGACTTCGAGCGCGCCGCGCTGATCGACCCGCAGACCTCCGGCGGCCTCCTGGTCGCCGTCCCGTCCGCGCTCGCCGCCGACTATCTTTCGCGCGTGCCCGGTGCCGTCGCGGTCGGCCTGATCGTCGAGCGTGGAGCGCCGCGCATCGTCCTCGCGTGAGTGAGGGGGCGCATGTGGCCTGGTGGCTGCCCCAGTCTTCAAAACTGGTGCGACCCGACTGCGTCGGGTTGGGTGGGTTCGATTCCCACACGCTCCCGCCACGTGCCCCAAGCAGCGATCACCCGAACGACGAGCGATGACGCGACGCGGTTCCGACGTTAGGCAGGCCCGGGCAAGGCGCCGCCGGCTCTTCGCCGTTGTCGCGCTGCTCCTCGCGGCTCCGCTCGTGCCGCGCCCCGCCGCGGCGCAGGTGCCCGATACGACGCGCGGTCCGCGACCGACGCCCACCGTCATCCTCCCCGGCGCCAACGCACGTCCTCCGCTCACCCCGCGGCGCGCGTTCTTCTACTCGCTCCTCGCTCCCGGCAGCGCGCAGTCGATCCTCGATCGGCCCACCGCCGGCTCCATCTTCGTCAGCGTCGAAGCGGGCGCGCTCGTCATGATCGCCAAGTCGCGCAACGACCTCCGCGCCGCGCGCGCGCTTGCCCGCGACAGCGTCGTCAGCGCGATCACGGTCACGAATGGCGACACCGTCATCACGCGGCGCCCCGCGCAGGGCGCCGACCGCGCGCGCAGCCGGATCCCCCCCCGCCGTGCCTTCGTCGAGGACTGGATCACCATCCTCATCGTGAACCACTTCCTCGCCGGCGCCGACGCATACGTCGCCGCCAATCTCTGGGACGTCCCCGCCGACGTCACCGTCTCCGCCGCGCCGCAGGGCGGGATGCTCGTCGGCGCGAAGCTCCGATGGTAGACGCCGCCGCGCCGATCGGCGTCTTCGACTCGGGGATCGGCGGGCTCACCGTCGCCCGCGAGCTGATGCGCCAGCTCCCCGCCGAGAACCTCATCTACTTCGGCGACACCGCCCGCGTCCCCTACGGACCGAAGAGTCCGGATACGGTCCGGCGCTACAGTCGCGAGATCTCGCATTACCTCCGCGATCGCGGAGTGAAGGCACTCGTGATCGCCTGCAACACGGCGACCGCGCACGCGCTCCCCACTCTCCAGGCCGAGGAGCCGATTCCCGTCATTGGGGTCGTCGAGCCCGGCGCCCGCGCCGCGGTCGCCGCGACGCGCGGCGGAAAGATCGGCGTCATCGGTACCGCCGGAACCATCCGGTCCGGCGCGTACGAGCGCGCGATTCGCGCGCTGCGCCCCGCCGCCGAGATCATCGCGCGCCCCGCCCCCCTCTTCGTGCCGCTCGTCGAGGAAGGATGGCTCGACCATCCCGCCGCCCGGCTCGTCGCCCAGGAATACCTCGAGCCATTCCGCGATCAGGGCGTCGACACTCTCGTCCTCGGCTGCACGCACTATCCGCTGCTCAAGCCGCTGATCGCCGAAGTGCTCGGCCCGGACGTCGCCCTCATCGACAGCGCGGAACAGACCGCCGCGGAAGCCCGGCGCGTCCTCGCCTCGAAGCAGCTGCTTTCCTCGGCGAGTGGCCGGTCGCGCCAGCTCTATGTCGCCTCCGATGCGCCCGATCAGTTCCTACGGATGGCCGAGCGCTTTCTCGGCGCGCCGATCGATGGAGTGGAGACGCACACCCTCGGCTGATGCGCTTTCCCAGCGCAGCAGCTCGATCGCCGGCTCCGTGATCCGCAGATAGGTCGGCGCGTCCAGCCACGAACCCGCGTTCGCGTACACGCCGCCCCCCGGCGCGCGCTCCAGGGTCGCGACGTGCGAGTGCCCGAACAGCACGAGGTCCAGCGAGCGGTCCTCGTCGAGCGTTGAGAGCGCCACCTTTCGCAGGCCCTCGCCGTCGTCCGGCGCGCTGTGTGTGCGGCTCGCCTCGGAGCTCCCCATCGCGATCCGGCTGCTGAAGTCGGGGTGCAGCCAGCGGAAGGCTCGTATCGCCAGCGGATGGCGCAGCACGGTGCGCATGCGCCTGTACTTCCGATCCTCCACCTCGCGCAGCCCGTCGCCGTGCTCGATCCGCGTCCGCCATCCCGCGATCGATCCCTCCCACGGACCGACGTGGTAGTCGATTCCGTAGTCGTCGCGCAGGACGTCGCCGCCCCAGCAGTCGTGATTCCCCGCCATCCAGAGAATCTCGGTCCCTGCCTCCCGCAGATCGGCCAGCGCCGCGACCGCGCGGACGCCGCGGCGCGGGACGACCGTCTTCCACTCGAACCAGAAGTCGAAGAGATCGCCGTTCACGATCAGCGTCTGCGCTCGCCCCTCGAGGGAGCGAATGAAACGCAGCACCTGATGCTCCACATCGCGTGGAGCGGCGCCGAGATGCGCGTCGGAAATGACGAAGCAGGGAGCGCGGAGCACGCGATCATTCTACTCGTGCTCCGCACTCTTTACAAACCCGTGCGGAGCACGCATCCTTCGCGCACGTCGTGATCCCCAACGGAGGAGTGATGCCCCAGAATGCGCTCGGCCTCATCGAGACCAAGGGTCTCGTGGGCGCCATCGAAGCCGCCGACGCGATGGTCAAAGCGGCCAACGTGCGTCTCATCGGAAAGGAGAAGGTCGGTGGTGGGTATGTCACCGTCATGGTGCGCGGCGACGTCGGCGCCGTGAAGGCGGCCACGGACGCGGGCGCCGCCGCGGCGGAACGCGTCGGCGAGCTCGTCTCGGTGCACGTCATCCCGCGCCCGCACGGCGACATCGAGCTCCTGCTCCCGCAGGGTGGCGGCGGGGATCAGGGCTGACCGTGGCCTGGGCTGAGCAGGCCCTCGGCCTCATCGAGACCCGCGGGCTCGTCGGGGCGATCGAGGCCGCGGACGCGGGCGTGAAGGCAGCGAACGTCACCCTCCTCGGCAGCGAGCGCGCCGACGCCGGCCTCGTCACGGTGATGTTCGGCGGTGAGGTAGCCGCCGTGAAGGCGGCGTGCGACGCGGGCGCCGCCGCCGCGGAGCGGGTCGGGCAGCTCGTCTCCGTGCACGTCATTCCCCGGCCGCATCCCGAGCTCTCCGCGATCGAGACCGACGAGTCCCCCGGCAAGCGCGCGCCGGACGAGGAGACCGCCGCGCCCCGGTTGCCTAACGGCTCGCTGGACTTCGCCGTCCTCGAGAACGCGAAGGTCGTCGAGCTCCGCGACATGGCGCGCCACGTGCCGAACTTCCCGCTCAAGGGACGCGACGTCGCGCGCGCGAGCCGAGAGGAGCTGCTCGCCGCGTTCCGCTCGCTGAGCCGCTAGTCCCCGCGTGGACGCGGATCTCCGCAGCATCCAGGAGGCACGCGACCTCGTCGCGCGGGCGTCGGACGCGCAGCGCGCCTTCGCCCGCGCCGACCAGCGCACCGTCGACGCCATCGTCACCGCGATGGCCCGCGCCGCCTCGGCCAACGCCGAGCGGCTCGCCCGCCTCGCCGTCGACGAGACGGGGATGGGTGTCTACGAGCACAAGGTGCTCAAGAACAGGTTCTCCTCCGATTACCTGCTCGAGTACATCCTGCCGCTGCAGACCGTCGGCATCATCCGCGAGGACCGCGCGCGCAAGCTCAAGGAGCTCGCGGTGCCGATGGGCGTCGTCGCCGCGATCATTCCGACCACCAATCCGACGTCGACGGCGATCTACAAGGCGCTGATCTCGGTGAAGGCACGTGACGCCTGCGTGATGTCGCCGCATCCCCGCGCCACGCGCTGCGTCGTCGAGACCGTGCGCGTCCTCGACGAAGCCGCGGTCGCCGCCGGTGCGCCTCCGGGCCTCGTCGCCTGCATGACGACGCCGACGATCGACGGCACGCACGCGCTCATGCGTCACGACCGCACGGCGATCATCCTCGCCACGGGCGGCAAGGAGCTCGTCCGCGCGGCCTACAGCGCCGGGAAGCCGGCGTATGGCGTCGGTCCGGGCAACGTGCCCGCGATCATCGAGCGCACCGCGCGCATCGACAAGGCCGTCGCCGACGTCGTCGACGGCAAGACCTTCGACGCCGGCGTCCTCTGCTCGAGCGAGCAGTCCGTCGTCTGCGACGCCCCGGTCGCCGCGCAGGTGAAGGCCGCCCTCATTCGCGAGCGTGCGCACTGGTGCACCCCCGAGGAGAAGCGCGCCCTCGAGCGCGCGATGATCCCGCCGGGCGGGAAGGGGATCACCACCGACGTCGTCGGCAAGCAGCCGCAGGAGATCGCGAGGCTCGCCGGCTTCTCCATCGCGCCCGACGCGAAGCTCCTCGTCGTCGACCTGAAAACGGTCGGCCGCGACGAGCTTCTCAGCCGGGAGAAGCTGTCTCCGGTCCTCGGCTTCTACGTCGAGGATGGGTGGGAGCGTTGCTGCGAGCGCGCGATCGAGCTGCTCCACCTCGGCGGGATCGGGCATTCGCTCGTCATTCACAGCCAGGACGAGCGCGTGATCGACGCCTTCTTCCGCGAGAAGCCGGCGTTCCGCATCTCCGTCAACACGAACTCCGCGCTCGGAGCGGTCGGCTACACGACCGGCTTCGCGCCGGCGATGACCCTCGGCCCCGGCGCATGGGGCGGGAGCAGCACCTCCGACAACATCACCCCGCTGCACCTCATCAACATCAAGCGCCTCGGCGGTGAGATCAGGCGCTACGAGGATCCGCTTCGCAACGGCGTGACGGCTCGCCCCGCGAGCGGCAGCGCCGCCAGTTCGCCGCGTCCGGAGCGCACCCGCGCGGCCGATCCCACGCTCCCCGGCATCGAAGTACAGCGCATCGTCGACGATTTCCTCCGCGACTTCCGGAGCGGCGCGCGATGAACGACCAGGAGATCGAGCGCCTCGCCGCTCTCGTGGCCGACGCGCTGCTTCGCCAGCGCGCCGCGACCGACGCCGTCGATCCCGGGGGGGCGGGCCGTGCCGGCCAGTGGCTCCCCATCCCCGTGCGCCCGGAGCCGCCCGCTCGCGGTGCCGAGCCGCCCGTGTGGAGCGGCGCCGCGCAACGGCTCGAGGGCGTCGACGCCGCGTCC
>JABFXC010000047.1 GCA_013361935.1 Gemmatimonadaceae bacterium
GTGGGACCGCGTCGCGGCGACCGGGGAGCGGGCGATCGCCGCCGCGCGCGCGGCGCCGCTCACCGCGACGCAGCGCGCCGCGGTCGAGGCGCACGAGCAGGAGCTGCAGGCGTCGCTCGAGCAGGCGCTGCGCTTCCGCTACATCGGCCAGCGGGCGCTGCCGGTGGTGGTGGTCGTCTCGCTGGTGGTCGTGGGGGTGCTGGTGTTCCTCGCCTCGCGGGTGGGCGGCCATCTCGGGCGACAGCTCGGGCGACCGTTGAACGAGCTGGTGGAATGGACGGAGCGGATCGGGCGCGGAGAGCCATTGCCGGCCGGTCCGACGCGGCGCGGCGCGCCGGAGTTCGAGGTGCTGCGCCAGCGGATGCGGCAGATGTCGCACGAGCTGGAGCTCGCGCGGCGGCGGGCGATCGAGGCAGAGCGCGCGGAAGCGTTTCGCGAGACGGCGCGCCAGGTGGCGCACGAGCTGAAGAATCCGCTCACCCCGATCAAGTTCGCGATCGAGCGGCTGCGGAAGGGGGTCCCCGCGGAGCTCTCGGAGACGGTGGAGGTGCTCGACGCGGAGGCGCGGCGGCTTGAGGAGATGGCGAAGAGCTTCGCCCAGTTCGGTCGTCTACCGGAGGGACCGCGTGCCGCGGTCGACGTCGGCGAGCTGGCGCGGTACACCGCGCGGGCGACGGTGCCGCCGACACTCTCGCTGAGCGTCGAGGTCGGGGAGGACGTTCCGATGGTCGAGGGGCATCACGATGCGCTCGCGCGGGCGCTGTCGAACGTCCTGATCAACGCGGTCGAGGCGTGCCAGCGCAGCGGCGGCGCGATCGCGGTGCGCGTTGGGATGATGAAAGCCAACGGCGACGGCGGCGAGGACCAGGTCGTCGTGGCGGTGCGCGACAACGGCTGCGGGATGAGCGCGGACCGGCTGGCGCGAATCTGGGAGCCGTACGTCACGTACAAGCAGGGTGGGACGGGACTCGGCCTGGCGATCGCGCGACAGACGATCGACGCGCACGGGGGACGGGTGGAGGCGGCGAGCGCGCCCGGGACGGGGACGGAGGTGCGCTTCCTCCTGCCCGCCGGAGATCGGGGCGCGAACGCTCAATCAATCACGAAGCAGTGACGGAGAGGGTATATGGGACCTGAGATGGCTGCGGTGGTGGTGCCGCTGGCGGGGATGGCGATGATCGTGTCGATCGTGCTCGGCATCCCGCTCGTCCGGGCGTACACGAAGCGCGTCGACTCGCGCGGGGCGCCGCCGGCGATTCCCGGGGACGTGACGGCGCGGCTGGAGCGCATCGAGCACGCGATCGACGCGATGGCGGTCGAGGTGGAGCGGATCGCCGAGGGGCAGCGCTTCACGACGAAGCTCCTCTCGGAGCGCGCGTCGAGCCGCGAGGCGCTGCCGACGCGGGCGACGGAGGGACGGAGCTGATGGCGCTGCTGATGCTGTATACGGCGCCGAGCGACATCGTGGCGATGCTCGGCACCTTCACGATCATGGGAGTGGTGCTGTATCCGCTCTTGCGCGCGCTGGCGCGCCGGATCGAGTCGAAATCGCAGGCGCCGGCGGCGCTTCCCGCGGCGACGGACGCCCGGCTGGAGCGGATGGAGCAGGCGATCGAGGCGGTGGCGGTGGAGGTGGAGCGGATCAGCGAGGCGCAGCGCTTCACGACGAAGCTGCTCGCCGAGCGGACGGCGCCGGCGAGCGAAGTGCGGAGACCGTGATGAACCCGGGAGTCTTCTTCCTCATGCTCGGCGCGCTCATCTCGGGGACGATCGTGCTGACGCCGATCGCGCGGGCATGGGGCCGGCGGATCGAGAACCAGTCGAAGCAGCCGGCGCTGCCTAACGCGCAGCAGGACGCGCGCTTCGACCGGCTGGAGCAGGCGATGGACGCGGTGGCGATCGAGGTGGAGCGCATCGCCGAGGGGCAGCGGTTCGTGACGAAGCTGCTGGCGGAGCGCGGGCAGCAGGGCGCGCTGCCGGAGGGCACGCGCGAACGTCCGAAGGCTCAGCCCTGATCGCGTGCCTTCGGTCCTGATCATCGACGACGAGCCGAACATCCGCCGGATGGTCGGCGCCCTGCTCGGGAGCGAGGGCTACGACGTGCGCGAGGCGCCGGAGGGCGCGGTCGGCGTGACGCGGGCACGCGAGTCGGAGCCGGACGTCGTGCTGCTCGACCTGATGATGCCCGGAGAGCTGGACGGGCTGGCGACGCTGGCGCGGCTGCGCGAATCGGCGCCGGACGTGCCCGTCGTGATGATGAGCGGAAAGGCGGGGCTCGCCGACGCGGTGCGCGCGACGAAGCTCGGCGCATCGAACTTTCTCGAGAAGCCGCTGACGCCCGAGGGAGTGCTGCTCGCGCTCGCGGCCGCGCTGGAGCTGCGCCGCGCGCGCCAGGAGGCCCGGGCGCTGCGCGCCGACCTCGGCCTGGCGACGGAGATGATCGGCAGCGATCCGTCGATGAACACGCTGCGCGAGATGATCGGGCGTGTCGCGCCGACGGACGCGCGGGTGCTGATCACCGGCGAGTCGGGGACGGGGAAGGAGCTGGTCGCGGCGGCGATCCACTTCGGCAGCGCGCGGAAGGACAAGCCCTTCGTGCGGGTGAACTGCGCGGCGATCCCGCGCGATCTCGTGGAGAGCGAGATGTTCGGGCACGAGAGGGGCGCGTTCACCGGCGCGACGGAGCGACGCATCGGACGGTTCGAGCTGGCGCACACGGGAACGCTCTTCCTCGACGAAGTGGGCGACCTCGGGCCGGAGGCGCAGGCGAAGCTGCTCCGCGCGATCGAAGCGCGGGAGATCGAGCGGGTGGGCGGCGGGAAGCCGATCCGCGTCGACGTGCGGATCATCGCGGCGACGAACAAGGATCTCGCGCGCGCGGTCGCGGACGGGAGCTTCCGCGAGGATCTCTACTTCCGGCTGAACGTGATCCCGATCGTCGTGCCGCCGCTGCGCGACCGGCCCGGCGACATCCCGCCGCTCGTGCGGCACTTCTCCTCCCTGCACCGCGCGCGCACCGGACGGGCGCTGCCGATGTGGAGCGAGGACGCGCTGCAGACGCTGTCGCGCCATCGCTGGCCGGGGAACGTGCGCGAGCTGGCGAACATCGTCGAGCGGCTGGCGATCCTGCACGCGGGGCGGGAGGTCACGGCGGAGCACGTGCGCGAGGTGCTGCCGGTGGATCGCGAGGTCGCGCCGACGCGCGCGCCGCTTCCCGACCCCGCCGCGCTCGACCGCCCGCTCACCGAGACGCTGGACGAGTTCGAGCGCGCGGTGATCGTGCGGGCGCTGTCGTCCGCGGCGGGGAACGTGGCCGAAGCGGCGCGCCGGCTGAAGACGGACCGCCCGAACCTGTACCGACGGATGAAGCGGCTCGGCATCGTCGAGGGACGAAGCGCGTGAGGCTCGATCCGACGCGTCAAGCGCGAGGAGACCGGATGACATCGATGACGAGGACGAGGCGTCCGCTGGCGGCGGCGATCGCGCTGCTCTGCGCGTGCGCGCTGGCGTGGCCGGCCGCGGCGCAGGTGCCGGACACGCTG
>JABFXC010000075.1 GCA_013361935.1 Gemmatimonadaceae bacterium
GACGTGGCCACGCTCGGCATCGCGACGGGGCACGCGGCGCAGGTCGCCGCCGTAGCGACCGACGATTCGCCGTGGCGGCAGACCGGCCGCAGCAGGTCGATCGTCATCCGTGTTCCGGGGCTCGCCGAGCAGCGCGAGCTGGCACGCGCGGCCGCCGATTCGCTCGTCCGCGCGGCGACCTCGGCCGCCACCGAGCAGCGCGACCTCGCGCGCCGCACGACGGAGGCGGCGCGCGATCGTGGCGCGCGATCGTCGGCGGGGAAGAGCGGGTCCACCGCGGATGCGAGCGCGCAGGGTCAGCGCAAGGACGCGCTCCCCTACGAGACCGAGCAGCGCGCGCGCGGCGTTCGCGACGAGCAGCAGCGACTCTCCGGCAACGTCGCGCAGATGCGCCAGCGCGCCGCGGAGCTGCAGAAGCAGCTCGAGCGCGCGGGCGCGATGGACAGCTCGCTCGCCGCGCAGCTCGCCGACGCGCAGCGGCTGCTGCAGGAGGCGCTGACGCCGGAGCTCGCCGCGTCGCTCGCCGCGCTCGACTCCGCGCTCGAGCAGCGGAGCGCGGATGGCGCGCGCGAGTCGCTCGGGGATCTCGCGCGGCAGCAGCAGCGGCTGAAGGATCAGCTCGACCGCATCGCCGAGATGCTCCAGCGTGCCGCGGTCGAGGGCTCGCTGCAGACGCTGCACGACGAAGCGAGGGACGTCGCCGCGGCGCAGCACGCGCTCGCCGATTCCGGGCACGCGCCGGCGGGCGAGAGCGCGAAGTCGCTCGCCGACCGCGCGGGAAAGGTCTCGCGCGAGGCGGCAGCGCTCGCCGAGCGGCTGCGGAAAGCGGGCGGGGATCAGAGCTCGCGCGACGCGTCGCAGGCGTCCGCCGACGCGAGGGCCTCCGCGGACGCGATGCCACGCGACGCGGGCGAAGCAGCGCCGCGGATGGACAAGGCCGCCGCCGCGCTGGCGAAGGCGCGTGAGGAGCAGATCGGCGCGTGGAAGTCGGAGCTCACGCAGGAGCTCGATCGCTCGATTCAGGAGATGCTCGAGATGGCGAAGGGCGAGCGCGCGCTGGAAGAGCGGAGCAGGCAGGGGGCGTCGGGGAGCGCGCTGCGCCCGGAGCAGAGCGCGCTGCAGCAGGGCGTCGACAAGACGAGCGAGCGGCTGGAGAAGGCGGCGCGCGCGTCTTCGCTGCTCTCCGGGAAATCGCGCCGGGCGGTGGCCGAGGCGCGCCAGCAGACCTCGCAGGCCACCGAGGAGACCGCGCGTCCGCCGGCAAGCTCGCGCACGTCGAGCGACGCGTTCGGCGAGGCGGCGGACGCGCTCACCCGCGCGGCGGCGGCGCTGGTCCGCGACCGCGAGCGCGTGAACTCCTCGGCGACCGCGACCGGCTTCGCCGAGATGATGCGCGAGATGCAGGAGCTGGCGAAGCAGCAGGGATCGCTCAACGGCCAGGCGGCCGGTCTCTTCCAGATGCCTAACGGCCAGGCGGGCGCCGGCCAGCAGGGGCGCGCACTGGCGAAGGAGCAGCGCGCCGTCGCGCAGAAGCTCGACGAGCTCGGCGACGCCGACGGCAGCGGTCGTGCCGAAGCGCTCGCCGCCGAGGCGCGGCGAGTGGCCGAGGCGCTGGAGCGCGGCGATCTGAGCGAAGCGACGAAGTCGCGGCAGGAGCAGCTCCTCAAGCGCATGCTCGACGCGGGCCGCTCGCTGGAAGGAGAGGAGCGCGACGAGGGCAAGCGCGAGGCGCGCTCGGCGAGCGGCGTCGAGCTGTTCACCCCGCCGGCGGGGGACGCGAAGGGCGCGCCGGGGCAGCGCTGGCGCGAGCCGACGTGGGAGGAGCTGCGTGGCCTCTCCGCCGAGGAGCGGCGCGCGGTGATCGACTACTTCCGGCGGATGAACGCGACGCCCGAGGGCCGGTGAGCGCCTCCATCGTGCGGCGAGGCGCCGGCATCGCGCTCGCGGCGCTCGCGGCCATCGCGCTCCCCGCCGCGGGGCAGGGAACGGTCTCGCCCCTCATCCGCGGGATGGACCTGGAGCAGCGCGGCCAGAACCGCGAAGCCGCGGCCGCGTTTCGCGAGGCGCTCGGCACTCCGGATCTCGTCCCCGCGCTGCTCGGGATGGAGCGCGCCTACGCGGCCGTCGGCCAGAGCGACTCGGCGTTCGTCGTCGCCGACTCGCTGGCGAAGGCGCATCCGGGGGAGACGATGGTCCAGATCGTCCGGCTGCGGTCGGCGCTGTACGCGCACAAGCCCGCGGCGGCCGCCGCGGCGTTCGCCGACTGGGTGAAGGCGGCGCCGGCGCAGATCGCGCCGTACCGCGAGTACACGCAGCTCCTCCTGGAGGCGGGGCGGCTCGCGGGCGCGGACAGCGTGATCGCCGCCGCGGGGAAGATCCCCGGCGCCGCGCGGACGCTTGCCGCCGAGCGCGCGCGCGTGGAAGGGTCGCGCGGCGACTGGGACGCCGCGGCGCGCGATTGGCGCATTGCGGTGGAGAACGGGGCGCACCTCATGCCGGCGGCGTCCTTCGCGTTAGGCGAGGCGGGCGCGGCGAGCCGGGAAGGAATCCGCAACGCGCTGCTCGCCGCGCCGGTGAGCCCCGGCGCGCGCGAGCTGCTGGCCGAGCTGGAGCTGGCGTGGGGGTCGCCCTCCGCGGCGTGGACCGCGCTCTCCTCGCTCTTTCCGGACAGCGCGGCGTCGGCGGCATGGAGCAGCTTCGCCGAGCGAGCGGAGGCGTCGGAGGCGTGGCTTCCGGCGCGCGAGGCGTGGCGCGCCGTGCTCGGCGTCGCCTGCGAGGGCGACGTGATGCTTCGCGCCGCGAACGCCTCGCTGCAGGGTGGAGACGCGCGCACCGCGCTCTCCCTGCTGGAGAACGGACGCTGCCAGCCACGGAGCGCCGGCTCGCAGCGGGTGGCGGGTGCGCTGCGCGTGCGCGCGTATGCAGCGCTCGGCCGGCCTGCCGAAGCGACGGCGGCGCTCGTCGCCCTGACGCTCACCGACGAGCAGCGACGCGTGCTCGACCGCGACGTCGCGTGGGCATGGGTGCGGAGCGGCGACATCGGCAAGGCGAAGGCGATGATGGGCGATGCGCTCGACGAGGATACCACGGGTGTGCGCGGGTGGCTCGCGCTCTACGAGGGCGATCTCGCCACCGCGCGCCGCGCGCTGCGCGAGTCGGGCACTCCCTCCACCGACGCCGTGCGCGCGCTGGCGATCCTCGCGCGGACGCGGGCAGAGCGTTCCCCTGCGCTCGGCGCGGGGTTCCTTGCGCTGGCGCGCGGCGACACGAACACCGCGGTCGCGAAGCTCGAGGCGGCGGCGGGGGAGCTCGGGGAGGCCGCGCCGGCGCTCCTCGCGACCTCCGCCGATCTCCGCGCCGCGCATGGCGACGTCGAGGGGGCGATGTCGCTCTGGCTGCGCATCGTCGAGAAGTGGGAGCGGTCGGCGGAGGCGCCCAACGCGGACCTCGCGCTGGCCCGTGCGCTCGCCGCGCGCGGCGACGCCGCGGGCGCGAAGGTCCGCGCCGAGCATCTCATCCTCACGTATCCATCGAGCGCGCTCGTGCCTCAGGCGCGGCGGGTGCTCGACACGCTCGCATCGGGAGAGTGAGGGTGCTTCGTCGTTCCGCGCTGCTCGTCGCGCTCGCGACCATCTGCGGGCTCGCTCCGGTGGCGGCGAGCGCGCAGCACCTCCTCGTTCCGATGGACGAGTCGCAGCAGAACCATCTGAAGGCCTATGGCCTGACGTACCACACGCTGCAGCTCGGCCAGAAGGCGGAGTGGCTGCTCAACTATCGCGGCGGCTCGTTCCTGCTCCCCGACATTCCCGACCTCCGCAAACGTGCGGCGATCGACGGGATCACTGTCGAGCCGCTCGACGATGGCGGGGTCGCGTCGGTCCGGAGCGAGATGAGCGGGCAGAACATGGATGCCGTCCCGCTGGAGAAGGCGCCGAAGATCGCCGTGTACTCGCCGCCTAACGCGCCGCCCTGGGACGACGCGGTGACGCTCGCCCTCAAGTACGCGGGGATCGACTACACTCGCGTCTACGACGACGAGGTGGAGCGCGACGGGCTGCAGGGCTACGACTGGGTACACCTGCACCACGAGGATTTCACCGGGCAGCTCAACAAGTTCGCCGTCACGTACGGGCTCACCGCGTGGTTCCAGAAGCTGCGCGCGGACAACGAGGAGACGGCGAAGCGCTACGGCTTCGCCGACATCCCGGCGCTGAAGAAGGACGTCGCCGAGAAGATCCGGCGCTTCGTCGAGCGCGGGGGATTTCTCTTCGCGATGTGCGGCGCCACCGAGACGCTCGAGCTGGCCATCGCCGGGCACGACGTCGATATCGCCAACGAGTACGCCGACGGGACGCCGGTCGACCCGAATGCCGACGCGAAGATGGACTGGTCGCGGACGATGGCCTTCCGCGATGCGCATCTGGTCGCCTCGCCCCTCGTCGGCTCGATGAGCGACATCGACGGGCATCAGGTGAACGCGCCGGGGCAGCGGCAGCCGCTCGGCCAGTTCACGCTTTTCGGATTCGCCGCGAAGTTCGATCCGGTCGCCTCGATGCTCGTGCAGGACCACGTGAGCACGATCCCCGACTTCTACGGGGTGACGACGAGCTTCACCAGGAAGACGCTGAAGCCGGGGGTGACTGTCCTCGCCGACGAAGCCGGAGCGCCGTGGGTGAAGTACATTCATGGAGACTACGGCAAGGGCTCCTGGACCTTCCTTGGCGGGCACGACCCCGAGGACCCGCAGCACGTGGTCGGGAGCGCGCCGACGGACCTCGCGCTCCATCCGAACTCTCCGGGGTACAGACTGATCCTCAACAACGTGCTCTTCCCGGCGGCGAAGAAGAAGCCGCTCAAGACCTGACCGCCGCATCGTGATCCTCGCCCGCTCGAACCTGCCCGTGAGCACCGACGACCGCCTCGACCCGAAGGCGGCCGCCGCGATGCGCGCGGCCATCCGGCTCGCCGGCGGGCGCGAGTGCTGTTTCGTCTGCACGGTCGACGACGAGGGCAGGGTGGTCACCGCGCGCGTCGTGTCGCGCGGCGACGTGCGGCGGGTGCTCGCGCTGCCCGGCTTCGCGAAGCGCGGGGAGATGCTCGTCCACAACCACCCGTCGGGATTGCTCGAGCCGTCGGATGCGGATCTCGACGTCGCGGCGAAGGTGCACGACGACGGGATCGGCTTCGCGATCACCGACAACGACGCGACGGAGCTGTACGTCGTCGTCGAGGTGCCGCGGCATGACCCGCTCGTTCCCCTCGACCCGGAGCGCGTCGACGCGGATCTCGGACCCGAGGGGCCGGTCGCGGCGCTGCACGGGTCGTACGAGGACCGGCCGAGCCAGCGGCGGATGGCGGCGACCATCGCGAAGCTCTACAGCGAGGGCGGGATCGGCCTGCTCGAGGCGGGGACGGGCGTCGGCAAATCGTTAGGCTACCTGCTCCCCGCGCTGCGCTGGGCCGCGGCGAATGGCGAGCGGACGATCGTCAGCACGAACACGATCAATCTCCAGGAGCAGCTCGTCGGGAAGGATCTGCCCTTCCTGCAGAAGGCGCTGAGCGACCAGGAAGTGCGGTTCGCCCTGCTCAAGGGCTGGCGGAACTATCTCTGCCGCGCGCGCCTGGAGCAGGCGCGCTCCAACGAGGGGACGCTGCTCGACGCCGCGGAGCGCGAGGAGCTGGCGACGCTCGCGGTGTGGGCCGACAAGACGAAGGACGGCTCCCTCGCGGACCTCCCGACGCCGCCGAAGCCGGAAGTGTGGGACGAGGTCGCGGCCGAGCCCGACCTGTGCACGCGGCTCCAGTGCCCGCTCTACGACAAATGCTTCGTCTACGCGGCGCGCCGGGAGGCGGCGAAGGCGGACGTCGTCGTCGTGAACCACCATCTCCTCCTCAGCGACGTCGCGGTGCGGCGCGCGACCCAGAACTGGGAGGAGGCCGCGGTGCTGCCCTCGTACGACCGTCTCGTCGTCGACGAGGGGCATCACCTCGAGGACGCGGCCGCCGGCCACCTCGGCGCGACGGTGACGCGCCGCGCGCTCACCCGCGCCTTCAATCGCCTGGACCGCAAGGGCCGCGGGCTGCTCGCGTCGCTCGTGACGAAGCTCCAGGGGCAGCGCGATCTCCTCAGCGCGGCGAGCCTCGATCTCGTCAACCAGCGGCTCGCGCCGGCGGTGCACGCGGCACGCGAGCAGGGCGCGCTGCTCTTCGACCTCCTCGACACGCTGCTCCAGGAGAGCGGGGTCGCGGTCATGCGCCTCACCGACGACTTCGCCTCGCACCCGATCTGGAAGGCCGGGCTCGACGCCGCGCTCACCGACCTGCTCGGCGAGATCGAGCTGCTGCACGACGGGCTGCGCGTCGTGCGCGAGCGGCTGGAGGGGAGCGGGAAGCTCGAGGAGTCCGTCGCGCCCCTGCTCAACGAGATCCGCGCGGTGGGCAAGCGGCTGCAGTCTGCCGGCGACTCGCTGCGCAACGCGCTGCGTCCCGCGCACGACGCCGAGCCGACGGTGCGCTGGATCGAGGTGCGCGGCCGCGACCGCGGCGTCGCCGTCGCCGCGGTGCCCCTCGACCTCGCGCCGATCCTCCGCGAGGATCTCTTCAAGCGCGTCTCCACCGCGGTGATCACGAGCGCGACGCTCGCCACGGACAACCGCTTCGATTTCCTCGCCAGCCGGCTTGGGCTCGACGAGCCCGATCTCGCGCCGCACACCGACGTCTTTCCCTCGCCCTTCGACTACGCGCGTCAGTCGATCCTCGCCGTGCCGACGGACTTCGCCGCGCCTAACGTCGACGCAAACGCGCACTTCCAGTCGGTGATCCGCGCGACGCTCGACCTCGCCGAGGCGTCGGACGGGGGACTGTTCGTGCTCTTCACGAGCCACAAGGACGTGCGCGCCGCGGCCGCCGAGCTTCGCGCGCGCGGCACGGAGCGTTGCTGGCCGCTGCTCGTGCACGGCGAGGACGCGCGCGACGCGCTGCTGCGCCGCTTCCGCGACAACGGGCGCGCGATCCTCCTCGGCACCGCATCGTTCTGGGAAGGCGTGGACGTCCCCGGGCGCGCGCTGCGCGGGCTGATGATCGCGAAGTTCCCCTTCCGCGTGCCCACCGAGCCGGTGACCGCGGCGCACTGCGAGTCCATCGAAGCGCGCGGAGGCGACGCGTTCGTCGAGTACATGCTCCCGCACGCGGCGCTCCGGCTGAAGCAGGGCTTCGGTCGCCTCATCCGCACCGCGACCGATCGCGGCGTCGTCATCCTCGGCGACCCGCGCGCCGCGACCAAGGCCTACGGCCGCGGCCTCGTCGCCACACTGCCGCCCGCACGCCGCGTCTTCGGCCCCTGGTCGAAGATCCGCGACGAGGTACGCGGGTTCTATACGGCGGTCGCCCCGGCGGGCGACCGCTGACCGCCGCGAGCTCGAATCCGCCGCCCCGACCCCCGACCCCCGACCGCCTCGAATGCTTCCCGGAAAGATCGTCTGCGTCGGACGCAACTACCGCGACCACGCCAAGGAGCTCGGCAACGACGTGCCGAAGGAGCCGCTCATCTTCCTCAAGCCGCCGTCGAGCATCGTGCCTAACGGCGAGGCGATCGTCCTCCCCCGCGTCTCGTCGCGCGTCGAGTTCGAGGGGGAGATCGGCGTCGTCATCGGCACGCGGCTCAAGGACGCGAGCGAGGTGGACGCCGAACGCGCGATCCGCGGCATCGTCGCCGTGAACGACGTGACCGCGCGCGACCTGCAGCGCACCGACGGGCAGTGGACGCGCGCCAAGGGGTTCGACACCTTCTGCCCGCTCGGCACGATGGGAAAGCCGCCGACGAGCCTCGACGGCCTGGTGGTGATCACGCGGGTGAACGGGGTGGAGAAGCAGCGCGGAAGCGCGGCGGAGATGGTGTTCTCGATCCCCGCAGTCCTCTCGTACATCTCGCGGGTGATGACCCTCGAGCCGGGCGATCTCGTCGCGACGGGAACGCCGGCCGGCGTCGCGCCGCTCGCGCCCGGCGACATCGTCGAGGTCGAGATTCCGGGGATCAGCCACGTCTCGAACGGCGTGGTCGCCGCGAGCTGATGCCGCGTCTCGCGCCGCGCTTCGAGACCCTGCCGACGTATCCGGGCGCGGATGTCCCGGTCCGCAAGCGTGCGCTCATCGCCCGCGGCGTCGACGTCATCGACCTCGGCGCCGGCGACGCCGACCTCGTCCCGCCGCCGAAGGCGATCGAGGCGCTGAAGCGCGCCGCGGACGTCCCGACGATGAGCCGCTACGGCTTCGCGCTCGGGCTCCCCGCGTACCGCGAGGCGATCTCGGCGTGGATGGAGAAGCGCTTCGCCGTCCGCTTCGACCCGTACACGGAGGTAGTGCCCCTCATCGGCTCGAAGGAAGGGATCGCTCACCTGGCGATGGCCTTCGTCGGACCGGGCGACGTCACGATCGTCCCCGAGCCGGGCTACCTGGCCTACCTCGGCGGCACGCTGCTCGGCGAGGGCACGGCGTACACCGTCCCGCTGCGTCCGGAGAAGGAGTTCCTGGTCGACCTCGACGACGTGCCGGCGGACGTGCTCCGCCGCGCGCGGATCCTCTACCTGAACTATCCGAACAATCCAACGGCGGCGGTCGCTCCCGGGTACTACCTCGAGAAGGTCGTGGCGCGGTGCCGGGAACTCGACATATTGCTGGTGTACGACAACGCCTACTCCGAGCTGGCCTTCGACGGGTACGTCCCGCCGAGCATCTTCGAGGTGAAGGGCGCGGACGACGTGGCGATCGAGTTCCACTCGCTGTCGAAGACGTACAACATGACCGGCTGGCGCTGTGGATGGGCGGTGGCGCGGCCACCGATCGCGGCGGCGCTGGCGAAGGTCAAAACGTTCGTGGACACGGGAGCCTTCATGGCGGTGCAGGCGGCGGGGGTGGCGGCGCTGGAGAGCTGGGCGGAGTGGGTGCCCGGGAACGTCGCGATCTTCCGCGAACGCCGCGACGCCGCCGTCGACGCCTTCCGCGCCGCGGGCTTCGACTGCGCGACGCCGCGGGCGACGATGTATCTCTGGTGCCCGCTCCCCGCCGGTATCCCCAGCAAGCGCTTCTCCGACCGTCTCCTCGACGAGGAGGGCGTCGTCGTGCTCCCCGGCTCGTCGCTGGGCCGCGGCGGGGAAGGCTTCTTCCGCGTCTCCTTCGTGACCGGACCCGAGCGGCTGCGCGAGGCGGCGGCGCGCGCGGGACGTCTGCTCGCTCGCATGCGGGGTGAGGCCGCGTGATCGGACAGCCCCGGCGCGACTGGCGCTGGCTCGCCGCATCGGCGGCGCTGCACGTGCTGGGGATCGCCCTGCTCGTGCGCATCGCCGTCGTTCCGGGCACGCTGCTCTCCTGGTTCCGCGAGACGCCATCGCGGGTCGACGCGCCGCGCGAGAAGCTCACGTACCTGCAGACCGTTCGTCCTCGCGGCGACAGCACGCGGGTGCAGGTGGACGGCGGCGACGGGAGAAAGGCGGCGCCGAACGTCGCTACCGCGCCGGTCCTCCGCGCGCCGGTGACGGTGCCGTCGACGCTGCCGCCCGCCGCGAAGGTCCCCGCGCCAACGCAGGATCAGGGCGGAAGCGGTCCGCTCGTCGGCGGCGGAGGGGTGCTGCGCGGCGTGCAGCCCTCGTACGGCGACGGACGTGTGTGGCCGGCGCCGGGTGCGCTGGTGACCGCGCCGAAGTCGGAGGACGAGCGTCGCGACAGCCTGCTGTCGTCGCGGCTCCAACGCTATCGCGACTCACTGAACGTGGCCGGGAACAGCGAGCTCGGTCCCGACGCCCGCCCGTCGTGGATCTACAAGGGCAGGCACGGCAGCGAGTGGGGGATGGACCAGCACACCATCAAGCTGGGGAAATTCTCGCTGCCGAGCGCGCTGCTCTACCAGCTCCCGCTGGCGAAGTATCAGGGCGACATCAGCCGCGACCGCGAGGCGAACCTGCGCGCCGCCGACATGTCGTACGCGGTGCGCCGCGGGCTGACCGAAGAGCAGTTCCGCGCCGCCGTGAAGGCGATCCGCGAGCGCAAGGAGCGCGAACGGCGCGAGGCCGAGGGGCAGAAGAAGGAGCAGTCCCCGCCGCAGACGCCGGTCGCGCAGGGGACGCGTTAGGCGGGGGTCAGGGACCAGGCGTCAGGAACGGCGTCGACTGCTGTAAACGCAGTGCCTTCCGCCTGGCCCCCGACCCCTGCCGTCAGCTCTCCTCGCAGAGCGGCCGGAACACCGCGCAGACGACGCCGAGGATGGAGAAGTCGTCCTGCGGACCGACACTGATCGCGCGCTCCGCCGGGTTCGCCGGCTCGAGGACGATCGTCGCGCCCCGATGGGTCAGCGTCTTCACCGTCGACTCCTCACCCAGGCGCGCGGCGACGATGTCGCCGTCCTGCGCGCGCTTCGACTGCGAGACGAGCACGAAGTCTCCGTCGAGGATGCCGCGGCCGTTCATGCTGTCGCCGACGACCTTCAGGTAGAAGGAGTCCTGCGAGGGAACGAAGCGGCGGTCCATGGTGATGAAGCCCGCGCGGTTCTCCGGCAGGAGCGCGGGCTCTCCAGCGTGGATCTTCCCGTAGTACGGAACCGGCTGCGTCCCCGAGGTCCCGCCGACGCCGACGAGCTTCACGCCGCGCGAGCGCGTGCGATCGCGCTGGATGTACCCCTTGGACGCGAGCGACTGAAGAAGGTCGGAGACCGTCTTCGTCGACTTGATGCCGAACTGCCGCGCGATGTCGCGGATGCTCGGCTGATATGTGTTCTCGGCCAGGTAGTCGATCAGGTAGTGATAGACTTTCTGCTCGAGCGGGGAGAGCGGCTCCGGCATGGAGACCTCCGCAAAAAGCGCGTCGCCGGGAGCACCAGGACCCCGGAGAGAATCGGCAGGCGATGGTACGCTAATGTACGGTGCGACGCCGCCACGTCAAGAATCTCTAATTTGCGCTCATGCGCGCGACGCGAGCCACGCTTCCGCCGCCTCGATGCGGCCGAGCGAGCGGTCGCGGCCGAGCATCACGAGCACGTCGAAGATCCCCGGGCTCACGGTGAGCCCGGTGAGCGCGACGCGCAGGGGCTGGAAGATCTTCCCGCCGCCGATGCCCCGCTCCTCGGCGAGCTTGCGCAGCGCTTCCTCCATCGCCGCGGGCTCCCACTCGGTGGTGGCGAGGCGCTCGCGCGTCGCGCCGAGGATGCTTCGCGTTTCCACCGGGTCCTTCCACTGCTTGGCGACCGCGTCCGCGTCATACTCGATCGCGTCGCGGAGATAGGGTGCCGCCTGGCGGACGATGTCGTCGGTCGTGCGCGCGCGAACCTTCAGCAGCTCGAGCAGCGCGTCGTACCATTCGCGGCGAGCGGCGAGCTCGGCTTCCGTCGCGAGTCCCGCGGCCACGAGGAGGGGCGTGACGCGCGGTGCGAGCTCCCGCGCCGGCGTGCGGCTCAGGTGCTGCCCGTTCATCCACTCAAGCTTCTTCGGGTCGAAGATCGCGGCCTTCTTCTGGAGCCCGTCGGTGGAGAACAGCCCGATCATCTCGTCGAGGGTCATGACCTCGATGTCGTTCCCCGGCGACCAGCCGAGGAGTGCGAGGAAGTTGAGCATTGCGCCGGGGAGGATCCCCTGGTGCTGATAGTCGCCGACGGCGGTCGCACCGTGGCGCTTGCTCAGCTTCTTTCCGTCGAGGCCGTGGATCATCGGCAGGTGGCCGAACTCCGGGAGCTCCGCGCCTAACGCGCGGTAGAGCAGGATCTGCTTCGGCGTGTTCGAGATGTGGTCGTCCCCGCGCATCACGAGCGTGATGCGCATCGCGATGTCGTCCGAAACCACCGCCATGTTGTAGATCGGCGTGCGGTCGGAGCGGAGGATCACGAAGTCCTCGATGTCCTTGTTCGGGAACGCGATGCGGTCGTGGACGAGATCGTTCCACTCCGTCGTCCCCTCGGGAACGAGGAAGCGCAGGACGTGCGGCTCGCCGGCGGCGACGCGACGCTCGACTTCGGCGCGCGGAAGATCGTAGCAGCGGCGATCGTACTTGAAGCTCTCCTTGCGTGCCTCCGCTTCCTTGCGGCGCTCCTCGAGCTCGGCCTGCGTGCAGAAGCAGCGATAGGCGGTGCCGTTGGCGAGCATCCGATCCGCGTCGCGGCGATGGCGCTCGAGGTTCGCGCCCTGGTACACCGGGTCCTCGTCCCAGCCGAGGCCGAGCCAGGTGAGCCCCTCGAAGATCGCGCGGGTGCTCTCGTCGGTGCTGCGCGCCTTGTCGGTGTCCTCGATGCGGAGGAGAAACTTGCCGCCGAGCTTTCGCGCGTAGAGCCAGTTGAAGAGCGCCGTGCGCGCGCCGCCGACGTGGAGGTAGCCGGTGGGCGAGGGGGCGAAGCGGACGCGGGGCGTTGCGGAGTCGGCCATGAGGAAGGCTGAGAAAATCGAAAAGGCTCGGGTGCCAGTCGTCGCCCGGTATCCGGCGCTACGTCTGGCACCCGAGCCTCGAGGAGACGGAGAGAGAGGGATTCGAACCCTCGATAGAGGTTGACCCCCTATGCCGGTTTAGCAAACCGGTGCCTTCAGCCACTCGGCCATCTCTCCGTGGTCGGCGGCGCGCGATGTTCCGCGCGTTTCCGAGTCGTCAAAGCTATCGGACGATGCGGAAAGGGTCAACCACGCGGAGCCGTGCGTGTCGCGCGCGCGTTGACAGTGCTGTGCCCAGGGGCTATTTTACGAGCAGGGAGTCGCGTCCCGATGAGAACGAACGCCGCGCACGCGCGGCGACGTAGTGGCGAGTCCGTGGATTCGCCCGCCCATCGGTGACGCGATTTTTCTTTTTCTCACCCAACGGCCGATGATCCTGCGCTCCGTACCGCAATCCGCTCCGAGCTGCTCGAGCAGCCGACCCCCGCTCCGGCGGGCGTCGACGGCGCGCGTGCGCACGTGGACCGGCCGCTCGCACCTCTCGCTGGTCACCAGCACGCCGCGCCCGCACCTCGCCACGGCCGGGACGCGCCGCACCCGCGTGTCCGCCATGCGAGATGCCGCGGCCCTCGGCGTCGCCATCGTCCATTCGATGGTGACGCCCGTGGGCCCGCGTACGGGCTGGCGCAGGGGAAGGTCGACGGCGCGCGATACCATCGCGTAGCGATCCCGGGGAAATCCCGGCTCGCCTCATCCGTCCGACGCCCACCTGCGCTGAGCGCAGGTGGGCGTCGGCATTTCCGGGTACGACGCACGCGCGCCTCGGGGAACAAACGCGACTTCTCCGGGCGCGCGACGCGGTCCGTACCCTCGCCACCCACCAGCGAACAAAGGAGGACCATCACACGCACCGCATTCGAGCCGCTGGGGCCCGTCGGATGAACCGCCGGCGCTCCAGCGGCGACACGCACAGGGGAGGAAGATCAGATGATCAACGTGCACTTCGAGGGAGACAACCGGCACCGGCTCGAGGACGCGGCCGGCACGAACATCGGATGGATTCGCGGGCGGGCCATCGGCTTCGTCGGCCTGCGCGACGAGCACGACGCGATGACGACCGTCATGGCGCTCTGGGAGCCCCTGCAGACGGCGCTCGCCCAGCATTTTCCCGGGCGTCCGCACCACGTGGTGCATCGCTCGCGGCTCCGGCTCGCGCACGACGGCGCCTTCGAGTGGATCACCGACGAGCAGCTCCCGCTCGCGCGATTCTACCGCGGCGTCGGCGAGGGGAAGGGGGAAGGCTCGGCGATCGAGTTCGCGCTTCCGTCGTACGCGAACGAGGGCGTCGTGATCTCGGTGGCGCACGTGCTCGCGACCGCGCTCGTCACGTATCGCGCCACGCTGAAGCGCACGATGCCGAAGCCGCGCGCGGCGCGCGAACGGGAGGCGATCGCATGAGACTCGCGCGGGTCATGGTCGCGGTGGACTTCAGCGGCCCCTCGCTCGCCGCCGCGCGGTGGGCGGCGCGCGAGCTGGCGCCGGGGGCGGAGATCGTGCTCGCGCACGTGATCCGCGCCCCGGAAGCGCCGTCGTTCCTGCGCCCCTTCCTTCCCGCGACGCTCGACCTGCTCGCCGACATCGCCCCCGCGCTCGCCGGCGGGCTCCGCGGCGTCGGCGAGTCGCTCGCCGTGCCGCACGTCCGCATCGAGATGCTCGCCGGCGACGCGGCGGAGGCGCTCGCCAGCGCGGCGTCCGCCGCGGAGGCGGATCTCATCTGCATCGGCCGGCC
>JABFXC010000134.1 GCA_013361935.1 Gemmatimonadaceae bacterium
GTCGGCGTCGAGGCGCGCGGCGGCGCGGAGGACGCGCGCGCGCTCGTGCGGCGCGTCGACGCCGCGCATGTCGCTCCAGCGGAGCTGCGCGTCGGCGCGGAGCGCGAAGTCCAGCGGGCCGCGCAGCGTCGGGCGCTCGAGCGAGAGCGCGAGACGGGGACCGTGCTGCGCCCGCGCGGCGATCGTCGGCTCGTAGCGGCCGCTCGCCGGAGCGGCATGAACGGCGAGCGGCCGCTGCTCCTCGACCGCGCCTTCGAGCCGCCAGACGAGTCCGGACTCCCGCGCCCAGATCGCCCGCGCGGCCACCGCCCGCACCCCGTACGGGTCGGTCCAGTCGCTGCCGAATTCCTGCGCGGCGATGCTGTTCCGCGCGAGAGAGACCTCGGCGACGTCGCCGGCCTCGCGGAAGTCGTCCTGCGCCGCGAGATCGAAGCCGCTCCCGCTCGCCCGGCGCCACGCGATGGTGCCCCGCCCTTTCGCCCGCCGGTCGTCGAGACCGTAGCGCCCCGCGGCCGAAAGGGTCAGTCCGTGCCCGAGGTGCGCCGCGGCGGCGCCGCCGAGCGCGAGCCCCTCGACGCGATTCACCCGCGCGAGGTCGGAGATCCCCCGCGCCGCGAGGGCGCCCCCGCGGGCGCGCGTGAGCGCCTGCTGCCGCACGAGCGCCCGCGCCTCCTCCTGCACGCGGCGGACGTCCTCGTCCGTGATCGCCCGGACGTCGCTCGGCAGCGAGTCGAGGATCTTCCCGCTGAATCCCTCGCGCAGCTTCTCGCGCGGCTTCCCGTAGGCGATCTCCGCCCCGCCGAAGAAGCTCATCGGGATCCCCTTGTTCACCTCGTAGCAGCAGATCTCCCAGCGACCCCGGATGATTCCGCGCACCGGATACTCCAGCCACGTCCCCGTGCGGCGAATCTCGACCTGCTGGCGACTGGGAAGCCAGAAGCGCCCCTCGACGAGGGAGCTCTCCAGGACCACGGAGATGTCCTCGAGCGCCTTGTCCCGCAGCGCCGCGCGGGTGAAGGAGAACGCCATGCGGACGACCTGCGCGGTCTCCCGCTCGACGAAGACCGCGCCGACGAGCCGCGGAAGATCGTCCCGCTTCGGACGGACGCGAACGATGTCGACGGTGATGGTCCGGCCCGGGTAGGTGATCCGCAGGGAGTCGCCGACGCTGAAGTCGTAGTCGCGCAGCCCCGCGGGGGAGAGGGGATGGGGGACGTCGAGCACCTCGTCCCCGTCGCCGATGCGGATGATGTCGGGGAAGTTGTTCTGGACGATGCCGAGGTGATCGCGATGGTATGCGATGTCCGTGGGCAGGAGCAGCGTGTCGCGCTGCCCCATGATGCGCTGCTTGCTGAGATTGGGCGCGCGCCAGTAGACTTCCAGCGCGAGCTCGTCCGCCTTCACGATGCGCGGCGGCTCACGGAACCCTTCGCCGACCTGCGCGAGGAACGTCAGATATCCGTGAGCCTGCGCGTGATAGTCGACGAGGCCGGAGTCGGCGAGCTCGCGCGCGCGGCGCTCCGTCGCCTGGCGCACGAGAGCCAGCGTCCGCTCGTCGTTCCACGTCTGCGCCGTCCCCCGGCGCGACGCCACTCCCACGAAACCGATCGCGGCGATCGCCGCGAGCACCAATCGCCGCATGATTCGCGAATATCGCGGGCGCACCAGCCTCGAACAAGCTCGGCGTCCGGCCTCCCGGACGCGCGCATCCGCATGAGCTTCGAGACCTTCCGCGAGCGCGCGGCGAACGGCGGGATCGTCCCGGTGTGGCGCGACTGCCTGCTCGACAGCGACACGCCGGTCACCGCGTTCGCGAAGCTGCGCCGCGGCCCCTTCGCCTTCCTCCTGGAGTCCGCGCCCGCCGGCGGGGAGACCTGGTCGCGCTACACCTTCCTCGGCACGGAGCCGCGCGGGGCGTGGCGGCTGAACGCCGGCGTCGTGCACGACTGGTCCCCCGAACGCGGCTGGCACAACGAGCGCACGCCGGCCGATCCGCTCGCCGACCTCCGCTCGCTGGTCGACGCGCACCAGCCCGCGGACGTGCCGGAGCTCGGCGCCTTCTGGTCGGGGGCCGTGGGCTACTTCTCGTACGACGTCGTGCGCCTCATCGAGGAGCTCCCCGATACTCGAACGGGGGGGCCGCGCGTGCCCGACGCGCTCTTCGTCTTCACGCGCGCCGTCGTCATCATCGACAACCTGCGGTCGCAGGCGCGCGTCGTCGTCGGAGTTCCGGTGCAACCGGGCACCGGCGACACCGAGCTGCGCGCCGCGTACGACGACGCGTCGCGCACGATCGACGAGACGATCGAGCGGCTCCGCGCGCCGCGTGAGATCCCGCCGCTCGATCTCGATCGCGACGCGCGGCCCGCGACGGGGCGCTCCACCTACGACCGCCTGAAGTTCATGGCGGACGTCGAGCGGATCCGCGAGTACATCTTCGCCGGCGACGCATTCCAGGTGCTGCTCGCGCGCCGCATCGTCGTGACGCACGACTTCCCGAGCGACGCGCTGTACCGCGCGCTGCGCGCGCTCAACCCGTCGCCGTACATGTACCACCTCGTCCTCGACGGGGTCGAGCTCGTGGGCAGCTCGCCCGAGCTGCTCGTCCGCGTGGCCGGGAGCCGGGTCACAGTGCGCCCGATCGCCGGCACGCGTCCGCGCGGGCGCACCCCGGGCGAGGACGACGCGCTCGCCGCCGAGCTCCTCGCCGACGACAAGGAGCGCGCCGAGCACATCATGCTCGTCGACCTCGGCCGCAACGACGTCGGCCGAATCGCGCGGTATGGCAGCGTCGAGGTCACGGACCTGATGACCGTCGAGCGCTACTCGCACGTGCTGCACATCGTCAGCGAGGTGCGTGGCACCCTGCCCGCAGACGCGAGCGCGCTCGACGTCTTCCGGGCCGTGTTTCCGGCGGGAACGATGACCGGTGCGCCCAAGGTTCGGGCGATGCAGATCATCGACGAGCTCGAGCCGGAGCCCCGCCGCGCGTACGCGGGCGCGGTGGGCTACATCGCCGCGGGAGACCGCCGGATGGATCTCGCCATCACCATCCGCACCTGCGTCATCGCCGACGGCGAGGCGTCCGTGCAGACCGGAGCCGGGATCGTCGCTGACTCCGTCGCCGAGCGCGAGTGGGACGAGACCGAGAACAAGGCGCGGGCGATGCTCACCGCGATCGGGCAGGTCCGCCGGGCGCTCGGGATCGCGTCCCAGTGACCTGGCGCACGCTGATCTGTCGGTAGAATGGGGCGGGCCGCTATGCGCATGGGCATGAGATCGTCATATTTGTCGCGATGGCTTTCAAGCTGATCAGCACCGAGGGAGAGCAGACGTTCGAGCTCCGCTCTGGCGGAACGCTCGTCGTCGGCCGTGCCCTGACGAGCGACATCCCCGTCCTCGACCCGACGATCTCCCGCCGGCACGCCGAGGTCGCCTGGGATGACAGCGGCGTTCACGTCCGCGACCTCGGCTCGAGCAACGGCACCTTCCTCAACGGAGTGAAGGTCGAGACCGCGAGGCTCTCCCCCGGCGACGTGATCACCTTCGGCAAGGTTCCCTTCCGCCTGCGGGAGATCACCGCCGACCCTCGCTCGACCGCCGCCGACACGCCGACGTCCTTCAGCGCGCCGGTGCCGGCCGGGGCGACGATCGTGCGCAAGCTTCCCACGCGCGACTCGCGGCAGGCCTTCGCCTCCTACCGGACGAGCGGCGCGGCGCGCGTCGTCGAGGAGACGACGCCGATCCGGAGCGAGGACGACAAGAACGAGCAGAAGCTCGCCCTCCTGCTCGAGGTCTCGAAGGGGCTCACCAGCGCGGTGGACGTCGACGCGCTGCTCGAGAAGATCGTCGGCGAGGTCTACAAGATTCTCGACGTCGACCGCGTCGCGATCCTCCTCGTCGACGACCAGGGCGACCTCCAGCCGAAGATCGCGCGCGACAAGCGCGGCGTGACGGCGGGACGGATGGTCCCGCAGTCCATCGTCCGCAAGGTCGTCGAAGAGAAGGTCGCCATCCTCTCCGACAACACGCTCGAGGACCAGCGGTTCGGCGGACAGTCCATCGTCATGCAGCGGGTGCGCTCGGCGATGTGCGGACCGCTCATCGGCAGCGAGGACCGCGTGCTCGGCGTGCTCTACGTCGACAACCTCACCACGGCCCACCGCTTCAGCGAGGACGATCTCGAGTTCCTCATCGCGTTCGCGGGCATCGCCGGCGTCGCCATCGAGAACTCGCAGTTCGCCGACCGCATCCGCCGCGAGACGCTCGCGCGGAGCAACTTCGAGCGCTTCTTCGCGCCCGGGCTGGCGGCGCGCATCGCCAGCTCGCCCGACGCCGTGCGGCTCGGCGGCGAGAAGCGCCAGGTCGCGGTGCTCTTCAGCGACATCCGCGGCTTCACCGCGCTCTCCGAGACGATGACCCCGGACGAGATCGCGAAGCTGCTCACCGAGTACTTCACCGAGATGGTGGAGTGCGTGTTCCGGAACGGTGGGACGCTCGACAAGTTCATCGGCGACGCGGTCATGGCGCAGTGGGGCGCGCCCATCGGCGAGCCGGACGACGCCGACCGCGCGATGCGCGCGGCGATCGAGATGATGACGGCGCTCGACCAGCTCAACGCGAAGTGGCGCGTCGAGGGCAAGCCGCAGCTGTCCATCGGGATCGGCCTCAACTTCGGCGAGGTCTTCGCCGGGAACATCGGCTCGGAGCGCCGCCTCGAGTTCACGGTCATCGGCGACACCGTGAACACCGCGAGCCGGCTCTGCTCCGCGGCCGACGGTGGGGAGATCCTCCTCTCCGACGACTTCCGCCGCTCGCTTCGCGAGCCCCCGCGAATCGAGGAACGCCCGGCGATCGAGCTCAAGGGAAAGAGCCAGCGGATCCCGCTCTACCGCGTCACGACGTCGTGACGGGGTCGCTCGACGCGGCGCCCCCCGGCTATCTGCACGTCTCGGTGGCGCGGCGGCGGGCCGTCGTCCGCGCGCGCGAGGCCGCCGACATCCGGGACGCGCTCACCTGGCAGACGCTGCACGAATGGGCGGCCCGCGTCCCCGGCGCGCGCGAGTACGTCGGTCGCGAGTTCGCCTACGGCGTCGCGCTCCCCTCGAGCGGAACGCGCGTGGTCGTGCGCCACGCGCGTCACGGCGGGGCACTGCAAGGGCTGACGCAGGATCTCTGGATCGGCGCCGGCCGCGCTCCATACGAGCTCATGGCCGCGACGCGCCTCGACGCAGCCGGAGTGCCCACGCCGCGATTCGTGGCCTACGCGGTCTACCGAGCGGCCCTCGGCCTTTCGCGCGTGGACGTCGCGGTGGAGGAGATCCCCGACGCCCGCGATCTCGCCGCGGTCGTCGCCGAGCGCGGGGGCTTCGACGACACGCTGCTCGAGCCGGTGGCGGTGCTCCTCTCCACCCTCGCGCGCGCCGGCGCCCGGCACGAGGATCTCAACCTCAAGAACGTTCTCGTGACGACGCACGACACGACCGCCGCATGGGCGATCGACGTCGACCGCGTCGTGTTCGGCGCGCCGCGCGTCCGCGCGCTCGAGGCGAACATCGCGCGGCTCGCGCGCTCGGCGCGGAAATGGCGGCGCGGACACGCGCTCCCCTTCGGCGAGGACCGGCTCGGCGCGCTCGCCAGGCGAGCGCGTGAGCTCGGAGCGCGGCGATGAGCGTGAAGCTCGATCGGGTCGGGATCGTCATGATGAGCGCGGTCGGCGACGCGGTGCACGTGCTGCCGGTCATCAACGCCATCAAGCGCGCGCAACCGTCGTCGCGCATCACCTGGGTGCTCCAGCCCGGACCGGCGACCCTCGTCCGCGGCCACCCCGCAGTCGACGAGATTCTCCTCTTCGAGCGCGCGAAGGGGATGCGCGCCTACCTCGAGCTGCGGCGCGAGCTCGCCTCGCGCCCCTTCGACGTCGCGCTCGCGCTGCAGGTGTACTTCAAGGCGGGGCTCGTCCTCGCCATGACGCGCGCCACGACGAAGCTCGGCTTCGACCGCTCGCGCGCACGCGACCTGAACTGGCTCTTCACCAATCGCCGCATCGAGCCCCACCCGATGCAGCATGTCCAGGATCAGTATCTGGAGTTTCTCCGCCCGCTCGGCGTCGACCCGAACCCCGTCGAGTGGAAGCTCGGCCCCTGGCCGGACGAACGCCCCTGGCAGCGCGAGTTCTTCTCCGCGCTCGAGCGGCCGGCGGCGAGCATCGTGGTCGCGACCAGCAAGGCGGAGAAGGATTGGCTCCCCGAGCGGTGGGCCGAAGTGTGCGACGCGCTCTGGCACGACTTCGGGCTCCAGCCCGTGCTCGTCGGCGGGCGCTCGCCCCGCGAGCTGGCAGCCGAGCGCGTGATCATGGAGCGCGCGCGGGTGCGGCCGGTGTCCGCGTTAGGCAGCGGGCTCCGACGGCTCGTCTCGATCATCGACGGATCGGCGCTCGTGCTGTCGCCGGACACGGGACCTCTGCACGTGACCGTCGCGCTCGACCGCCCCGTGGTCTCGCTCATCGCCTACTCGAACCCCAAGCGCGTCGGCCCGTATCGGAAGTTCCGCGACCTCATGATCGACGCCTACGGCGATCCGGGCGAGGACTATCCCGTCTCGATGGAGAATCGCCCGGGGCGCATGCCGCGGATCACGGTTCGCGACGTCCTCGATCGTGTCGAGCGCTGGCGCGGCGAGTACGCGCAGAGCTACGGCCTCGGGGTCGTGTCGAGCAACCGCCCGAACTCGTAGCGGACGCCGACTTTCGCGAGCAGTCCGACGAGCCGCGTCAGCGCGAGCCCCATCACCGCGAAGTAGTCGCCCTCAATCCGCGCGACGATCGTCGCGCCGAAGCCCTGGATCCCGTACGCGCCCGCCTTGTCCATCGGCTCACCGGTGGCGACGTACGCGTCGATCTCGGCGTCGTCGAGCTCGCGGAACCAGACGGCGACCTCCTCGACGCCGCTCTCCACCTGCTCACCGCGCGCGACGGCGACGCCCGTCAGCACGGTGTGCGAGCGCCCGCTCAGCGTCCGCAGCATCCGTCGCGCGTCATCGGTGCTCTCCGGCTTCCCGAGGATCTTCCCGTCGACCACGACCGTGGTGTCGCTGCCGATGACGACCGCGTCGGGCGCACCGCCCGCAATCGCGAGCGCCTTCTCCCGCGCCAGCCGCTCGCAGTAGGCGCGTGGCGACTCGCCCTCACGCGTCGATTCGTCGATGTCGGCCGGCCGCACTTCGTACGAGATGCCGATGAGCGCCAGCAGCTCGCGGCGTCGCGGCGATGCGGAGGCGAGGACGATCCGTGGCGTCACCGTCATCCCGCGTCTCCCCCCGCGAAGGCGTCGCCGTCGCGGAGCTCGCGGATCAGCTTCAGCACCGCCTTGCGGAGCGGAGCGAGTATCGGGTTGCCGCCGAGCGAGATGAGCCTGGTCACGATGGGGACGGTGCGGTCGATGAGGTGGCGCGTGCGCCCGCGCCCGCGCGAAGTGTCGAAGATCCAGAAAAGTATGACGCCCATCTCGTAGAGCCAGAGCAGATACGGGAGCTCACGCCGGAGATCGGCAGGCGGATCGAGCGAGGAGCCGTCGATGACGCGCTCCATGAGCTGCACCGCTTCCTCGCGCACCGCGCGCGACGCGTCGCTGAACGGGTTCAGCGGACTGTGTGGATCGGCCGCGCTCCGGAAGAGCACTCCGGAGAAGCGGTGATACGGCTCGCTCGTGTCGATCTTCGCGTGCAGCGTGGCGAGCACGCGCTTGCGGAAGTCGCGCTCCGCCTCGAGGCGGGACGCGGTCGCGGCGAGATGCTCCTCGTGGCTCCGCTCGTAGAAGGCCTGGACGAGCTCCTCCTTCGACTCGAAGTAGTAGTACGCGTTGCCGAGCGACACGCCGGCCTCCTCGGCGACCGCCCGCATCGTCGTCTGCTCGAAGCCGCGCTCCATGAACAGCGCGAGCGCGGCCTCGAGGATCTTCGCGCGAGTCTCCTCGCCCTTCCCCGCTTTCTTGCGCCCCGGCGACGCCGGCTTCGCGCTCACGGCGAGCAGCCCTGCCGCTGACCGGCGAAGCGGCGCGCCAGGCCGCCGAGATCACCGCGGTTGCGCCCGATCCACTCGCTCGCCGCGCGGGCGATCGGGAGCATCGGCGCCGCGGCGAGTCTGGACGCGAGCGCATGGTGCTCGCGCGTCGCCCAGAGCGCGGTGAGCCATGCTTTCTCCTCCTCGTAGAGGTTTCCCTGGTCATCGATCGCGGTCAGCCGTCCGAGCGTCCCCTCGTGATCGAGCTCCGGGTAGCGCTCGCGCGCCTCCGCGGAGCCGGCCGCCACGAGGGCGACCGGAATCCGCTTCGGCTGCGCGGCGAGCCAGTCGCGCGCGCCGCGGCAGAACTCGCAGGACGGGTCGTACAGAACCGTCAGGGCACGCATGCTCAGGCCGCCGCGGGGCGAGCTTCGTTCACGCGGGTGCGCGCGTCCGGCCGGACCGGAGGAATCGGCGGCGCCACGTGCCGGGCGCGGATGCGCGAGAAGACGTACAGGTTGAAGAAGTGCATCAGCCCCACGCCGAGGAGCACGCCGCCGAGCTTTCCCGCGAGGACCTCGACCCCGGCGCGGGTGGTGTAGTACTCGCCCTCGACGCGGAGGTTGAGCGCGACGTAGCCGAGGTTCATGAGGTAGAAGCCGACGACGAGCAGGTGGTTCACCGAGTGCGCCATCTCCTCGTCCCCGCCGAAGACGTCGACGAGGAAGCGGTAGCCGTTCCGGTAGAGGGTGCGCCCTACCCAGACGGTGATGGCGATGCTGATGGGGACGTAGAGCGCGTAGGCGAAGAGTACGACCGGCATATGGGCTCCTTGTTGAACGCGTTCAATTATTACCCTGACCAACCTCGCGGTCAAGAGAAATTTTGAACCTGTTCAACAATGCGGGCGCCATTCGGGTCTGCCGCGACGGCGGTGCCCCGCATCACCGTCCCGCTCCGCCGGCCGCCCGCTCCAGCCACAGCGTCACCGGACCGTCGTTCACCAGCTCCACGTCCATCATCGCCCCGAACTCGCCCGTCTCCACCACCAGCCCGCGCGCGCGCAGCAGCGCGACGAAACGCTCGTAGAGCGGGCGCGCGTGCTCCGGACGCGCCGCGTCGATGAAGCTCGGCCGCCTCCCTTTCGCCGCGTCGCCGTACAGCGTGAACTGCGAGACCGCGAGCACCGCGCCGCCGACATCGCCCAGCGCGAGGTTCATCCGCTCCTCGGCATCCGCGAAGAGTCGCAACCCGGCGACCTTCTCGGCCATCCACGCCGCCTGTTCCTCGCCGTCCGCGTGCGCCACGCCGACGAGTAGGAGGTACCCGCGGCCGATCCGGCCGCTCACCCGCGACCCGCCCCCTTCCCTGATCCGCACCTCGGCGCGCGACACGCGCTGCAACAGGACTCGCATGGCGCGGAAAGCTATCGCGCGCGGGAGTCGGTCCTCACCGGCCGTCGATGACGACGCGCGCTCCGGCGAGGATCGTCTCCTCCTGAACCGGCGCCCAGCGGGACAGCTCGGCGTTGAGCAGCGCGAGCCGCTCCCGCTGGATGCCGAGCTTCCGCGTCAGCACCGCGACGTTCGCCTTCGCGTGCGCCAGCTCGAGTGAGGACGACATGTCACGCTTGCGCAGCGACTCGACGACCCCGAGCTGGCGCTGCGCCTCGTCGAGATCGACGCCGATCTGGTCGATCGCCTCGTCGAGCGCCAGCTGACGTTCGCGCAGCGGCGCATCGTCGTGGTTCGACGCGAGCCGTGAGGACAGCACCTGCACGTCGTAGAGGTGCACGACGACGCCAAGGCCGTCTTCGTTGCCGGGAAGCTGCATCGTCACCTCGGGAAGCCGGGCTCCCTCGACCGCGCGCCGCGCCAGCTCGGTGCTCAGACTGTCGGGGCTGCGCACGATGCGCAGCTGCGCCGCCGGCCCGCTCTGGGCGGCGTGGCCGCGCATCGCCGCGGGTGCGCCCGCCGCGCCGTTCACGGTGATTTCGAACTGCCGGGCGGCCACCGGCGCGCTCGGCCCTCCGCCGAAATCGAAGGTCACGCGCGGAGCCGGCGGGGTCGGCACCGCGGTCTCGCGCAGCGCGACCGTGTCGACGACGACCACCGTGTCCGGCACGCGCAGCGACACCCGCGACACGCCCGCCGTGGCGACCTGCAGCGCGGCGAGAATCAGCGTTCCCGTCATTCCACCGTCACCGACTTCGCCAGGTTCCGCGGCTGGTCGACGTTCAACCCGCGCTTGGCGGCGATGTAATAGGCGAGCAGTTGCAGCGGGATCGCCGCAAGAACCGGGTAGAGCATGTCGAGCGTCTCGGGAATCCTGAATTCGTAGTCGGCGAGCTTCCTCAACGCCGGCTCGTCGCGGCTGGTCAGCGCGATCACGCGGCCCCCCCGCGCCTTCACCTCCTGCACGTTCGACACGACCTTGTCGAACACCGCGTCGTGGGGGGCGATGAACACCACCGGCATGTTCGCGTCGATGAGCGCGATCGGGCCGTGCTTCATCTCCGCGGCCGGATAGCCCTCGGCGTGGATGTAGCTGATCTCCTTCAGCTTCAGCGCACCCTCCAGCGCGACCGGAAAGTTGTACCCGCGCCCGAGATAGAGGAAGTTGGACGCGTCCTTGAACTGCTCGGCGAGCTGCTCGATCTCGCTCGCGCGATCGAGGATCTCCTTGATCTGCTCGGGGAGCCGTTCCATCGCCTGCGCGACCTCGCGCCCGCGCATCGCCGACATGTCGCGGCGGCGGGCGAGCTTCAGCGTGAGGAGCAGCAGCGCGATCACCTGGCTCGTGAACGCCTTCGTGCTGGCGACGCCGATCTCCGGCCCGGCGTGCAGGTAGATGCCGCCGTCGTCCTCGCGGGCGATCGTCGAGCCGACGACGTTGACCAGGCCGAGCGTCTTCGCGCCCCGCCGCTTCGCCTCGCGCATCGCGGCCAGCGTGTCCGCCGTCTCCCCCGACTGCGAGATCACGACGCAGAGCGTCCGCGGCGTGATGATCGGATTCCGGTAGCGGAACTCCGACGCGTATTCCACCTCGACCGGGATGCGCGCCAGATCCTCGATCAGCAGCTCGCCGATCAGCGCCGAGTGCCAGCTCGTTCCGCACGCGGTGATAACCACGTTGTCGATGTTCTGCAGCTCCTCGCGCGAGAGGTTGATGCCTCCGAGCTTGCTGAAGCCCTCCTCGGTGACGAGGCGGCCGCGCATCGTGTTCGCGATGGTCGTCGGCTGCTCGAAGATCTCCTTGAGCATGAAGTGGGCGAAGCCGCCCTTCTCGATCATGTCGAGATCCCAGTCGATCTTGCTCACCTTCTTCTCGCGCTGCACGGCCTGGAGATCGGAGACCGTGTAGCCGTCCGCGGTGACCACCGCGAGCTCGCCGTCATCCAGGTACACCACGTCGCGCGTGTACTTGAGGATTGCCGCGACGTCGCTGGCGATGAAGTTCTCGCCCTCGCCGAGACCGAGCAGCAGCGGGCTGCCCTTTCGCGCCGCGACGATCTTTCCCGGCTCCTTGCTGCTGACGACGGCGATCCCGTACGTCCCCTCGACGAGATGCAGCGAGTCGGCGACCGCCTGCTCCAGGTTCCCGTCGAAGGCCGCCTCGATGAGGTGCGCGAGCACCTCGGTGTCGGTCTCCGAGACGAACGTGTGCCCATGACCCTGGAGCATCGTGCGCAGCGCGCCGTAGTTCTCGATGATCCCGTTGTGGACGACGGCGATGGTGCCGGTGCAGTCGTGGTGCGGGTGCGCGTTGCACTCGTTCGGCGCGCCGTGCGTCGCCCAGCGCGTGTGGGCGATCCCCGTCATCCCCTCGATGGGGTCCCCGTCGACGACGCTCTCGAGCATCGCGATCTTGCCCACGGCCTTCCGCGTCTCGAGGCCCTTCCCGTTCATGATGGCGACGCCCGCCGAGTCGTAGCCCCGGTACTCGAGCCGCTTCAGTCCCTCGATCAGCACCGGCGTCGCGACGCGCGGCCCGACGTATCCGACGATCCCACACATGGTCGTTCGCCTCGTTGATGTTCTCGTTCAGCGCCCCAGCGCGTCCAGTGGAACCCGCGACCGCGCGACGAGATCCCTCGCCTCCGCCGCCGTCGGCGCCTCGGCGATCACCCGCACGATCGGTTCGGTCCCCGAGGGGCGCACGTGCACCCAGCGGTCGTGCCAGGCGAGTCGCAGCCCGTCCTGGGTGTCGACCTCGGCGCCGGGAAATGCCGTCCGCAGAGCCTCGTACACCGTGGTGAGGCTCGCGTCCGGCCGGTCCAGCTTGTCCTTCACGATCACGTACCGCGGATGATCGCTCACGATCGACGACAGCGGCCGTCCTTCCTCGACCATGAGCTGCAGCAGGATCGCGATGCCTAACGGCGCGTCGCGTCCGAGGTGGAGCTCCGGGAGGATCACTCCCCCGTTCCCCTCTCCGCCGACCGCGGCCTGCTCGCTCCGCATCCGGGTCGCGACGTTGACCTCCCCCACCGCCGCCCGGATCACCGGCGCCCCCGCCGCCACCGCGACGTCGTCCACCACGCGGCTCGTCGACAGGTTGATCACCACCGGCCCCTTCCGGTACCGGAGCACGAGCTTCGCGGCGAGAGCGAGGGTGTAGTCCTCGCCGATCGCCTTCCCGTCTTCCGAGACCAGCGCCAGCCGGTCCACGTCCGGATCGACCGCGAGCCCGACGTCGGCCCTGGTCTCAAGCACGAGGCGTTCCAGCTCGCCGAGGTTTTCGGCCACCGGCTCGGGAGGCCGCGGAAAGCGGCCGTCCGGCTCCAGGTTGATCGACGTGGTCATGCACCCCAGGCGCTCGAGCAGCTGCGGCACGATGACCGCCCCCGCTCCGCGGCAGCTGTCCAGCGCCACCCGGAACTTCCGCGCGCGGATGCGCGGGACGTCGATGAAGGGGAGCGCCAGCACGGCGTCGACGTGGCGCTCGATCGCCCGATCGTCCGGATCGAGCGTGCCGAGCCTGTCCCACGTCGCCCGCGGAAGTCCCTGCTCCATCATCGTTCGCATCGCCGTCCCCTCGACGGCGTCGAGAAAGAGCCCGCTCGGGCCGATCATCTTCAGCGCGTTCCACTCGATCGGGTTGTGGCTCGCCGAGATCATGATTCCCCCCGCCGCATGGTGATGCTCCACCGCGAGCTGCGTCGTCGGGGTCGTCGCCAGGCCGAGATCGATCACCGAGGCGCCGACCGACTGCAGGGCCGACACCACGACTCTGTGGAACATCGGCCCCGACACCCGGCTGTCCCGCCCCACCACCACGGAACGGGAACGCCTGGCCGCCAGCGCCCAGGCACCGAAGCCGGCAGCGAATCGCGCCACCACCTCCGGCGTCAGCGCCTCGCCGACGCGGCCGCGGACCCCCGAGACGCTCACCATCAACCCTTCGTACATTCGCCCTCCGGCGCAGTTCGGTAGATCGAGGAAAGATCGCCACCTCGGCCCACCGTCGGCACCCCTTGGCGCCCTTTCGCGGTTTTACCTGCGCGCCCCGCACCGCGTCCTTTGAGGGCACTCCGACTCGCCCCGCTCTCCGGTACCATTGCAGCCCGCTATCCGCGCCTCCGCCTGGTCCTTCCGCTCCAAGCTCGCGCTCCTCAGCGTCGGCGCGGTGCTGGTGACCCTGATCCTCGTCCTCGTCCCGATCTACCGCTCCTCGGAGCAGGAGCTCGCGGACGCCCACGGACGCCGGCTGCTGGCCATCGCCCGCACCACCGCGGAGATGCTCCCGGCGGACAGCCTCGACGCGATCGCCGGCTCGGGTGGGACCCATGGTCCAGCGTTCGCCTTCGGCCGGGGCCTTCTCAAGCGCCTGTGGAGCGCCAATGGCGGGGACGTCAGCCAGCTCGCCAACGGGATCGCCGTCCTGCGCCGTGAAGGAGCGCGCTACCGCTATCTCGTCCACTCGTCGTGGAGCGCGGGACAGCCGCAGTACAATCGTCGCTGGGAGCCGCCGGCGGAGATCGCCGACTCCATCGCGCGCGCGCGCGCCGGCTGGGTCGCGGTCCACGACTCGACCATGGGCGACATGATCGTCGCCATCGCGCCGGTGCTGCGCGCGGGGGGCGCCGCGGCCGGCTACGTCCTGACGATGATGCGCACCGACGACTTCATCGAGGATTTCCGTGGACGCCTCGTGAAGTTCGCGGTCTATCCGGTGCTCGCCGTGCTGCTCGTCCTCGTGGGCGCGAACGTCGCCGCCTCGCGGCTCACGCGGGGCGTCGAGCTCGTGGCCGCACACGCCGAGGCGGTCGCCCAGGGGCGGCTGGCCAGCGACCTCGCCTTCCGCGGGACCGACGAGATCGGATCGCTCGCCGATTCCTTCCGCCGGATGACCCACAGCCTCTCCGGTCTCGTACGGGACCTCGAAGTGGGAGCGACCGAGGTCGCCGCCACCGCCGAGCAGCTCGCGTCGGGCGCCCAGGAGATGAGCGCATCGACGCAGGAGGTCGCCGCGGCCGCGCACTCGATCGCCGACTCGGCCGCGGTGCAGACGGATGGCATCGGCAAGATCGTCGGCGTCTCCGGGCGCGTCGTCGAGCGCGCGCTTCGCACCGTGGAGTACGCGCGGAGCGCACAGGGGGCGGCGGACACGATGAGCCTCTCCGCGCAGCGCGGCGTGGCCTCGGCGCAGCAGGCACTGGAAAGCATGGGCGCGATCACCGACGTCACCAAGGAGACCGTGCCGGCCGTGGAGGAGCTGGGTGAGAAGTCCCAGCGCATCGGCAAGGTCGCCGACACCATCGCGGCGATCGCCAGGCAGACCAACCTGCTCGCCCTCAACGCGGCCATCGAGGCCGCGCGCGCGGGCGAGCACGGCAAGGGCTTCGCCGTCGTCGCCGACGAGGTTCGCAAGCTCGCCGGCGAGACCGCCCGCGCGCTCGACACCATCCGCAAGCTCGCCGGCGAGATGCGCGCGGCCTCGGTGCGCACGGGCGAGCGCATCACCCAGGTCAGCAACCGCGTGAACAACGGGGCCGACGTCATCCGCAACTCGGCCATCGCGCTCACGCAGATCGGCCGCGAGATCGACGAGAGTCGCCGCGCCGTCGCCCAGATCGTCGACGCCGCGGAGTCGCAGCGCTCCGAGGTCGAGGGGCTCGCGCGGGCGATTGAATCCATCGCCACGGTCGCCGAGAGCAATGCGTCGACGTCGCAGCAGGTGAGCGCCGTCGTCCAGCAGCAGACCGCCTCGATGAGCCACGTCACCGAGTCCAGCCAGCATCTGGCCGACATCGCGACGCGGTTGAAGGCGGCGATGACGCGCTTCACGATCTAGCTTTGGGGGGTGACCGACCCCCTTGCTCTCCTGCCTCTCGCCGCCGCCGCGCGCGGTGGCACCGTCGATGGCCTCGAGTCCTCCGCGCTCGTCGCGGCGGGGCTGACCCTCCTCCAGCGATCGGCGCCGCTGGTCCGCGCGCTCGCGGGGCGCCGCGCCGGGATTCTCCTCCCCACCTCGCCGGCCTTCCTCACGGCGCTCGCCGCTTCCGAGGGCCGGGGTGCGGTGCTCATGAATCCGCTGGCCGCGCCGCGCGAGCTCGCGTATCAGATCGCCGACGCGCAGGTCGGCGCGGTCTTCACCACCGCCGCGCTCGGCGACCGCCTCCCCCGGGAGCTCCCGCGCGTGCTGCTCGACGACGCGCCGCGGTCGGCGACGATCGTCGCCGGCGGATCGACGCGCGCGATCGATCTCGGCTCGCACTTTCCCCTCGCGCTCGAGGGCGACCCGTCGACGGAGGGGCGCGACGAGGAGGCGGCGATCGTCTACACCTCGGCGATGAGCGGCCGTCCACTCGGCGCCATCCTCACCCATCGGAATCTGCTCGCCAACGCGCGCGCGACGGTGCAGGCCGCGGAGCTCGCCGACCACGATCATTTCCTCGCCGCGCTTCCGTTCTCGCATCTCTTCGGCCTCGTCGTCGCCGGGGTCGCGCCGCTGCTCGCGGGCGCGCGCGTGACGACGATGCCGCGCTTCAATCCCCTGCGCGCGCTGGGCCGTCTCGAGGACGATGTCACGCACTTCGTCGGCGTCCCGGCGATGTACGTCGCGATGCTCGCGGCGCTCGAGGGGCGCGGCGAGGCCTTTCGAGCCGCGGCGCTCCGCGTCTGCATCTGCGGCGGAGCTCCACTGCCCATGGACGTGCAGGACCGCTGGTTCGACGCGACCGGCGTGGAGCTGCGTCAGGGATACGGGCTCACCGAGGCATCCCCCGTCGCGCTCTTCAACCGCACCGGCATGCCTAACGTGCGGGGAACGCTCGGCTTGCCCTACCCGGGGGTGGAGGTCACCGTGCGGGATCCTGCCTCCGGCCGGGAGTGTGCGGCGGGCGCCGCCGGCGAGATCAGCGTCCGAGGGCCCACGGTCTTCGCCGGCTATGTCGGCGCGGGGGCCGGCGCGCCCACCGGGCTCGAGGTCCGCGACGGGTGGCTGCGTACGGGCGACCTCGGCGTCGTGCGCGACGACGGCCGCATCGAGTTTCGCGGCGTGCGGAAGCCGATGTTCACCCGCAACGGCTTTAACATCTACCCTCGCGAGCTGGAGCTCGCGGTGGCCGAGCTGTCCGGAGTGGAGTCGGCGGCCGTGCGCGCCATCCCCGATCCGGCGCACGAGAATGGGATCGAGCTCAGGGTGCGCGGCGACGTGAGCGAGGCCGATGTGCGCGTCTGGTGCGCAGAGCGGTTGAGCGCCTACAAGCAGCCGACGGTGGTCATCGTCGGCGGCTGAGCGGCGGCTTGATCAGATCGCCGGCACGGCCGCCGGGATCGCTCCGCTCTCGATGGCGGCCAGGAAGGCGCGGACGACGGCGGGATCGAACTGCGTACCGCTGCACCGCTCCACTTCCGCGATCGCGTCGGCGATGCCCATCTGCGCGCCGCGATAGGGCCGGCCGCTCGTCATCGCGTCGAAGGAGTCGGCCACCGCGGTGATGCGTGCCTCGAGCGGGATCGCATCCCCGGCAAGGCGATCGGGCATCCCCCGCCCGTCCCAGCGCTCGTGATGCGAGCGGACGATGTTCAGCGCCATCGGCGCCTCGCCGAGCAGCGGCGCGAGGATGCGCCACCCGACCAGCGGGTGCGTCATGATGTGCGCGTACTCTTCCTCGGTGAGCGCGCCCGGCTTGTTCAGCACCGCCTCGCGCACGCCGATCTTGCCGATGTCGTGCACCTGCCCCCCCAGCTCGATCTGACGCACCATCTCGATGTCGAGCTCCATCGTGCGCGCGATCGCCGACGAGAGATGGCTCACGCGGATCGAATGCCCGCGCGTGTACGGGTCCTTCACTTCCAGCGCCTCGGCGAGCGACTGCACGCTCGCCAGGAAGAGCTCCTCCAGTCGCCGCGCCTGCACCGCGACGCGCTCCTCCAGGCGCTCCTGATAGTCGCGATTCTCGAGGATCAGCCGGCGCTTCTCGAGCGCCTGCGTGACGCGCGCGCGCACCTCCTCGAGGTGAAACGGCTTGGTCAGGTAATCCATCGCGCCCATCGCCAGGCAGCTCACCGCGACCTCGACGTCGGCGACGGCGGTGATCATCACCACCGCGGTGTCGGGATAGCGCATCCGCGTCTGCCGCAGCAGCTCGATCCCGTCGATGCGCGGCATGCGCAGATCGGAGAGGACGAGCGGCATCGGCTCGCGCTGCAGGATCTCCAGCGCCTCCGCGCCGTTGCCCGCTTCCCGACAGGTGAACCCGTCGTTCTGCATCAGGTGAACGAGCACCTGCCGGAGGCGCGGCTCGTCGTCCACGACGAGACAGCGGGCATGCTCGGACACCATCGACAGGCTGCTCATCGGTTGATCATCTCCATCAGGCTGCACCGCGATTCTCGCTGGTTCCTTCCGCTTCCCGCTTCGGTCGCGCGCGCGTTAGCTTTCTGCCTTCCTCCTCAACTCCAGAGTCCAGGCATGACCCGCGTCTTCGATGACGATCTCGGCACCGGTTTCGGCACCCGCGCCATCCACGCCGGCCAGCGCCCCGAGCCGCTCGCCGGCGCCATCATGACGCCGGTCTATCTGACCTCGACGTACGTCCAGGACGGACTCGGTCAGAACAAGGGCTACGAGTACGCGCGCGGCAAGAATCCGACGCGTGAGGCGCTGGAACGAAATGTCGCCGCTCTCGAGGGCGGACGCCATGGCTTCGCGTTCGCGAGCGGCGTCGCGTGCGTCGACTCGATCATGAAGCTTTTCAAATCCGGCGATCACATCGTCTGCGGCGAGAACGTCTACGGCGGTACCTTCCGCCTCTTCGATCGGCTGCTGCAGAACCTCGGGCTCAGCTTCACCTACGTCGACACCCGCGACTCGCAGCGCATCGCCGACGCCGTCACGAAGCGGACCGTCGCCATCCTCGTGGAGACGCCGACCAATCCGCTCATGCGGCTCACCGATCTCGCCGAGTCGGCGCAGATCGCCCACCGCGCCAGCGCGCTGCTCATCGTCGACAACACCTTCGCGTCGCCCTTCTTCCAGCGCCCCCTCGAGCTCGGCGCCGACATCGTCTTCCACTCGACCACGAAGTACCTGAACGGTCACAGCGACATGATCGGCGGCATCGCGATCGTGAACGATGACGATATCGCAACGAAGCTGCAGTTCATCCACAACGCCGCGGGCGCGGTGCAGGGTCCGTTCGACTCCTGGCTCGCGCTCCGCGGGACGAAGACGCTGCACCTGCGCATGCCTCGCCACGACGAGAACGGCCGGCGCATCGCCGCCTGGCTCGCCGAGCGCCTCGGCGCCGAGCGCGTGATCTACCCGGGGCTGCCCTCGCACCCGCAGCACGCGCTCGCGAAGAAGCAGATGTCCGGCTTCGGCGGGATGATCTCGATCGAGCTCGGGACGAAGGAGCGCGCCGCCACGGTGCTCTCGCGCGTCCGCGTCTTCTCCCTCGCCGAGTCCCTCGGCGGAGTGGAGTCGCTGATCTCGAATCCGGCGATGATGACCCACGCCTCCGTGCCGCTCGAGCGGCGCGCGCAGCTCGGCATCACGGAGGGACTCCTGCGCCTCTCCTGCGGCGTCGAGGATGCCAGCGACCTCCTCGCCGATCTGGAGCAGGCGCTCGAGGGCATGTGATCACCGGCGCCGACACTTCGCCGGCGCTCGTACCGTAAGGCCGGAATCCTCTCACTGGAGCCCGCCGTGCCCGACCGTCAGATCCTCACGCAGATCTCCCCCCGCGCCTGGGAGCACCCCGCCGACCGCGCCGCGCTGAACACGCTTCGCGCTCTGCCCGGGTTCGACGAGGTGCTGCGGAAGGCGCTCTCCGTGCTCGGCGAGCGGGGCATCCGCCAGATCTTCCTCGCCAACGCGGTGAAGGTCGGTCCGACGCAGCGCCCCGCGCTCGACGCGATGTACGGCGAAGTCCTCGCGACGCTCGACGCGCCGATGCGCTACGAGCTGTACGTCGCGCAGCACTACGAGGCGAACGCGTTCTGCATCGGCTTCGACAAGCCGTTCATCGTCGTCAACTCGCAGATGATCGAGCTCCTCGAGCCCGAGGAGCGTCGCGCGGTGCTCGCGCACGAGGTCGGGCATGCGATGAGCGGCCACGCGGTCTATACGACGCTCGCCCTGCTCTTCCTCCTCGTCGGGACCCGCTTCCTCCCGTGGCTCGCCGGGATGGCGATTCTCCCGATCGAGCTCGCGCTCTTCGAGTGGTATCGCAAGGCGGAGTTCTCCGCCGATCGCGCCGCGCTGCTCGGCTCGCAGGACCCGCGCGCGGCGATGAGCCTCTTCCTCAAGCTGGCCGGCGGTCTGCGCTACGACGACGAGATCGATCTCGACGCGTTCCTCGTCCAGGCGGCCGAGTACGAGACGCAGGGCGACATCACCGACAACGTCTGGAAGATCCTCAACACCGCGTTCCGGACGCATCCCTTCGCGACCGTGCGCGCGGCGGAGCTGCAGCGCTGGATCGGCACCGGGGAGTACGACCGTATTCTCCGCGGTGAGTACATGCGCCGTGGACAGGAGCCACGGCCGCTGGGCGACGACTACGCTGAGGCCGGCGACTACTACCGGCGCCAGGCGAAGAGCGCCGTCGACGCGGTGAACGACGTCATCACCCGGGCGCGCGACGCCTTCAACGACCGGCGGACCAGGCGCGAGTGAAAGCACTGATCGTCGGCGGGGGCGGGCGCGAGCACGCCCTCGCCTGGAAGCTGAAGCAGGATGACCCCGCGCTCGATCTCCTGGCGGCACCGGGGAACCCGGGAATCGCCGAGCTCGCGCGCTGCCTCCCCATCGCGGCGACCGACGTTCCCGCGCTGCTCGATCTGGCGCGCCGCGAGCGGGTGGACCTGGTGGTGGTGGGCCCGGAGGCGCCCCTCGCCGCCGGGATCGTGGACGAGTTCCGCCGGGCGGGGATCCCGATCTTCGGTCCCACCCGCGCCGCCGCCGAGATCGAGACCTCGAAGACCTTCGCCAAGGAGCTCATGCTCCGCGCCGGGATCCCGACCGCCCGCGCCGAGCGGTATACCGACGTCGACGATGCGAAGGCTGCGGTTCGGCGGTTTGGTGCTCCCGTCGTCATCAAGGCGAGCGGGCTCGCGGCGGGAAAGGGCGTCGTGGTGGCCGGGAGCATGGAGGAGGCCGACACTGCGATCGAGATGATGCTCCTCGAGGGCGCCTTCGGCGCCGCCGGCGCCGAGCTGCTGGTGGAGGAGTTCATGGAAGGCGAGGAGCTGTCGCTGTTTGCGATCACCGACGGCACTCGCTTCCTGACCATGCTCCCGGCCCAGGACCACAAGCGTCTGGGCGACGGCGACCGCGGACCGAACACCGGCGGCATGGGAGCCTATGCTCCCGTTTCGATCGGTACACCGGAACTGATCGACGCTGCGTGCTCCAGAATCATCGAGCCGACGCTACTGGCCATGCGGGAGCACGGCCGGCCGTTCACGGGGCTGCTCTACGCGGGGTTGATGCTCACGAACGAGGGGCCGAAGGTCGTCGAGTTCAACTGCCGCTTCGGCGACCCGGAGACGGAGGCGATCCTTCCGCTCATGCGGAGCACTCTGCTCCAACCGATGCTCGCTGTCGCCCGTGGGGAGTCGCTGGCCGGAGCACCTGAGATCAGCTGGGAGCACGGGTCTTCGGTGACGACCGTCGTCGCCGCGCCGGGCTACCCCGACCACCCGGCCACAGGCGCCACCCTGTCGATTCCCGCCGTGGGCTCGAACGTCCACGTTTTCCACGCCGGAACGAGGCGTGAGACCGATGGCCGCCTGATCTCCGCCGGGGGCCGCGTTCTCGCCGTCACCGCCGTCGCCGGGACGCTCGACGAAGCGCGCGAGCGGAGCGCCGCCGCGGCGGCGGCCGTGCTCCTCGAGGGGAAGCAGCTCCGGCGCGACATCGGCTGGCGAGAGCTGGCGCGCGGTGCCCGAGCTTCCTGAAACGGAGACGATCGCCCGCGACCTCGACGCCGAGATCACCGGGCGGACGATCGTCGCCGCGGCCGTGACCAGGGCGGACGTCCTGCGCGAAGTGACCCCCGCTCAGCTCGTCCGGCGCACCAGAGGCCGGACCATCGCTCGCGCCTGGCGGCGCGCCAAGCTCGTGGTGATCGATCTCGACGACGGCGAGCGCATCGTCGTGCAGCCGCGCTTCACCGGCGCGCTCCTCCTCGACGCCGGCGCGCTCCCGGAGAGCGAGCGGCGGTTCTCCACCCTCCACTTCGACCTCGACGACGGCCGGCGCCTTCACTACCGCGACATCAGACGGCTGGGCACGGTCGCGCTCATGGGCCCCGCCCGCTTCGACGAGTATTCCGCGACGTTAGGCATCGAGCCCCTTGACCCGGAGCTGTCGGCGGAGCGATTATCGGTCCTTCTTCGGGGCTCGCGTCAGGCGGTCAAGAAGCTTCTGATGGACCAGCGGGTGATCGTCGGCATCGGCAACATCTACGCGAACGAGGCCCTCTGGCGGGCGGGGATCGACCCGTCGCGCGAGGCGCGGTCTCTCGCGCGCGAGGAGGTCGACCGGCTGCACGACGGGATCGTCTCGGTCCTCAGCGAATCGATCGAGGCACGGGGTACGAGCTTCCGCGATTACCGCGACGCGAGCGGGGGAAAGGGCGGCTTCGTCGAGAAGCTCGCCGTGTACGGCCGCGGTGGGCTTCCCTGCCCCCGTTGCGGCGCGCGGCTCGTCGACACTCACGCCGTCGACGGCCGCACCACCGTGTTCTGCGCTCGATGCCAAGAGTAAGACGCAACGTCTCCGCGGATTTCAGGCAGCCCACGAGCGAAGCCCAGCTCGCGGCGATGCGCGCCGATGTCCGCGCGCGCTGCGAGGACCGCCCCGGCGTCTACCGCATGACGTCCCCCGACGGCGAGATCGTCTACGTCGGCAAGTCGAAGCGCGTGCGCACGCGGCTCCTCAGCTACTTCCGCTGCGCCCCCGGCGAGAAGGGCGCGCGTATCGTCCGCGAGGCCACGAACATCGAGTGGGAATACACACCGAGCGAGTTCGCCGCGCTCCTCGCCGAGCTGCGCCTGATCAAGAAGCTGCGGCCGCGGTTCAACGTCGCCATGAAGCGCGACGCGCGCCACTTCGCGTTCATCAAGGTCACGCGCGGACCGGCGAACAAGCTCCTCGTCGTCCGCGGCGCGGGCGACGAGTCGGCGGACTTCTACTACGGTCCGTATCACGGCGCGCAGCGCGTGAACGAGGCGGTGCGCGAGCTCAACGACGCGCTCGGCCTTCGGGACTGCGGCAGCGATCGGAAGATGCACTTCGCCGATCAGGCGGAGCTCTTCCAGCTCTCCCCGCGCACGCCGGGGTGCATCCGCTACGAGATCCGGAAGTGCCTCGGCCCCTGCGTCGCGGCCTGCACCCTCGACGAGTACGCGGGGCGGGTCCGGATGGCGCGCGCCTTCCTCGAGGGTGTGGACGACTCGCCCCTCGATGGACTGCGCCGCGAGATGCTCGCGAGCAGCGAGCGGATGGAGTTCGAGCGGGCGGCATCGCTGCGCGACAAGCTCTCCCGCCTCGAGACGCTGCGCGAGCAGTTCATCCGCTTCCGGTTCGCCGTGGAGACGCTCTCGTTCCTCTACGAGGTGCCGGGGCACGCCGGCGACGACCGGGTCTATCTCATCCGGCGGGGCCGCGTGCGCGCCGAGCGGCCGGCGCCGAAGAGTGCGGCGGATCGTTCGGACCTCAGAGCGCTCGCCGACGACGTTTTCAGCGGCGTCGAATACGAGGGTGCGGGCGTCCCGTCGCACGAGATCGACGAGCTGCTCCTCCTCTCCTCCTGGTTCAGGCGGTTCCCCGCGGAGCTGGAGCGCACGGAGACGCACAAGCTCGCACGCCGCCAGCGCCGCTCGGCCTGACGCCGCGCCGGACGCTCAGCGCTTCTTCGCGAGGATCGTCCCCCGGCACGTCGCCGCCCCGCAGCGGCAGGGATAGCGACGCTTCGCCGCCGGCGAATGCCGCTCCTCGAGCACGTACGCGTAGTCGTACGCGAGCTCCTCTCCCGCCGCGACGTCGCGGATCGTCTCGATCCAGATGCGGCCATCCTCCACGACCGCGTCGCAGTTCGGGTCGCAGGAGTGGTTGATGAAGCGCGCCTCGTTCCCATCCACCGCCGCGTCGATGACCACGTCGTCGTCGATCGCGAAGAGGAAGGTGTGATGGCGCTCGTGCTCGTCGTCCGGGTACCGCGCGTCCGCCTGCGCCGGAGTCAGCCGCTCCCCCGCGTACTCGATGAGCCGGCGCCCCGCGGGGATTGCGCGGGTCGCGAAGGCACCGAGTCCCTGCATCGGCGAGGGGCGGATTTCGAAGGGAAGATCGTCGCGCACGGTCGGAGAGAGCTGGCGAGTCTCTTGCACAATAGCGACCCGGAGCCGCGCGCGGCACGGCGCGGGAAACGAAGCGACTCGGAGCGATGCATGGCGACGACCTGGCAGCCCACGACGCTCGTGCAGTGCGTGAGCATCAAGCCCTGGCTCACCTATCCCGGCTGTGACGAGCCCGGCGGCTGTCACGATCTGACGTTAGGCAGGATCTACCGCCTCCTCGGGATCGAGGCCGACGGCGCCTTCTACCGGATCGTCGATGATTCGGGCGGGGACTACCTGTACCCGGCATCACACTTCCGGGAGATCTGAGCGCGCGGATCAGAGCGGCCTGATCTCCACCGCGGCCTGGCCCCCGTCGACGGTGAGCACCGCGACGCTGGGCTCCAGACGGAAGCGGCGCGGGCCCGCGGCCCCGGGGTTCACCACCAGCTTCTCCCCGACCCGGGTCACCAGCTGCTGGTGCGTGTGCCCGTAGACGATGACGTCCGCGTCGTAGCGCGCGGCGAGCCGCTCCGGCGTCGGCGAGCCCAGCTCGTGCCCGTGGCTGACGTGGATCCGTACGCCTTCAACGTCGATCTCGATCGACTCGCGGAGCAGCGGCTGTCCTGGCGCGTCGGTGTTCCCGTAGACCGCCTGCACGGGAGCGATCAGCGCGAGCTCGTCGAGTATCTCGTCGCCGCCGACGTCCCCGGCATGCAGGATCAGGTCGACCCCCGCGAGCGCGGCGTGGACCTCCGCGCGGAGCTGACCATGCGTGTCCGAGATGAGTCCGATCCGGCGCGTCACGGCGTGCGCGTTCCCACGTGGATCGCGGCGATGCCGCAGGTCAGGGAGCGCGCGGACACGCTCGTGAACCCCGCGCTTCGCATCCGCGCCGCCAGCTCCTCCTCGGCGGGAAAGTGCGCGACCGATTGCGGGAGGTACCGGTAGGCGCTCCGGTGACCGCTGATCGCCCCGCCGACGAGTGGAAGCACGCGGTGAAAGTAGAGGTGATAGAGCGCGCGCACGACGGCCGAGCGCGGCGTGGTGAACTCGAGAATCACGAATCGCGCCCCGGGCGCGAGGACTCGACGGACTTCGCGGAGGCCCGCGTCGAGGTCGGCGAGATTGCGTGCGCCGAACGCGACGATCGCGCCGGCGACCGTCCCGGCGGCGAGAGGGAGCGCGAGCACGTCGGCCAGCACGGGGAACGTTGCCTGCGGATGGACCTTGGTGCGCCCCGCGCGAAGCATCGCTTCGGCGAAGTGGGCGGCGATCACGCGCCCGCCGAACCCGGGCGCCCGCGCGAGCGTGGCACTCACGTCCAGTGTGCCCGCGCAGAGGTCGAGATAGGTGCCCGCGGGTGCGCGCCGCCATCCGAGGGCGGCGATGGCGAGCCGCCGCCATCGGCGATCGACGTTCAGGCTTAGGAGATGGTTGAGCAGATCGTAGCTCGGAGCGATCTGCTCGAAGACCGCGCGCACGAAATCCCGTTTCGCCGGCCCGCCTGCCGCGGCCTCCCCGGCGAGCGCGTCGTCGCGGCGGACGGCTGGCATCGGGGCGGGCGAGGTCGAACGCATCGCGGAAAGCTCGACGCGGGCGATGCGGGCGGCAAGCGGCAGGCACATCCACGCTGGCCGCGCGCGGTCGAGCGGGCTAGTTTGCTCGCGCGGCCGCGCCGCGAAGAATGCCACCCTCCCTCGACCTCCAGAACCTTCCCGACGCCGACGTCGTCGCCCTCGCGCAGGAGGGTCGCGAGGTGGCGTACCGGGAGCTCATCCGGCGCTACGAGCGTCCGGTGTTCTCGCTCGTCTTCCGCATGGTGCGCGACCGCGCGACCGCGGAGGACCTGTCGCAGGAGACCTTCATCAAGGTCCTGAACAACATCGACAAGTACGTCCCCGAGTTCAAATTTTCGAGCTGGCTGTTCAAGATCGCGAACAACCTGGCGATCGATCACCTCCGCCGCCGGCGGATCCAGACGGTGAGCATGGACGGGGCTCCCGACGCGACCACGGCGTCGCAGATCGAGGCGACGTCGTTCGAGCTCGCGTCGCATGGCGAGTCGGCGCTGGACGAGCTGGAGGCGCGCGAGCTCGGGAGCGCGATCGAGCGAGCCATCGCCGCGCTTCGGCCCGAGTACCGGTCGTGCATCATGCTCAGGCACGTCGAGGGCCGCTCCTACGAGGAGATCGCGGCGACGCTCGACCTTCCGCTCGGCACGGTCAAGACGTACATCCATCGGGCCCGCCACGAGCTCCGCAAGGCGCTCGAGGAGGCCCGCTGACACGCCCCGAAAACCCGGTGAGACCGGTCACCGCGCCGACCCGAAAAGCCGCTGAAACCGCCAGCGAAGGCCTGCCGTAGGCGTCAGCGGAGGAACCACCGTGATCAATCGCCATCTACTTCCGAACGAAATCGATCTTCTCGTGGACGGCGACGTCGGCTTCGGCGTCGCGCCGCTCCGCGCCCACGTGCGCCAGTGCCCGGAATGCCAGGCCAGGGTGGACGAGGCGCGAGTGATCGTCGACGCCCTCGAGGAGTTGCCGCACTTCGCTCCGTCCTCGGTGTTTGCCGAGCGCGTGATGCAGCAGGTCCACGTCTTCGAGCCCTGGCACGTGGCGGCGCGCAACTCGGTGCGCCGGCTCGTTCCCCACTCCACGCCGGCGCGCATCGCGGCGGCGGTGATGGGAGTCGCCGCGACCACCGTCCTCGCGGTCGCGTCGCTGTGGATCGGGATGCGGCTCGACATGCTGACCGTCTTCTCCGGCACCGCGATCCAGCGCGGCCGCGAGATCGTCGCTTCGGCGATCGAGGGCGTGGTCGGCGCCGCGTTCGGACCGGCGGCGCTCGCCGTAGTTCGGGCGATGGGCGCGGCGGGACTGCTCGTCGCGACGATCATCCTCGCCGTTGCCGCTACCGGCGCCGTGATCGGCGTCCGGCGCCTGGCCACGGCCTCATCCCGCCGCGCGGGAGGCCAGTGATGCGTGCCGCCGCTCTCTCCCTGCTGCTCTTCGCCATGGCCTCCGCATCGGCGGCTGCACAGACGACCCGGGTCGGCCCCCCGTCTCCCCGGGGGCTCCGCGTGCCGCAGGTCGCGCAGGTGCCGGAGGCGCCGCAGTTCCCGAGTCGCGAGTGGGAGCTCGAGATGAATGCGCTCGGGGACAGCCTCGATCTCGCGGCGAAGCAGCTCGCGACCGCGCTGAAGGCGCACGAGAGCGGCGACCGGGTCGACTCCCTCCAGCAGCGTGTCGACGAGCTGCGCGAACGGATTCAGTCGAAGATCGGCCCCGAGATGGGACGACTCGGCGCGATGCAGGGGCGGCTGGGCGCGCTGCAGGGGAAGTTCGGCGAGATGGCCGGAGTCGCGGCCGAGGCGCGGGCGGCGGCGCACGCGGCGGCCGCGGCGAAGGGGGTCGTCGTCGTGCACGACGGGGGTGCCGACATGTCCCCCGGAGAGTTCCGCAAGCTCGTGAAGCGGGTCAGCGGAGATCCGCAGGGGCTCAACCTGCCGTCGAGCGACAGCATCGTCCAGGGCAGTTTCACTGTCGCGCAGGGGATCACGCGGGGACGCGTCGCGGCGGTCGGTGATCTCGACGTCTTCGGCACGGTCAACGGCGACGCCATCTCGCTCGACGGCGACGTGGTGGTCCATCGCGGGGCGCACATCACCGGCAACGCGCTCGCCGTCGGAGGCACCGTGCGACTCGATGGCGGGACCGTGGACGGCGAGATGCGCTCGCTCGAGGAAGCGGTGGTGCCAAGCGCCACGGTGGCCGCGTCGCGCTCCGGGTTCCTCTCCATCCTCGGCGAGCTGCAGCGGGTGATGGGCTGGCTGGTGGTGATGGTGCTGCTCGGCTTCGCCTCGATGGTGTTCGCCGAGGACCGGCTGCGCGTGGTCGCGGCGACGATCGAAGCGCGGTTCGGCAAGTCGCTGCTCTGGGGGCTCATCGCGGAGGTGTCGCTCATCCCCGCGCTCGTCCTCGCGGCTGTGCTTCTCGCGGTCACCATCATCGGCCTCGTGCTGATTCCGGTGGCTCTCCCGGCGATCGTCGTCCTCACCGCGCTGCTCTCGATCCTCGGCTTCCTCGCGGTGTCTCGCGTCGCCGGCCAGGCGCTGACGCGGCGCGCGCCTTCCGTCAGCGTGCGCGGCGCGGAGCTTCGCTCGATGCTCGCGGGTTTGATCTTCTTCTTCGGCTTGTGGGCGGCGGCGGCGGTGCTCTCGTGGGTCCCGGTGCTCGGGGCGCTCCTCCACGCGCTGGCCTTCGTGGTGACGTGGGCGGCGGCGACGGTCGGGCTGGGTGCGGCGATCGTGAGCCGCGGCGGCGGCGGCGCGCGTGAAGCGGCGGTGGCCGCTCCGTCGGCGACGCCGGACATCGGCTGGCAGACGCCGACGCCGATCAGCGGCATCGCGGCGGCTCGCCGGCCAACCTCAACCACTCCCGAGGTCTGATGCGCCTCACGACATCGCTCCTCGCCGCGGCGGCATTCCTCGCGCCGCTCGCGCTCCACGGTCAGCAGTGGCGCACGATCGAATCCGCGCGGCAGCTCGGTGACAGCCAGCCGCTGAAGGTCTCGCTGACCTATGCCGCGGGAAAGCTCGAGGTCGCGCCGAGCGAGGATCAGGGGCTGCTGTATCAGATGCGCATCCGGTACGACGAGCAGTCGATGGATGCGGTGCACGAGTACGACGCGAGTCAGCACCGGCTCCAGCTTGGACTGGACAAGGCGAACGTCGGCTGGAAGACGCTTCGCACCGCGAAGGGTGAGAGGGGCGGGAGCATGTCCGTGGAGCTGAGTCCCGCGGTGCCGCTGGACCTCGACGTCTCGGTGGGCGGAGCGGAGGCGACGCTGGAGCTCGGCGGGCTGAAGGTCCGCTCGCTGAAGATGCAGGGCGGCATGGCCGGCGCGAACGTGAGCTTCGACGCGCCGAACCGCGTCCAGATGGAGCGGATGACCATCGAGGTCGGGATGGGCGGGATCGCGCTCTCGGGGCTCGGGAACGCAAACGTCGGCGAGATCGCCGTGCACGGGGCCCTGGGCGGAGTCGAGCTGGATTTCGGCGATAACGTGACGCGCGACGTGAAGATCGACGCCGCCTTCGCGCTGGGCGGGCTCCAGGTGGCCGTGCCGTCGGATGTGGGCGTGATGTTCCAGGGCAATCTCAAGGCGGCGAAGTTCGATCGTCGTATCGCCTTCACGCGCATGGGCGACACCTGGTATTCGATGAACTGGAAGGATGCGTCGCGCCACATCACGATCGTCGGCAGCTCCACGCTGTCGAGCGTGAGCGTGCAGCTGAGCGGGCGGTAGCGCTCGACGCTGGCCCGCTGATTGCCCCCACGGCGGGGCATGAAGACAGATTTCCGCGTCTGGGGCGGCTACCGGATCGGCCCCCTGCTGAAGAAGACGGGCCGCGAGATCGTTCAGGACAACGTCCTCGGGCTCGCGGCGCAGACGGCCTACTACTTCTTCTTCTCGCTGTTCCCGCTCCTGCTGTTCGTCGCGCCGGTGCTGAGCATCATCGGCAACAAGCAGGAGATGATCGGCTGGTTGCTGGAGAAGCTCTCGCGCGCCGTGCCGTCGACCGCGATGACGCTGGTCTCGGGGGTCGTGAAGGACGTGGTCCTGAGCCCGAGCGCGCCCGGGGTGATGTCGGTCGGCGCGCTGCTCGCCGCGTGGTCGGGGTCGAACATCTTCGGCGCGCTCATGGGCGCGCTGAACAACGCGTACGACACGCGGGAGACGCGGCCGTGGATCAAGCAGCAGCTCATCCGGCTCGCCGCGCTGGTCGTCGCGGGGTTCGTGCTGATCGCGGCGACCGCGGTGATGCTCGGCGGCGCGCAGATCGCCGACTGGCTGGGGAACGCCCTCGGGCTCAGCCACGCGATGACGCAGCTCTGGAAGGTCGTGCAGTATCCGCTCGCGCTGGCGATCCTCGTGGGCTCCGCATGGCTGCTCTTCTACTTCCTGCCTAACGTCAAGCAGCGGCCGGTGCACGTCCTCGTCGCGGCGCTGCTGACGACGTTCCTCTGGGTGGTCGGGACGCTGATCTTCCGCGCGTACGTCGCGAACTTCGGGTCCTACAACAAGACGTACGGGACCATCGGCGGCGTCATCGCGCTGCTCACCTGGATGTACATCTCGATGCTCATCCTCCTCTGTGGCGGCGAGCTGGCGTCGGAGCTGCACTGCGGCACGGCACGCGTCGAGGCGGACCGCGGTGCGAGCTACGCGGGGCGCATCGGGACGCATGGCGTCCCCGGGACGCCGTCGAGCGAGCGGATCGAGCGCGCGCAGCCGCTAGCGGCGCGGGCCCCGGAGTAGGACGGTCGTGCCGCGGACGACGCCGAGCAGCGCCGCCGCGCTTCCATCGCGAACGGCGATCTCGATGAGCCCACTCGACCCGGCGAGCGCGATCGGGGTGCCGGGCGCGACGTCGGCGTAGGTCCTGAGCACGGGCAGCCGCAGGGTGCCGACCTCGATCGTCCCGCCGTGGGCCGAGAGGAGATTGGTGACCGCGTTCCCGAAGCGGTCGACCGTTATGACGGTGCCCTCGATCGCGCCGTCCTCGCGGCGGCGGGCCTCGCGCGTGCGCCGCACGACCGGGTCGCTCACCGGCGCCCCGATGGAATCGACCGGGGAGCCCGCGGCGAGGAGCGCCGCGGCGGGAGCGAACACGTCGCGCCCGTGGAAGGTCGGCGCGGCGCCGGCCGGCACCGGGATCTCCACCGCGCGCGCGCCGGAGAGCAGGAGCGCCGGCGAGAGGAGGCCGTTGTCGGGACCGACGAGGAAGCGCCCGTCGCTCTCCACGGCGAGCGCGCGCCGCGCCGAGCCGACCTCCGGATCGACGACCGCGAGATGCACCGTCCCCGAGGGGAATTTCCGCCAGTAGCGGGCGAGCGCGAGGCGGCCGGCCTCGATGTCCTGCGCCGCGACGTCGTGCGCGACGTCGACGAGGACCGCCTCCGGAGCGCGGGACAGCAGCACGCCCTTCAGCTCGGCGACGTACCCGTCCGCGGTGCCGAAGTCGGTGAGGAGAGTGATGATCGGTCGCATCTCACACAGATCTGCGCTTCCAGCGGCCCCAGCGCCAGAGCGCCATCATCGCCACCGCGCGGCCAACCGCGGTGAGGGAGATCGTCCACCAGAGCCCCGACGTGCCCCAGCGCGTCACGCCGAAGAGCGCCAACGGGATGCGGAGCGCGGTGATGGTGGTGGAGGTGATCATCGGCGGGAGCGTCGCGCCGGCGCCGCCAAGCGCGCCCTCGAGCACGATCTCGGCGGTGATGAGCAGCTGCGACCAGGCAGCGATGCGGAGGTAGTGCGCACCCTCCGCGATCACCAGCGGATCGTTCGTGAAGAGGCCCGCCATCCGCGGCGCGAAGAGCAGCTGCGAGGCGAAGATGACGATCCCAAACAGACTCACGTACCCCACCGAGATCCAGCCCGCGCGCTCGGCGCGCTCCGTATCGCCCGCGCCGAGGCTCTGACCGACGATCGCGGCCACCGCGGCGGCGACGCCGACTCCGACCATGAAGAGCCAGCTCTCCACCCGGTGGCCGATGCCGAGCGCGGCGAGCGCCGGTGTACCGAAGGGCGTCGCGATGCGCGTGATGACCACGTAGATGAGCGAGAACGCGACGCCGGTGGTGGCCGTCGGCAGTCCGACGCGGAGGATGGCGAGGATCGCGCGGCGGCGCGGAGCCCCGAAGCGAAGCATTCCGCGCCGGTGCAGGAGCACCAGTCCAATCGCGAAGACGATGGCGCGCGTCGAGAGGGTGGCGATCGCCGCGCCGCGGATGCCGAGCGCCGGCGCGCCGACCAGTCCGAGGATGAGCACCGGGTCGAGGACGAGGGTCGCCGCGACCGATGTCGAGAGGAGGAGGAAGGGCGTGCGCGTGTCGCCGGCGGCGCGGAAGGTGGCGTCGACGACGAAGAAGCCGAAGATGAGCGGCGCGCCCGCGAGGTACGTGCCGAGATACCGCTCGGCGAGCGCGGTCACGTCGGGGGGCGTCTCCATCAGCGCGAACAGCCACGGCAGGATGGCGTGGCCGACGACCGCGACGGCGATGCCAAGGGCGATGGTCAGCAGGAGCGCGTCGCCGGCGACGCGCGACGCTTCCACCGGCCGCCCCTCGCCGCGGCGGCGCGCGGCCACCGCGGTCAGCCCGACGCTGACCATCTCGGCGATGGAGACGACGAGCCAGATCCAGAATACCGCCGCGGTGACGGCGGCGAGTCCCGCGGAGCCGATGCGCGTCCCGACCCAGTACGCGTCGACCGAGGAGAAGATGGTCATGAGGAGCATCGACGCGACCGCCGGGACGGCGAGGCGAACGATGGTCCTGCCTAACGGTCCGGTGGCGAGCGAGGCCTCGCCCGGAACGGCGATGTGCTCGCCGGTGACGTAGAGCGCCCCCGTGTCGTGGGGCTCGAACGGCAACGCGGCCGCGGAGTCATGCTCCGGCGGCCGCGTCGGCGTCGTCCCGTCGTTCACCGCCATCAGGCGCCGCTCGTCGCTCCCGTGGGCGCGGCGGCGGCGACCGCGTTCGCGATGCGCGTCAGCTCGCGCGCCGCGCCCGACTGCGGGTCGGCGAGCACGATGGGCGCCCCCTCGTCACCGCCCTGCGTGACGCGCGGCGAGATGGGAATCTGTCCGAGGAGCGGAAGATCGAGCTCGCGGGCGAGCCGCTCGCCGCCGCCGCTTCCGAAGAGGGCCGTCGGCTTGCCGCAGTGCTGGCACTCGAGCCAGCTCATGTTCTCGACGATGCCGAGCACGGGCACGCCGACGCGCTGGAACATCTTCGCGCCGCGCAGCGCATCGCCGACGGCCACCTCCTGCGGCGTCGTCACGATGATCGCGCCGTGCACCTGCGTCGCCTGGACGAGAGAGAGCTGGGCGTCGCCGGTGCCCGGGGGCATGTCGACGAAGAGGTAATCGAGATCCCCCCACTCGACGTCGCCGAGGAACTGCGTGATGATCTTCATCACGATCGGACCACGCCAGATCGCCGGCTGGTCGCGCTCGATGATGAAGCCGAGGCTCATCACCTTCACGTCGTGCGCCTCGAGCGGGATGATCCGCTCGTCGATGACGCGCGGCGCTTCCATCACGCCCATCATCCGCGGGATGTTCGGGCCGTAGATGTCGGCGTCGAGGATGCCGACCTTCGCGCCCTCGCGCGCGAGCGCCACGGCGAGATTCACGCACACCGTCGACTTCCCGACCCCGCCCTTCCCGCTCGAGACGGCGATGATCCGGCCGAGCCGCGGGTAGGCGACCGGGGACGGCACCGACCCACGCGGCTGCTGCGCGCGGGGGTTCGTGTCCATGACGGGAAGCGAGCGGCCGCCGGACATCGCGGCGGGCGGGGGCGTCGCACCGGCGCGCGCGCGCTCGCCGGCGTCCTTCACGTCGACGCGCACGTCGGTGACGCCGGCGACGCGTTCAACGGCCTGACGCACGTCACGCACGATCGCGGCGTCGTCCTGCGGGGTGAGCAGCACGGTGAGGCGAACCCTGCCCTCGGTGGATATGGCGAGATCGCGGACCATCTCGGCGCGCAGCACGTCGGTGCCGGCGCGCGCGCTCTGGACGGTGCCGAGCGCGGCGACGATCCGCTCCTGAAGATTCGGAGCCATCAATGGGATTCGGGAACGGGATCGAAGCGGATGCTTTCCAGCTCCGGCACGTGCCGGCGGATGTGCGCCTCGATTCCCTGGATGAACATGCCGGCGGTCATCTCGCAGTCGGGACACCCGCCCGAGACACGAATCACCGCGGTCGACGACCGGATCTCGTAGGAGACCAGCTCGACCTCGCACATCGCGCCGCCAAGCTTGCGGTGAAGCTCCGCGATCGCGTCGCGCAGCCGGGTCTCGATGACCTGCGCCTGATCAGCGCGCTGGAAGATCGGCATGCTGGAATCTAGTCGTGCCGCGCGGGCTATGACACTGCGGGCGGTGAAGTATCACTACCCTGCGGGGGGTGAGGTGTGAGGATTCGTCGTGAGTGATCCGTGACCGTCTTCAACTCGCGGCGAGATGGGCGCGGGCGGCGGAGATGACGCGATCGCGGACCTCCTCGAGGGAGCCGGTCACGAGGGCGCCGGAGGCCTTGGCGTGGCCGCCGCCGCCGAACTGGCGGGCGAAGGCGTTGACGTCCACCACCCCGGTGCTGCGGAAGGAGACCTTCACCTTCCCGTGGCCGAGGTCGCGGAAGAAGAGCGCGAGGCGGGTGCCGGAGACCGAGCGCGCGTGCTCGACGATCCCGTCGAGGTCCTCGCTTCGCACCTCGTGGCGCTCGAGAGCGCCCGCGGCCACCGAGATCCAGGTGATGCCGTGCTCGCGGTCGATGCCGAGCGTCTCCAGCGCCTCGCCGAGGAGCTGCAGGCGGCCGATCGGCGCGGAGGCGTAGATGCGCGTGTACATCTCCTCCGGATCGACCCCCGCGGCGAGCAGCGCGGCGGCGATGGCGTGGCAGCGCGGCGTGGTGTTGCTGAAGCGGAAGCCGCCCGTGTCGGTGAGGATGGCGGCGTAGAGCGACCCCGCGACCGCGGGCGTGATCTCGAGCCCCAGGGTCACGGCGAGGTCGTAGACCAGCTCACCGGTCGCGCATGCGCTGGTGTCGGCGAGGGTGATCTCGCCGGGCGGCTCGTCGCTTGGCAGGTGATGATCGATGACGAGCCGCGGAATCTTCAACGTGCGGACGGTGTCGGCGAGCACGCCGAGCCGCTTCACGTCGCTGATGTCGTGCACTAGCAGGACGTCCGCATCGCGCAGGGCCCCGGCACCCTCGATCGTCCGGTTGGCGACGTCGCTGCCGAGGAGGAAGTCGTACATCCCTGGCCAGGGCGTCGGGTTGACGATGTAAGGCCGCATCCCGCGCTGGGCGAGGAGACGCGCGAGCGCGGTCCCCGATCCGCAGCCGTCGCCGTCCGCGTTGATGTGCGTCGCGAGCGCGACGCGCCGTCCGGGCTGCAGCTCGGCGGCGAGGCGCTCGATGTCGGCGCGCCGGTGATCGGCGACATCGAGGAGGTCAGCGAGGGTCATGACGCGGAAGTGATGGAAACGGACGCGGCGCCCGCAGAACCGCCGGGCGCCGCGTGAAAGCTGCGAGCCGCGTCGTTCAGTCGCCAGTGACGGGTGCCTGTTCTCCGCGACCGATCCGCGAGTTGCGCTTGCCGTAGGTGAAGTAGATGACCAGGCCGATCACCATCCAGATCACCAGCCGGATCCACGTGTCGCGCGGCAGACCGGCCATCATCGCGAGGCAGACGACGATGCCGAGAATCGGGACGAGCGGAACGAGGGGCGTCCTGAAGGGACGCGGAAGATCGGGACGCTGCGCGCGCAGCGCGATCACTCCGCCGCAGACGATCACGAACGCGAGGAGCGTTCCGATCGACACCAGCTCGCCGAGGAGCCCGATCGGGAACAGGCCGGCGACGATCGCCGCGACGAAGCCGGTGAGGATCGTGGTGACGTACGGCGTCTGGAAGCGTGGGTGCACCTTGCCGAACACCGGCGGGAGCAGCCCGTCGCGCGACATCGCGAAGAAGATGCGCGGCTGCCCCATGAGCATCACGAGCACGACGGACGCGAGCCCGGCGATGGCGCCGATGTTGACGAGCACTCGCAGCCACGCCAGGCCGGGGCCGGCCTTCTCGATCGCGACGAAGACCGGGTGCGGGACGTTGAGGTCCGTGTAGTGCGCGAGCCCCGTCATGACGAGCGCCATGAGGATGTAGAGGATCGTGCAGATGAGCAGCGAGCCGAGGATGCCGATGGGCATGTCTCGTTGCGGATTCTTCGCTTCCTGGGCCGCCGTCGATACCGCGTCGAAGCCGATGTAGGCGAAGAAGACGACGCCCGCCGCGCGGAGCACTCCGCTCCAGCCGAAGTGGCCGAACTCGCCCGTGGTGTTGGGCGGAACGAAGGGGTGCCAGTTCGCCGTGTTCACCGCCGCGAAGCCGAAGGCGATCACGAGGAGCACGATCAGCAGCTTCACGACGACGATGATGTTGTTGAAGTTCGCCGACTCCTTGATGCCGACGACGAGCAGCGCGGTCATGAGGCCGACGAGGACCATCGCCGGGAGATTGAGGATCGCACCGGTGGGCACGAGCGTGTGCGTGCCCTGCACCGCGTACGGCGCGTTCACCCACTGCGAGGGGAGGTTGATCCCCAGCTCGCCGAGAAAGGCGACGAAGTATCCCGACCAGCCGACGGCGACGGTCGACGCGCCGAAGAGATACTCGAGGATGAGATCCCAGCCGATGATCCAGGCGATGAACTCACCGAGCGTGGCGTAGCCGTAGGTGTACGCGCTGCCGGCGATCGGGATCATCGACGCGAACTCGGCGTAGCAGAGGCCCGCGAAGAGGCAGCCGATCCCGGCGACGACGAACGACCAGACGACCGCGGGGCCGGCGTACTGCGCGGCCGCGGTCCCCGTGAGCACGAAGATGCCCGCGCCGATGATCGCCCCGATGCCGAGCGTGGTCAGGTTCAACGCGCCGAGTGCGCGCTTGAGCGTGCCGTGTCCTTCGGCGCTCGCCTCGGCTTGTAGAACGGCCAGACTCTTCTTGGACCAGATACCCATGCGGAAGTCTCCAGGGACGGCGGGCGGTGACGGCGGGGCGATGCGCGAGGGTGCTCCCCCTCGAAAGTGGCGGCAAATTGCGACCCATGCCGCGCCTTTGTCAAGCAAATCCAATGTCCGAGAACGGCGAAAACACGAATGGCGCCGGAGATCTTCGGCGCCATTCGCGTGCTGTCGTGATTCCGGTCAGGAGCTGTAGTTAGGCGCTTCCCGCGTGATCGTCACGTCGTGCGGGTGCGACTCGCGCAATCCCGCGGTGGTGATGCGGACGAAGGTGGTGTTCGTGCGCAGCTCGTCGATCGACGCGCAGCCGACGTAGCCCATCCCCGCGCGCAGACCGCCGATCATCTGATAGAGCACGTCGCCGACGGGGCCGCGATAGGGGACGCGTCCCTCGATGCCCTCGGGGACGAGCTTCTTCAGCGACATCTCGCCCTCCTGGAAGTAGCGATCGGCGCTGCCGTCCTGCATCGCCGAGAGCGATCCCATGCCGCGCACCATCTTGAAGCGCCGTCCCTCGAGGAGGAAGGATTCGCCCGGGCTCTCCTCGGTGCCGGCGAGCATCGATCCCATCATCACGCTCGACGCGCCCGCGGCCAGCGCCTTGACGATGTCGCCCGAGTACTTGATGCCGCCGTCGGCGATGACGGGCACCTCGCCCGCGCCCTCCACGGCTTCCATCACCGCGGTGAGCTGCGGGACGCCGACGCCGGTGACGACGCGCGTCGTGCAGATGGAGCCGGGTCCGACACCCACCTTCACCGCGTCCACGCCGCGCTCGACGAGCGCGCGCGCGCCCTCGCGCGTCGCGACGTTCCCGGCGACGAGCTGCACGTCGGGAACCATCTCCCGCAGCTCCGCGGTCGCGCTGAGCACACCCTCGGAGTGTCCGTGCGCGGTGTCGATCACGAGGACGTCCACGCCCGCGTCGCAGAGCGCCTTCGCGCGCGTGAGGAAGTCCCCGCCCGATCCGACCGCGGCGGCGACGCGGAGCCGTCCATGCCGATCCTTGTTCGCGCTCGGATGCTGACGGCGCTTGTGGATGTCCTTCACCGTGATGAGGCCCGTGAGCTTCCCGTCGCGATCGACCACCGGAAGCTTCTCGATCCGGTTGCGGCCGAGGATCCGCTCCGCCTCCTCGAGCGTGGTGCCGACGGGCGCGGTGACGAGCCGCTCCTTCGTCATCGCGTCGCGCAGCGGGCGGTCGAGATCGCGCTCGAACTGCAGGTCGCGGTTCGTGATGATCCCGACGAGCTTTCCGTCGCGATCGACCACCGGCACCCCGGAGATGCGGAAGCGCTGCATCAGCGCGCTCGCCTCGCGGAGCGTCGCGCCGGGGTTGAGGGTGATCGGGTTCATGATCATCCCGCTCTCCGAGCGCTTCACGCGGTCGACCTCCGCCGCCTGGCGATCGATCGACATGTTCTTGTGGAGCACACCGATGCCCCCGGCGCGGGCCATCGCGATCGCCATCTCCGACTCGGTGACGGTGTCCATCGCCGCCGATACGAGTGGGACGTTGAGCGTGATGCCGCGAGTGAACCGCGACTCCGTGCTGACGTCGCGGGGATGCGTGAGGGAGTGGCTCGGCGCGAGGAGGACGTCGTCGAACGTGAGCGCCAGCTCGGTGCGGACGCGCGCGTGCGAGCTCGCCGGCTCCTGGATACGCGACGGCCCGCTTCCGGAGCGATCCGGGGCAGCGGGCCGGTTCGATGAGGGAATCGTGGTCGCCATGGCGAAAGGTAGCCGCGCGTCGCGGTGAATGCCAGCGGATCCCCTCTTGACCGTCCGGCGGCACCGGCTATCTCTGTCAGCAGCCTTACGACTCTCCGACTCTTCGTCCCATGCTCTTCCGCCGCTTCTACGACGACGCTCTCGCGCAGGCGAGCTACCTGGTCGGCTGTCAACGCACGGGCGAGGCGATCGTCGTCGATCCGAACCGCGACGTCGAGCACTACCTTGCCGCGGCGAAGGCAGAGGGCGCGCGCATCACGCACGTGACGGAGACTCACGTTTACGCGGACTTCGTGTCCGGAGCGCGCGAGCTCGCACGCCGTGCCGGTGCGCGTCTCTCGCTTTCCGCCGAGGGGCCCCCGGAGTGGAAGTATCGCTTCGCCGAGGCCGAGGGAGCTCGCCTGCTCCGCGACGGCGACAGCATCGAGGTGGGCGACGTGCGCCTCGACATCGTGCACACGCCGGGACACACGCCCGAGCACCTGTCGTTCGTCGTCACCGACACCGCGGGCGCGACGGGGCCGATGGGTCTTCTCTCCGGAGATTTCCTCTTCGTTGGCGACGTCGGCCGCCCCGACCTGCTCGAGCGCGCGGCGGGCGAGCGCGGCACCGCCGAGTCGCTCGCCCGCCAGATGTTTCACTCGCTGCGCCGAATCTCCGAGCTCCCCGACTGGCTGCAGCTCTGGCCGGGTCATGGTGCGGGCTCGGCGTGCGGGAAATCGCTCGGCGCAGTTCCGCAGAGCACTCTGGGCTACGAGCGCCGCTACAACTGGGCGTTCGGCATCGACGACGAGAACGAGTTCGTCGTCGCGGCCCTGGATGGATTGACGCAGCCCCCGCGCTACTTCGCACGGATGAAGCGCGTGAACCGCGACGGGCCGGCGCCGCTGCGCGATCCCGCCGCGCTGCCGCAGCTCGACGCTTCCGCCCTCGCCGCCGCCCGGGCCGACGGCGCCGTCGCCCTGGACACGCGCTCGACTGGCGACTTCGCGAAGGGCCATCTCGTCGGCGCGATCGCGATTCCCGCGGGCGCGTCGGTGCTCAAGTGGACGGGCGCGCTGCTCGACGGCGACCAGAAGCTCGTCCTCGTCGCCACCGATGCCACGGCGGCGCGGCGCACCGCGCTGCAGCTGGCGA
>JABFXC010000224.1 GCA_013361935.1 Gemmatimonadaceae bacterium
GGCGACGCCGGCGTCGCGTCGGCTCGGCCGGCGGATCGCGGTGGTCGCGGCCGCGGTCGCGATGCTCGCGATCGTCGCCGGAACGCTCTTGAGCCGCGGGCGCGGCGATCTCCCCGCGGGCGTCGATCCGCGGCGGTCGTATCTCGTCGCGCCGTTCGACATCCAGGGGAACGATCCGCGCTTCGACTGGCTCCGCGAGGCGAGCGTGAACATGCTGACGCTCGACTTCGCGCAGTGGAAGGACCTCGACATCGTCGACTACGAGCACACCCTCGACCTGCTGCGCGACGCGAAGCTCGATGGCGAGGGCCGGGTCGGCCTGGAGGACGCGCGGCGCCTGGCGCGGAAGGCCGGGGTGTGGAGCGTGGTGATGGGACAGGTGACGCCGTTAGGCGACTCGCTCGTCGTCCTCGCCCGCGTCTTCGACGTCGCGACGGGGCGGAAGGTCGACCAGACGCAGCACAGCATCGCCCGCGCCGCCGATCCCCGCCCCCTTTACGACGAGATCGCGCGTGACCTGCTCGATCTCGTCGGGAGCCTGCCGACGTCGATGAGCCTCACGGCGACGACGACGGAGTCGGTGGAGGCGTACCGCGCGTACCTCGAGGGACTGCGCGCTCTGAACGGGTGGCAGCTCCCGCGCGCCGACTCGCTCTTCCATCTCGCGACGACCGCGGACTCCTCCTTCGCCCTCGCCTACTACAAGCGCGCGCTGACGCTCGGCTGGCGCTCGGCGCGCGACACGAGCCAGTTCGAGCTGATCCGCCACGCCACAGAGCACGCCGATCGCCTTCCCGAACGCGAGCGGGCGCTGCTCCTCGCGTACGCCGACCTGGTGCGCGGGCTGCACGCGCCGGCCGGCGTGACGCAGGGGCGGCTCGACACGCTCTTCCGTTCGGCGCAGGGGAAGTACGAGGCGATCGTCGCGCGCGATCCCGGCGACGCGGAGGCGTGGTACGGGCTCGGCGACTCGTACTGGCACCACCGCCCGGACGACGCGAAGGCGCTGGCGCAGAACTGGACGCGCGCCTATCGCGCCTTCAACCGCACGCTCGCGCTCGACTCGTCCTTCCATCTCGCGTACTCGCACAAGCTCGACCTGTATCGCCAGGTCTCGAATCCCGCGTCGTACCTCGTGCTCGCCGGGGACTCGCTCCTCCTCCTCGACAACGACGCGGCGCGGCGCGGCTTCGGCGAGGCGCGGATCGCGCAGACGCGCGTGACGGCGAAGCAGCTGGCGCTGCGCGACGCCCGTGCGTGGGCGAGCGCCGACGTCGCGCCGCAGTCGTACATGGCGCTCGTCAACGCGTACATCGACGCCGGCTTCGTCGACTCGGCGGCGATCGCCGCCGACGAGGCGCAGCGCCGCGCGTCGTCGCGCAGCCCGCTCTTTCCTTACATCCTGGCCGCGGCGCAGACGCCGGTCGATCCGCACCTCGCGCTGCGCACGCTCCGCGCGGCGCTGCGCGAGTTCCCCGCGGAGTCGATCGCCGCGCACGACGGAGCGGACCGGATGTGGGTCGTGCTCAACGCCGCCGACGCCGCGACGGTGACGGGGAGCGTTCCCGACATGCGCCAGGTCGCCATGGTCGCGTCGAAGGCCGAGCCGAAGATCCCGGGCCGCGACCTGCCGACCAGCTACGCGGTCAACGCGTGGAGCGCGGCAGCCGATCTCGCCCTCGGACTTCCCCCGGCGAGCGTGCGGAGCCGCATGGACAGCGCGATCCGCTACATCGACAAGCTTCCCGGCTCGGACGGAGAGGGCGCGCGCCGCACGTCGAGCGCGCTCCCGTACATGGCGTATCTCGTGACGCGTGACACGACCTATCTCGCCGCGCTCCGCCGGTGGTGGAATCCCGCGTCGACGACGCTGCTGGAGCTGGACGCGTTGAAGGCGCTGGATCGCGGCGACCGGGAGGGCGCGCTGCGCGCGGTGCGCGGCTTTCCCAACCCCGATTCGGCGCGCACCGAGGACGGGCCGATCAGCGCGATGCGCTGGGTCGCGCGCGGCGAGGCGGTGGCGCGACTCGGCGACGACCGGCGGGCGCTCGCCTACTACGAGATGCTCGAGCCGAAGCGCTTCAGCCGCGGCGGGCCCTTCGATCCCGGCTGGCCACTCTACGCGCGCAGCTTCCTCGCCCGCGCGTCGCTGTACGAGAAGGTCGGCGAGCGCGGCAAGGCCATCGCCTCGTATCGCCAGTTCCTCGACCTCTGGCGCGACGCGGACCAGTCGCTCGACGGCCAGCGCCGCGTCGCGCGCGACGGCATCGCTCGACTAGGCGGCGAGGTGCCGACGGAGCAGGGGGCGGGTCGTTAGGGGGGAGTACGGGAGTACGGGAGTACGGGAGTACGGGAGTACGCAACTGCGACATGGCAGTGCCGTACCCCGTACTCCCGTACCCCGTACCCCGGGCTTCAATCGACGTCGAAAGTGAACGAGTAGGACAGCCGCGCGGGGACGCCGCAGCCGTCGATCATCGCGGGGGTGAAGGTGTAGCTCTCGATCGCGCGCTGCACGGCGCGCGCGTAGCCGGCGGTCATCGCGTTGGCGAGGCGGAACGTGCCGGGGAGGACGCGGCCGTCGGCGCCGATCACGAACTCGACGTGCACGAAGCCGTCCTGACGCTCCTCGCGCTCCCGCAGGGGAAAGACCGGCTGCGGGCCCGGCTTGGGCACCGCCGGAGCGGACGTCATGCGGACGATCGGGATCTGCAGCACGCGCACCGGGAAGGTCGCGATCGCGCCCTTCTTCGGCGCTGGAGCCTGCGGCAGCGCGATCCCGGCGAGCGGCTGCTTCACGTACTCCGCCGCCTTCTCCCTGAACTCCGGAACGGGGACGGTGCGCAGCCCGATGAAGACGAATCCGCCCGGCCCGCGCGTCGCCTGCTCGTACGCCATGAACGCGCCGTTGTTGACCCCGCTCTTCACCGCCGCGACGAGCGCCTCGTCCAGGCGCGAGATCAGCGTCGACTGCGAGAGCCCGACGCGCTTCACCTCCCCCTTTCCGTTGAACTCGACGAACGCTTCCCCCATCAGCCCCTGCGCCCCGCCCTCGCCGGTTCCCGCGAAGGTGTACGTCTTGGCAATCACCGGCGGCATCGGCAGCGGCGTCGGGAGGACGAGCGAATCGGCGACCACGGAGAGCGCGGTGAGCGACATCTCCTCCGGCAGCGGCTTGATGCCGTAGCCCGGATCGAGCACGAGGAAGAGGGTGTCGGTGGTGAACGCGTCCGGGATCGGCTCGAGCGCGGGCCGGCATGCCGCGCCGGCGGAGCCATTCGCCCCCTGCGCCATGGCGGGCGCCGGGACCGCGAGCAGGACGGCCAGCAGGGTGATCGTGCGACGCATCATGGTTCGCTCCGGGGGGTGGTACGGCCTAACGTTCACCGCGTGCTCGAATGTCCCGCCGGTCCGCGCGGTTGTCCAGTGCGCGGGGTCACCGCGCCCGCCGCGGAAGGGCGAAGACGACGACCTCGTCTCCCTTGCCGAAGTTCGCGCCGTCGCCGCCCGCGGCGATGGCGACGAACTGGCGGCCGCCGACCATGTAGGTCATCGGCGTCGCCTTCCCCGCCGCGGGGAGCGACGCGCGCCAGAGCTCGCGTCCAGTCTCGACGTCGAAGGCGCGGATCTGCCGGTCGAGGGTCGCGGCGACGAAGACGAGACCGCCCGCAGTCGTGATCGCCCCGCCGAGGTTCGGCGAGCCGAGCCCGCGCGCCTGCGCCGAGTCGGCGCCGGTGGCGCTCACCCGCGCGAGCCCGCGCGCAGTGGCCGTGTCGCGCGTCGCCGTCGGCGAGGGGGGAGCGGGGCTGCCTAACGGCACGCGCCAGGCGACGCTGCCCTTCCCCAGGTCGACGGCGACGAGCGAGCCGAAGGGCGGACGCGTGCATGGCACGCCCTTCGGCGAAAGGATGATCCGCCGCCGCATCATCCACGGCGTCCCGCGCATGTGGGTGTTCTCGTAGTCGGGATCGTGGTGCATCCCCTCCGTGATCCGGACGAGCTGCACTTCGGCGGCGACCTCGTTCACCGGCACGACGACCAGCTGCCGCGCCGGGTCGAAGGCGAGCCCGCCCCAGTGCGCCCCGCCGATGTTCGAGGGAAACACCAGCGTCCCCGCGGTGTCGGGCGGGGTGAAGATCCCCTCGTTGCGGAGCGAGGAGAGACGCGCGGCGCACCATGCACGGTCGGCGCTGTCGGCACCGAACGCATCCGCGGCGGTGAGGCGCTGCGGGCTCAACGCCGGCAGCGAGGAGAATGGCTGCGTCGGGGAGGCCTGCTCGCCGGGAACGCGGCTCGCCGGCACCGGCCGCTCCTCGACCGGAAAGACCGGCACGCCCGTCGCGCGGTCGAGGACGTAGAGCATCGCGTTCTTGTTCGCCTGCATCACGACGTCGACGCTCCGGCCGTCGCGGGTGATCGTGGCGAGCAGGGGCGGAGAGGCGTTGTCGTAGTCCCAGAGATCGTGATGCACCGTCTGGAATCCCCAGACGAGCTTTCCCGTCGAGCCGCGCAGCGCGACGATGGAGTTGGCCCAGCGATCGTCACCGAGCCGCTCGCCGCCGAAGTAGTCCGGGCTCGCGCTGCCGGAGGGGATGAAGACGAGATCGCGCGCGCTGTCGACGGCGATGACGCTCCACGCGTTGGCCGCGCCGGTGCGGTGGGCGTTGGCGCCGCGCCAGCTCGCGTAGGCGGCGTCGGTGGAGTCCTGCGGCACGGGGTCCCATGTCCAGCGGAGCGCACCGGTGCGCGCGTCGAAGCCGCGCACCTCGCCGCTCGCGGCGTCGGTGCGATTGTTGTCGGCGACCGCCGAGCCGACGACGATGATTCCGTTCACGATCGCCGGGGGCGACGTGACCTCGTACTCCTCCCACTCGAAGGGCGCGTTGCGCAGCCTGCGGCGCAGGTCGACGCTTCCGCCGTCGCCGAACCCGCTGCAGCTGCCGCCGTCGCGCGCGTCGAGGGCGATGATGCGCCCGTCGATGGGGGCGACGAAGATCCGCTCGCGGCAGCGCGCGCCGCGCGGCGCCTTCGGGTCGACCCAGTACGTGACGCCGCGATTGGTGAAGTCCCCGAACGACGCGACGCGGGCGACGCCGGGATTGTAGCGCCACTTCTCGCGGCCGCTCGCGGCGTCGAGGGCGAAGGTCCTGCCTAACGGCGTGGCGAAGTACATCGTCCCGCGGACGACGAGGGGCGTCGCCTCGAACGAGGTGCGGCGGCCGGTCTCGTAGCCCGGACCGGCCTCGCCGGTGCTGAACCGCCAGGCGACGGCGAGGGTGCCGACGTTCGCCCGGTCGACCTGGGTGAGCGCGGAGTGGCGCTCGCCGCCGCGGTCGTTGCCGTACGCGGGCCAATCCACCGACTGCGCCGCGGCGCTGGTCGCGAGGAGAAGCGCCGCGGCGAGTGCGGCGCAGCGTGGCGTGGCGGTCATCGGCGCTCGGGGAGGGAGGTTCACGCCGGGAAGATTGCGCGGCCGCGGCCGGCACGCCAGCGGTCAGGCGATCAGCGCGTCACCCGCTCGTAGACGCCCTCGAACTGCGTCCTCCAGCTCGCGCCGCCGTCGCTGGAGAGCTCGGACTTCTGGCGAACGTGCGAGGAGTCGATGGGCGTCCAGCTCCAGCGCTCGCGGAGCTGGACTTTCGGATCGCGCTGCGACGGCCGCGGCGCGAGCTCCATCACGAGCCGCTCCCCCTCGAAGCTCCCGGTCATGCTGAGGATGTAGCCCCCCTGTCCGACGTAGAGCTGGTGCCACTGTCCGTCGAACGGGGAAAAGGCGGTGAAGCTCTCCCGCCCAGAAGTCGAAGCGGCTGAACGCCGGCTTCGCGCAGACACTGTCCCGCGGCGCCTGCGCGGCCTGCTGCGCGCCGGCGCCCGCCGCACACGCGAGCAGCGCGGCGAGAACGAGAGAGCTCCGCCCCGCGCTCACGAGGAGCGCTGGGCGACTGCGCGCTCGTCGCCGCGCTCGATCTTCGCCCCCGCCGGAACCTCGACGATGAAGCGCGCGCCGCCTAACGGCGAGTCGGTCACCGTCGCGTGCCCGCCCATCGCCGCCACCAGCTCGGCGACCACGGAGAGCCCGATCCCGCTCCCCGTCGCCCGCGTCCGCCCCTCGAGCCGAACGAAACGCTGCCAGATCCGGTCGCGATCGCGGCGCGGGACGCCAGGCCCCGCGTCGTCGACGAGGAAGCGCACGATCCGCTCGGCGCCCTCGGCGGTGACGACGATCTCCCGCGTTCCCTCGGCGTGGCGGAGCGCGTTGTCGATGAGGTTGATCAGCACCTGGAGAAGCGCGGCGCGGTCGGCCGCGGCGACGAGGCCGGGCTGCACGCTCGTCCGCAGGGCGATCCCGGCGGCGGCGACGAGCGGTCCTTCCGTCCGCGTCACCTCGTCGAGCAGCGCGGCGACGTCGACCATCGCCGGCTCGAGGCGCAGCTCGCCGCGCGATGCGCGCGAGTAGGTGAGCACGTTCTCGATGAGGTAGGTGAGCCGGCCCGCCTCCTGGACGATGACGTCGACCGCGGTGTTGTGCTCGCGCGCGTCGCGGACGAAGCCGAGCTGCAGCATCTCCGAGTAGAGCCGGATCTGCGCGAGCGGGGTGCGGAGCTCGTGCGAGACGCTGGCGACGAACGACTCGCGGAGGCGCGCGAGCGCGTACTCACGGCGCGTCTGCGCGATGGCGAGCGCGATGAGGAGCACGCTCGCCGCGAACGCGACCGACGCGGTGACGAGCCGCGCGCGATCCGCGCCGCTCGACGCGACGGCAAGCAGCTCCGGTCCGAGCCCGATGTCGACGCGGTACGAGCCGAGGCCGCCGGTCATCGGATACTGCGCGAGCACCGGCGCCTGCGCCGCCGGGAGGCCGGCTTTCAGATAGTCGAGCCCCTCGGCGGAGATGACGTGGATGGAAAACAGCTTTCCGTTTTCCTCGCCCGCCTGCCACTCGGAGGTCGTTCCCGCGGTGGAGCGCGAGCGCGCCGACGCGAGCAGGGGCATCTGCGCGACGGTCCGGCCGAACATCTCGCGGCCGACGCGCGGCATGTCGAGCTCGAGACCGTTCACCGTCGCCGGCTTTCCGGCCGCGTCGAAGGCGAGGCGGTAGAGGACGATGTGCTGCTTCCCCGCCACCGGCACGGTGAGCACCGCGAGCTGCCACGCCGGCTTGTAGCGGTTGAGCGCCTCGTCGCGCACCGAGTCGCGGATCGCCTTCGCCGCGTCGGGGCCGATGGGCGCGCCGGTGGTGGTCCACTCCTCGGTGCGCAGGTCGTAGTGGAAAGTGGTGCGCGCGGGACCGCCCGCGCAGAGCGAGGCCACCGCGCATCCCTCGCGCGGCGGCTCGAGCGCCATCCGCGCGAAGTCCTCGCGCCGCGCGGGGGTGTCGTAGTCGAGCCGGCTCGCGACGGGGGTGAAGTACAGGCCGAGCGAGTAGTTCAACCGGCTCTCGGCGGAGCGCGAGAGATTCGCCGCCGCTTCGAACGCGAGCGCGCGCGACGCTTCCGTCGACCGCGCGGCGAACGAGCGATGCGAGAGCCAGCTCTCGACCACCAGCGTCGCGCTCCCGGCGAGGATGAGAAGGAGTACGGCGATGTGCAGCCCCGGCCGCCAGCGATCCCAGCGTCCCGTCATGAACGCGCCAGACCGCGCGCCGGAGGGGATGCTCCCACTCCGCTCGCGCGGCTCGGTAGGGCGGGTCGTCGGGAAGTGGAGAGACATTCGAAAGGCCGGGAGTGCGGGAGTACGGGAGTACGGGAGTACGGGAGTACGGGAGTACGGGAGTACGGGAGTACGGTACTGCCATGTGGCAGTTGCGTACTCTCGTACTCCCGTAGCCCCGACTCCCTACTGACAGGCCGTCGCGCCGTTCCGGGCGGTCACTTCGGCGACCGGGATCGGGAGGACGGAGTTGAGCGGGTCGCCGGCGCCGCCGTTAGGCGTTCCCGCCTGGTTGACGTACGCCGACGTCAGCAGGCCGTAGCGCCGCAGGAGGGATAGATGCTGCCACCCCTCGAGCACCAGCGAGTAGCGGTACTCGTAGTTCAGCGCGGCGATCGCCTGATCACGCGTGGTGAAGTCCGCGTACTTCGCGAGCCCGCCCTCGCCGACATGCACGGCGTTGACGTCCGCCGTGGCGCCGGGGAGATCGTTCAGGCCGAGCTTCGCTTCGGCGCGGAGCAGATAGAGCTCCGCGTTGCGGATCATCGCCATCGGGCGGTTGAGCTGATCGCCCTTCGTGTAGACGTAGGACTTCGTGAAGCTGTAGCCCTGCGCCTGCTGCGGGTTCGCCACCGTGTAGACGTTCGCCTGGCGAAGATCGCCCGCCATGTACCCGTTCAGGAAGTTGTCCGTCAGGCCGATCTTCGTGTCGCCGCCGAGCGGGTTCGGGAAGGACTCGGGGGACGCGGAGTTGAAGAGGTAGTACGGTCCCTCGGCGAGGAACGCCGCGTCGGGCGACGCGGGTGCGCCGGCGAGGGCGATGTCGAGCGCCGCGAGCGCAGCGGTGAAGCCGGCGGTCCCCGTCGACGCCTGACGGCTCGTCGCGCGGAGAATCTCGACCTTCCCCTTCAGCCCGCGGTTGAAGCGGATGATCCCGTCCTTCGTCGTATAGTCGCCGTGCAGGTCGAAGCCCGCCGCGGTGAACGGGAGGTCGGTCGACGTGCCGCTCGCGGTGAGATCGGCGTACGCGGAATCGAGCAGCGCCGAGATTCCGGCGAGCGCGCTCGGCTTGCAGAGGATCGGCGGCAGCGCCGACGGCTCCTTGAGCATGAGCGCGATGCCGAGCGAGTCGCGTGTCTCGAAGACCTTGATGTAGTTCAACGCCTTCACGGTGTTGAAGAAGCCGCGCGTGATCGCCTGATCGCCCGCCGCGAGGGTGGTGAACGCCGGCTGGTCGTAGAGGTTGATGATCGCGCGGTTCGCGATGTAGTACCGCTGCCAGCTCGCCGAGCCGACGAACGAGCTCGGGTCGGGCGTGGTGACGTAGAACTCCTGGGTGAAGCGGTTGTCGTTCGGATCGAGACGGAGCACGTCGCGGGCGTCGATTCCTCCGTAGAGGAAGTCCCAGGCGACCGTGCCGGTCGCCGCGCGCGTCGCGCCGAGGATCCCCGTCGCCAGCGTCTGCAGGCTCTGGGGTGATCCAGCCACGACCTGGTCGCGGCTCGGCGAGACGGGGTTGTCCATGCACGCGGTGGCCAGCACGAGCACCGCGCCGAATGCAGCTGAGAGTTTGCGCATGGGTGTGGGCTCGATGATCAGAAGGAACCGACGAGGGACAGGAAGAACGTCCGGCTCGGCGGATATGGCGTCACGTCCTGGAAGCGGCCGAGCGCCTGGTTGCCGAAGTTCGAGACTTCCGGGTCGTAGCCCGAGTAGCGTGTCCACGTCTTGAGGTTGCGCCCGCTCAGCTCGACGCGGAGATCGTGCGCCGAGCCGCGGAAGATCGCGGTGGACCACTGCTCGGGAACGATGTAGGAGAATGACACCTCGCGGAGCTTCACGAAGGTGCCACGCTCGAGGTAGACCGGGTGGCCGGCGGCGAAGGCGGCGGCGCGCTTGGCGACGACCGCGGTGTCGGCGAGGCTGCCGCCCGGGATATTGAAGTCGAAGTAGCTGTTCGTCAGGTTCGCGACCCACCCGCCCTTGTGCCAGTCGAGCAGCGACGAGAGCCGCACGGGGCCGACGGTGATGTCGTTGGTGAAGCCCATCTGGAAGTCGGGCTCCGCCTGGCCAAAGAAGACCTCGTGGCGCGTGCCGTCGGGATTGCGTCCGTCGAAGGCGACGACGACGCCGTTAGGCTGTCCCTGCTGCACCTTGGCCGCGCCATAGCGCTCGCTGAAGAGCTGGCCGGCGAGGAAGGGCGCCACCGGCAGCTCGGTCACGAGCGACCTGTTCGCCGCGTAGGTGGTGAACGAGGTCCACTGCACGCGGCTCGACGAGGAGAGCGGCGCGAGCCGCAGGCCGATCTCGGTGCCGCTGTTGCGCAGCGCGCCGCCGTTGACGGTGACGGTCGTGAAGCCGGTGGCCGGCGACACGCCCGCCTGGAGCACGAGATCGCGCGTCGTCTTCCGGTAGAGGGTGAGCTCGAGCCCAGCGCGGCCGTCGAGGAACTGCGCGTCGAAGCCGCCCTCGGTCTCCGTGGTCACCTCGGGCTTGATGTCCTCGAGCCCGACGATCGCCGCCGGACGCAGCCCGACGACGCCGGCGTACGGCTGGTTCTGGAGGAAGGTGTACTTGAAGTTCGTCGGGACGCGGTTGCCCGCCTTTCCGTAGGCGAGGCGCACCTTGAAGTTGTCGGTCGCCGGGATCGCGAAGGGGAGCCGGTACGACGCCGCGTACTTGGGGAAGGTGTAGAACTTCCGCGGATCGCCGTTCGTGCTCGCTCGCTCGGCGTTGATCGCCGCGGTGAGCAGCAGCGCCTCGTCGAGGGCGAGGAGTTCCTCCTGGGCGTAGTAGGAGAACGTCTTCGTCAGCACCTGGCCGTCGGACGCCGCGGTCTGCGTCGCGCCGGCGAAGTTGGTGATGCCGGGAAAGAGACCCTGGCCGAGGTTGGTGACGAAGTCCGCCTGCGCGCGCTCCTGGCGGAGGCCGGCGGAGGTGGTGAACGTCGCCGGCGAGAAGATCAGGTGGTGCGTGCCGGAGAGGTTGACGTTCGCGTTCTGGACGCTCGCCTTCGAGTTGACGATGGTGCCCGGGAAGGGCGAGATCGCGCCCGACTGCTCGATGTACGTCGTCGGCGGCGAGTAGACGCGGCCATCGTCGCTGAAGGTGTCGAAGCCGCCGACGGCCTGGAGCTCGAGCGTCTGCCGCTGCGAGCTCCAGAGCTGGAGGCTCCCCTGCAACGAGCCGATGCCGCGATAGACGTTCTCCGGCGTCCGGACCTGCGCGGCCTCCTGGAGGACGTTGCCGCCGTTGCCGAGCCAGGGGTTGCGGGCGTAGTCGCCGGTGGTCGGATCCTTCGTCGCGAAGTCGAAGAAGGTCGGCGTCGCCGAGATGATCGTGATCGGATTGATGGTCGTGTTGTCGTTGCCGGAGATGCCCCGCTCGGTGAGGGTGTGGAGGATCTCCGCCGATCCGCGCAGCACGACGCGCGAGCCGAGCGACTGCGAGAGGTTGGCGCGCAGCCCCTGCTTGCTGTAGCCGGTGTTGCGCATCAGCCCCTGATCGCGCTTCGCCGAGCCGGAGAGCATGTACGATCCGGTGCCGACGCCGCCGCGGAGCGAGCCGGCGCTCTCGTACGAGACCCCGTCGCCGCTGAAGAGCTGCTCCTGTGGATCCTGGCAGCCGGCGTAGCGGTGATCGGCGAAGTACTGCGCCGAGGTGAAGCCGAAACCGGTGGCGTGCGCGTCGATGTACGCCGCGGCCTCGGACTGCGAGAAGCAGCGGAGGTCGTACTTCTTCGCGAGCTGCTGCGTGCCGACGCGCTGGGTGAAGTCGAGGGTCGGGCGTCCGGCCTTCCCCTGCTTCGTGGTGATGATGATGACGCCGTTCGCGCCCTTCGATCCGTAGATCGCCCCCGCCGAGGGACCCTTGAGGACCTCGACCGACTCGATGTCGTTCGGGTTGAGATCGGCGATGCGGTTCACCTGCTGGTCCTGTGTGGAGACGATCGTCGAGCCCTGCTGGCCGACGCCGCCCGCGGCGGCGACCTGCGCCGACGTCGCGACGCCGGCGCCGCTGATCGCGTTCAGACCGTTAGGGAACGCGTCGTTGTTGACGATCACGCCGTCGATGACGTAGAGCGGCTGGTACTGGCCGTTCACCGTGTTGACGCCGCGGATCATCACCTGCGTGCCGCCGCCGGGAGCGCCGGAGTTCTGGCTGATGACCGCGCCGGGGATCTTGCCCTGCAGCGCGTTGTCGACCGTCTGCGCCGGTGCGCGGTTCAGCTGATCGGCGCTGACGACCGCGACCGCATTGGCCGCGTTGCGGCTGGAGATGGTCGTCGCCTGGCCGGTGACGACCTGCGTCTCGAGCTGGAGCACGTCCTGCTGCAGCGCGACGTCGGCGCTCTGCTGGCCCGCGGGCACGGCGACCTCGCGTGCCTTGAAGCCGATGCGTCGAACGCGGAGGGTGACGTCCCCCTCCGGCGCGACGACGGCGAAGCTGCCGTCGTCGGTGGTCGTGGTGCCGAAGGCGGTGCCGACGACCTGCACGGTCGCCGCGGCCAGCGGCCGGTCGTTGCCCTGCTCCGTCACGCGTCCGGTGACGCGTCGTGTGCCGCCCGCTCCCTGCGCCCCGGCGATCGCCGGCAGCGACGCGAGAAGCAGGCAGGCGGCCATCCACCGAGAAACCTGGCGCATCTGTCGCCCTCCCTGGATTGTGGTGCTGCGTGCTTGTAGGAGTCGCGCGAAGCTACGCCGCATGCCAGCGGAGGAGGGTCAGCTTTGCGTCAATTCGTGAGGGGGAGATCAGGAGGGCCGCGCGCACCGTTAGGCAGACGGCTCGGCAGCTGCAACCGCGCCGCGCCGATCCGGTTCACTATTGCTCGCCTGTGAATAACAGGGAGCCGTGGAGGTACGGGAGGTGCTCTCGTGGTGAGCTAGAGCTCCTGCGAACGCCTCCCCCGGCCTCCATGGCTCCCTGTTGGATACAGCCGAGGCCATGAGCTTTTTTGGGGCGCGTCGGGCGAGACCATGTGGTCATGCGGACGCCCGAGAACAACGATCAGCAGCGGTATCCGCGCTGATCCGCGTGCGTCGTTCGCCGAGCCGCGTCGTTCGCGTCGCGTTCTCCCCGGCGCTTCTCGCCTCACGCGCGCATCGGCGCCCGCGCGGCGCGCAGCTCGTGGGACGAGGGGTGGGCCGGGATCAGCGCGGGGTCGATGGCGAGGCGGTAGCCGGTGCGGCGCACGGTGACGATGAGCTGCGGGTCGGCACCGTGCTCCTCGAGCTTCTTGCGGAGCTCGAGGATGTGGGTGTCGACGGTGCGGCTGACCACCTCGTGGCGGTAGCCCCAGACTTCCTTGAGGATGTCCGCGCGCGAGACGACGGCGCCCTGGCGCGCGGCGAGCGCGGCGAGCAGGTCGAACTGCTTGGGGGCGAGGGCGATCGGCTCGCCGCGGCAGGTGAGCGTGCGCTGGCGGAGGTTGATCTCGAGTTCCTCGCTCAGTCTCGCGACCCCGTTGTCCGTCCACTCCGGGTCGCCCGGACGCTTCGCCCGGCGGAGCAGCGCGCCGACGCGGGCGAGCAGCTCCATCAGCGAGAAGGGCTTCGTCACGTAGTCGTCCGCGCCCGTGCGAAAGCCGAGGATCTTGTCCGCCTCCTCGTTGCGCGCGCTGAGGATCAGCACCGGCATCGAGCCTCCCGTGTCGCGGATCGCGCGGAGCACGCGATAGCCGTCGATGTCGGGGAGCATGAGGTCGAGGATGATCAGATCGGGGTGGCCCATGCGAGCGAAGGCGAGCCCGGGCACGCCTTCGTGATCGACGCGGACGCGGTAGCCCTCGATCTCGAGGACGTTCCGGATCCCGTTCGCGAAGCTCTTGTTGTCCTCGATGATCTGAATGACGGTAGGCGTTTCCATGGGAGGACCCTGGTAACGGAGGCGGGAATCGCGGCTCCAGTGTGACACCTCAATACGGGGTGCGCACCGGCGGGATTCGCGAGTTGACCCAACCTTGACCTTCACCACGTCGCCCTGCGCCCGGGGAATACGACGGGATTACAGGATTGAGACAACTCCTGACCGGGAAAGGTTGATGGAGGTCCGGGCGCGCTCGGCTGCGCACGCGGTGAACTACGGACGCGGATCGTGGCGGATCGACGCGGATCTTGCCGATTTCATTCTTTCCTGGGCGCGGGCGAGATGGTCTCGCCTGGCACGCCCCAAAAACGTTCATGGCCTTGGCTGGATGTAACAGGGAGCCGGGGAGCTCGGGGGAGGCGTTCGCAGGGGCTGGGGGGCTCGGCACCATGGAACCTCCCGTCGCTCCACGGCTCC
>JABFXC010000025.1 GCA_013361935.1 Gemmatimonadaceae bacterium
GCGGGGGGCCGCCGCCGCCGGAGCGGCGTGGGCGCCGCGGCCGGTGGAGCGCGCCTCGGGGAGCCCGACCTCGAGCTGACCGTTCTCGAGGCGGGTGACGGTGAGGAGCCCCTTCTGCGCGGCCTCCATGGTGAACTTCGAGAACTTCGAGAATCCGAGCTCGCTCTCGTCGAAGTTCGCGTCGATCTCCTGCATGACCTGCTTGAGGCGATCGGAGCGCATGACGTCGCCGTTGCGCTGCATGCGCTGGATCGCCTCGGTGACGAGCTCCCAGGGGTCCTTGGCGACCGCTTCCTCCTCGTTGTTCTTCACGAGGCCGGCGAGGGCGTTGTAGCTGTAGTACTCGTCGCAGTTCATGACGAGCAGGTCGCTCGACGACTCGCGGATGCCGACGCCGATGACGTACTTGCCGTACTCCTTGAGCTTGAGGACGAGGCTCGAGAAGTCGGAGTCGCCGGAGAGGAGGATGTACGTGCCGATCTCCGGGCGGGTGAAGACGAGCTCCATCGCGTCGACGGCGAGCCGGATGTCGGTCGCGTTCTTCTTCGACGTCCCGTACGCGGGCGCGAAGATCATGTCGATGGACGATTCGGTGAGGGGGACGACGTACTGCGGGTAGCGGCGCCAGTCGGCGTAGGCGCGCTGGACGGCGACCTTGCCCTTGATGATGTCGCTGCCGAGGAGGTTGCGGAGCTCGTTGCCGAGGTCGGAGCGGATCCCCATCGTGACGTTGTCGAAGTCGATGAGGAGGGCAGCGTTAGGCGCGTGGAAGGGCGCCGCGAAGCCGGGAAATCCCTGGAAGGCGATGGCCGGCGAGGAGCTGGGCGTCGCGTGGGCCTGGGGGCCGCGGTGCATCGGGGCGACGGATCCGCGCTTCGGCGAGGAGCCGCGCGCGGACGGGTGACGCGAATTCATGTCGATGTCTCGAGTCTGAGGGCCGAGGCATCGAGCGCAACCATGCGCTCGAGCTCACGGCGTTTGACCTTCCCGGTCCCGGTCATCGGGAAGGCGTCGAAGAAGCGAACCAGGTCAGGGACCTTGTAGTCGGCCATCGTGTCGCGGGCGAACTCCTTGAGCTCGCGTCCCGTGATGACGGCGCCCTCGACGGGGACGATGCAGGCGCAGACCAGCTCCCCGAGCACTTCGTGCGGGATGCCGATCACGCTGACGTCGTCGACGCCGGGGTGGGCGCGGAGCTGATCCTCGACCTCACGCGGATAGATCTGATATCCACCGCGAATGATGGTCTCCTTGCTCCTGCCCACGACGCGCAGGTAGCCCTCCTCGTCGATGATGCCGAGATCACCAGTGAGGAAGAACCCTTCCGGCGTGAACGACCGGGCGGTCTCGCCGGGCATGCGGGCGTAGCCCTGCATGACGTTGAATCCCCGAACGGCGATCTCGCCGACTGCTTCGGGGCCGTGCAGCGCGCCGGTGCGGAAATCGACCGCACGAACCTCGACGCCCGGGATGGGGCGTCCGACCGTGGAGGCGCGCTTCTCCTCGGGATCGGTGAAGCGTGTGATGGCGACCGTTGGCCCCGTCTCGGTGAGGCCGTACGCGATCTGGACATCGCACCATCCCCGGATCCGCCGCACCATGTCCGGCGACGCCGAGTTGCCGGCGACGACGCCGGAACGCAGGTGACGGAAGCGGGACGGATCGAAGGTCGGTTCGCGCATCAGGAGGTGGTACATCGTCGGGACGCCGGGGAGCAGGGAGATCTTCTCGCGGGCGATGAGCTCGATCGCTTCCGCCGCGCTGAAGGTTTCCTGCAACACGATCGTGGCGCCCGCGGCGAGGGTTCCCACCGCGACACCGAAGCCGAAGACCGCGAAGAGGGGGACCGCGACGAGCACGCGATCCGCGGGCTCGATCTCGATCGCCTCGAAGCTGCGCACCGCGGTCTCGACGAGACTGCGATGCGAAAGGCAGACGCCCTTCGGCTTTCCCATCGTGCCTGACGTGTAGATCATCGTCAGGGTGGTGTCGTCGCGCAGGTCGAGCGCGACGGGCACCGGGCGGCCCTCGCCACTGGAGACGAGGTCCTCGAACTGGAAGATCCTGTCGTCGTACCAGAGCTCCTCTTCGCCGACCGTGACGACGTACTGCAGGTCGGGAAGCTCCGCGATCAGGTCCTCGAAGAGCTGGAGGTAATCCGTATCACGAAAGCGCTCCGCGGTGACCGCGACCGAGACCTCGGCGTGGCGGAGCTGGTACTTCAGCTCGTGGTAGTTGAGCTGGGGGTTCACCGGGACGATCGTCGCGCCGAGCCGCGAGGCGGCGAGCAGCGTGATGATCCACTCGGGCCAGTTCGGCAGGTTGATCGCGATGCGATCGCCCATGCCGATCCCCAACTCGGCGAGCGCGGCGGCGAGCGACGTCGCTCGCGCCTGCATCTGGCCGTAGGTCCACGTTCGTCCGCCGGACACCACCATGATTCGATCCGGGTGCGCATCGGCACGCGTCGCGAAGACATGATCGAGGGTCCAGACGTTCGACATCGACCTCCGGTCGGGTGAGTCAGTCAAGCCGTGGAATCTAGCTGGGCCGTTGAGTTTACGCGAGGCGTAAGGTCTTTTGGCGGCGTGGGTTGGCGGCGCAATGGGCCAGGGCCGGGGGCCAGGGGCCAGGCGTGAGGGGCTGCGTTGACGGCAGGTGACGCCGTTCCTTCCGCCTGGCCCCTGGCCCCTGCGCTTCACTCTCCCATCGCCTTGATGATCACGCGCTTCGGCCGCTGGCCGTCCCATTCGCCGTAGAAGATGCGCTGCCAGGGGCCGAGATCGAGCTCGCCCTTCGTGACGGGGACGATGACTTCGTGGCCGACGGTGATCGAGCGGAGATGCGCGGCGGCGTTGTCCTCGCCGGTGCCGGAGTTGTGGCGGTAGCGGTCAGGAGACCAGGGAGCGATGCGCTCCTCGAGCCATTTCAGGATGTCGCCCCAGAGATTCGGCTCGTGGTCGTTCACGAACACCGACGCCGAGATGTGCATCGCCGAGACGAGCACCATCCCTTCGGCGATCCCGGCGGCGGCGCGGCAGCGCTCGACGTCGTCGGTGATGTCGATGATCTCCTGGCGCGCGCGGGTCTCGAAGGTGAGGTAGTCGGTGTGGTGCTTCATCGGTTCCGGGGGTTCGTGAGTCGTGCGGAGAGGGTGAACGACGCTTAGCTTGGACCTGGGATGCCGCCGGCGACGGCGGCCGCGAGACCGAAACCGGCGCTCGAAGCATGCCGTACAGCGCAAACCCTGTGGCGCCTTCTGGGATGAAGCGAGAGGAAGAGCCGACGACGGGTGGAGGGAGCAGCCGCTGGCGCGCGCTCGACTTCCGTGCCCGCCTGTCGCTGATCCTTTTCGCGTTCGCCGTCGTCCCGACGGTGGTGCTGACGCTGCTGTGGGCGGGGGCGATGAGCAAGGCGATCCC
>JABFXC010000227.1 GCA_013361935.1 Gemmatimonadaceae bacterium
CGCGAGGCCAGCGCGCCGTCCGGCGCGATCGGCATCGGCGGGCTCGTCGCGCTCGCCTACCCCGACCGGATCGCGAAGCGCCGCGAGGGGCAGCCAGGCCGCTACCTGATGCGCGGGGGCGGCGGCGCCTCACTCGCCGGCGAGCAGTCGCTCACCGGCAGCGAGCTCCTCGCCATCGCCGACCTGGACGGGCAGCGCGGCGAGAGCCGGATCCGTCTCGCCGCCGCGCTCGACGAGGCGGAGCTGCGCGCGCTCTTCGCCGCCGACATCCTCCGCGAGGAGAGCGTGTACTTCGACGAGGAGACCGGCGCGGTGCAGGCGCGCCGGCGCGAGCGGCTCGGTGCGATCGTGCTCTCCGACGTCGCGCTCGGCGACCCCGATCCCGCGCTGGTCGCCGGCGCCTTCGCCGAGGCGGTCGCGCGGCGCGGGATCGGCGCGCTCCCCTGGACCGACGCCGCGCGGCGGCTGCGCCAACGCCTCGCCTTCGCTCATGCGCTCGACGCCGACTGGCCCGACGTCTCCGACGAAGCGTTAGGCGGGTCCGTCAGCGGCTGGCTCGCCCCGCATCTCCATGGCATGCGCCGGCTCGACGACCTGCGACGTCTCGACCTCGGCGCGCTCCTCCTCGACCGCCTCGGCTGGAAGCGGCGCGCCGAGCTGGACGCGATCGCTCCCACGCACGTCGAGGTGCCGAGCGGCTCGCGCATCCCGGTGGACTACTCCGACGCCGGCGCCCCGGTGCTCGCCGTCCGCCTGCAGGAGATGTTCGGTCTCACCGAGACGCCCCGGGTCGGCGGCGGGCGCGTTCCGCTCACCCTCCACCTGCTCTCGCCCGCGCACCGCCCCGTGCAGGTCACCCGCGACCTCGCCGGGTTCTGGCGGACCGGCTACTTCGACGTCCGGAAGGACCTCCGCGGGCGCTACCCGAAGCACCACTGGCCGGACGACCCGCTCGCGGCGACACCGACGCGGCGCGCGAAGTAGAGGGCAGCCCCGATGCGCGTCCCGCGTCCCGCCGCCATTCTTCGATGGACCCGTGGCGCGTTCGCACGGTAGATCATCCCGATGACGACGCCGACCCCCACTTCCCTGGAAGCGTTCGGCCCCGCGGCCGGTCCGCGTTCCCGTCTGGCGCGCTGGCTCGGCCCCATCGTCGTCTTCGCGCTGGTCGCGCTCGCGCTCCACGCGCTGCACGGCGAGCTCGGACAGTACCGGACGCGTGACATCGTCCACGCGCTCTGGAGCATCCCCGGCGAGCGACTGCTGTACGCGCTCGCCTTCGCGGTGCTCGCCTACGCGATCCTCCCCGCGTACGATTGGCTCGCCCTGCGCTACGTCGGACGCGAGCTGCCGATGCGCCGTGTCGCGTTCGGCTCGGTGATCGCCTACGGATTGAGCCAGACGCTCGGCTTCTCCCTCTTCACCGGTGGCGCGGTCCGCTACCGGTTCTGGTCCGCATGGGGATTGTCGACGGCGGAGATCACCGCCGCGGCGGGATTCGCGAGCACCACCTTCCTGCTCGGCGTCGTCGCGATCGCCGGCGTGGTGTTCCTCTTCGAGCCGCGCGGGACTGTGGCCCTGCTTCACCTTCCGCTGGTCGTCGTGCGCGGGGCCGGCGGGCTCGCGCTGCTGCTCGTCGCGCTGTACCTGCTCTGGAGCGCGACGCGGCGCGCGCCGCTGCGCATCGCGGCGATCGAGATCGCCGTACCGCGCTTCCCCACCGCGCTCAGGCAGCTGGCGATCGCCGCCGCGGACTGGGGCGTCGCCGGCGCCGTTCTCTACGCGATCCTCCCCGCGAACGCGCGGCCGGCGTACGCGCCATTTCTCGGCGCGTTCCTCCTCGCGCAGTTCGCGGGCCTCGTCAGCCACGTGCCTGGCGGGCTCGGTGTCTTCGACGCGCTGATGGTGCACCTGCTCGCGCCGTATCTCGGTCCGCACGAGGCCGTCGGCGCGCTGCTCGCCTACCGGCTCGTCTACTACTTTCTTCCCTTCGTCGTCGCCGTGATGCTGCTGACCGGCTACGAGATCCGCCGCCGCGTTCCGCTGCGCGCCACCGCCGATCTGGCGACGCGATGGGTTCCGGCCATCGTGCCGCACGCGCTCAGCCTCGCCACCTTCGTCGCCGGCGCGGTGCTGCTCTTCTCCGGCGCGACCCCGTCGGTCCGCAGCCGGGTGAGCCTGCTCGACGCCTGGCTGCCGTTAGGCCTGATCGAGGCGTCGCACGTCACCGCGAGCCTCACCGGCGCGGCGCTGCTCGTCGTCGCCTGGGGGATCCGCCGCCGGCTCGACGTCGCCTATCACCTGACGCTCGCGCTCCTCGCGCTCGGCGCGCTGATGTCGCTGCTCAAGGGACTCGACTGGGAGGAGGCGCTGATCCTCTGCGCCGTCGCCGGCGCGCTGCTCCCGGCGCGCGACGCCTTCTATCGGCGCACGCGCCTGATGAACGAGCCCTTCACCCCGCAGTGGATCGTCGCGGTGGCGACGGTGGTCGGCGCGAGCATCTGGCTCGGCCTGCTCTCCTTCCGCCGCAATCCGTTCTCGAGCGGGCTGCTTCTCCGCTTCGCGACGCACGCGGACGCCGCGCGCTTTCTTCGGGCGACCGCGTTCGTCGTCGCGGCGCTCGCGATCTACGCGCTCCTCCGCCTCCTCCGCGGCGCGCGCCCCGAGCTCGCGCCGGTCGCCGACCCCGGCGAGCTCGGCGAGGTCCGCGCGATCGTCGCGAGCGCGCCGAGCACCGTCGCCAACCTCGCGCTGCTCGGAGACAAGCGACTGCTCTTCGCCGAGTCGCGGCGTGCCTTCATCATGTACGGCGTCGCCGGGCGCAGTTGGGTCGCGCTCGGCGATCCGGTCGGCCCGGTGGCGGAGCACCGCGAGCTCGCGTGGCGCTTCCGCGAGGAAGCCGACCGCCACGACGCGTGGGCGGTCTTCTACTCGATCTCCAGCGCGTCGCTTCCCTTCTGCATCGACCTCGGGCTCTCGCTGATCAAGCTCGGCGAGACGGCGATCGTTCCGCTCGAGGATTTTTCCCTCGCCGGCGGATCGCGGAAGGGGCTGCGCCGGACGCTGAAGGAAGTCGAGGCCGAGGGCGGCCGCTTCGAGGTGCACGAGGCCGGCGAGGTGCCGCGGCTGCTCCCGGAGCTGCGGCGCGTCTCCGACGAGTGGCTCGCGCGCAAGAACACGAGGGAAAAGGGATTCTCGATCGGCTACTTCGACGAGCGTTACCTCGCCAGCTTTCCAGTCGCGGTGGTCCGCGTCGGCGACCGGATCGTCGCCTTCGCCAACCTCTGGGCGAGCGCGGGCCGCGAGGAGCTCTCCGTCGATCTGATGCGCCACGCCGCCGACGCGCCCCGCGGCTCGATGGAGTTCCTCGTCGTGCAGCTGATGCTCTGGGGACGAGAGCACGGCTACCGCCGCTTCGATCTCGGGATGGCCCCGCTCTCCGGCGTCGAGCGCCGCGAGCTCGGACCGATGTGGGCGCGCGCCGGCGCCTGGCTGTACAGGCACGGCGAGCACTTCTACAACTTCCAGGGACTCCGGCAGTACAAGGAGAAGTTCGATCCCCTCTGGGAGCCGCGCTATCTCGCCTCGCCCGGCGGGCTCGCCCTGCCGCGCGTCCTCGCCGGGGTCTCCATCCTCATCTCCCGCGGCGTCCGCGGCGTCGTCGCGCGTTAGGCATCCGCGTGCATCACGGGCCGGCAATCGCCCTGGATCACCCGCCGGTGTGGCCGCCCACCACCGGCACGACCTCGCCGGTGATGTAGCTGGAGCACGACGGCGCCGCGAGGAACACGTACAGCGGCGACAGCTCCTCTGGCTGCGCCGGACGCTTCATCGGCGTCCGCGTCCCGAACTCGGCGACGTCCTTCGCCGGCTTGTCCGCTGGATTGAGAGGCGTCCACACCGGGCCCGGCGCCACCGCGTTCACGCGAATCCCCTTGTCGAGCACGTTCTCGGAGAGCGACCGCGTGAAGGCGTGGATCCCGCCCTTCGTCGTCGAGTAGTCGAGCAGATCCTTGTTCCCCTCGAGCCCCGTCACCGATCCCGTGTTGATGATCGAGCTCCCCTTCTTCAGGTGCGGCAGCGCGGCCTTCGCCATGAAGAAGTAGCCGTAGAGGTTCGTCTTGATGGTGCGATCGAAGTGCTCCGGCGTGATCTCGTCGAGGGACTTCGCGTGCTCCTGGAACGCCGCGTTGTTGACGAGGATGTCCAGTCGCCCGAACTCCTCGAGCGTCCGCTCGACGACGCCCTCACAGAAGTCGAAGCGCGACACGTCGCCCGGCAGCAGCAGGCAGCGCCCCCCTTCGTTCTCGACGGCGCGCTGCGTCTCCTCCGCGTCCCGCTGCTCCTCGGGCAGATAGACGATCGCGACGTCCGCGCCTTCGCGCGCGTAGAGCACCGCCACCGCGCGGCCGATCCCGGAGTCGCCCCCGGTGATGATCGCGACCATGTCCTTCAGCTTTTCCGATCCCTTGTAGTTCGCCGCCAGGTAGCGCGGCTGCAGGTCGAGGTCCGCCTCGAGCCCCGGCTTCGCGAGGTGCTGTTCCGGGAGATCGCCCTTCCCCGGCTGCCGGCGCGCGCCCGTCTGCACGCTCTTCTCGCTCTTCTCGTCCTGGGTCCCCTTCTTCTCGCGCGCCTCGTCCTTCCTGTCGATCCGCTGCTGGATCTCGCGATACTGCTCGCCGACGCGCGACCCCCGGCGCGCCTTGCTCTCCGCCGTCGCCGAGGACGCCTTCATCGCGCGTTCGTCCTTCGGATCACCGTGCGTCGCTTTCTTCTTCGCCACAGCCCTTCCTCCGCTCGAGTTGGCGTCCACGATCCCGCGACGGAGGTTGCAACGCGCGGACCGCGGCCGCGCGCCGGTCCCGTCGAGGTCGGCAGCGTGCGAGCGGCGCACATGCCGCGCCCCGGCGGATCGGGGATCGCCCCCCGGGAACTCGCGAGATCCGCGACCCGTTACTGACCTTTGAGTCAGTAAACGATTATCTTTCGGGCTTCCCTGTCGCCACCTCAGCACTGATAGATGAGCACCTCAGCAGAAGCAGAACCGGCAAGTCAGGCCGCCCCGGCGTACCCACCGGCGCTCACCCGTTCGGGCGCCTTCCGCGCCGCGGCGGCGCACGTCGAGAAATACCGCTGGCTCATCCTCCTCGGGCTGATCACCGCCGCGATCATGGAGGTGCTCGACACCACCATCATCAACGTCGCCCTCCCGCAGATGGCGGGGAACCTCGGCGCCACGCAGGAAGAGATCGGCTGGGTCAGCACCGGCTACATCCTCTCGAACGTCATCTTCCTCCCGATGACCGCGTTCTTCACCGAACGCTTCGGGCGCCAGCGCTATCTCACGGCGTCGATCATTCTCTTCGTCGTCGCGTCGTTCTTCTGCGGCACGTCGCACTCGCTCGTCGAGCTCGTGTTCTGGCGCATCCTCCAGGGCGCGGGCGGCGCGGCACTGCTCTCCACCGCCCAGGCCACCCTGCGGCAGATCTTCCCGCGCGAGGAGCAGGGACTCGTGCAGGCGGTCTTCCTCCTCGGCATCATCGTCGCCCCGACTCTCGGCCCGACGTTGGGCGGCTGGATCACCGACAACTACACCTGGAACTGGTGCTTCTTCATCAACGTGCCGATCGGTGTCGCGTCGGTGCTGCTCGTGACGACCTTTCTCCATGATCCCCCCGACCAGCAGGCGAAGCGCGGCGGCGACGTCGACTGGCTCGGCATCGGGCTGCTCACCGTCGGCGTCGGGGCGCTGCAGTACGTCCTCGAGGAAGGCAACGCGAAGGACTGGTTCGAGAGCAATCTCATTCTCCGGCTGACGATTCTCTCCGCGGCCTCGCTGATCACCATGCTCTGGTGGGAGCTCACCCCGCGCAACAAGCATCCGGTCGTCAACTTTCGCGTCCTCAAGAATCAGCAGCTCGCCGCGTCGATCTTTCTCTTCGTCTCCCTCGGCTTCGGGCTCTACGGGGGCGTGTTCATCTTTCCCCTCTTCGCGCAGGGGATTCTCCACTTCACCCCCACCGAGACGGGGCTCGCCATGCTCCCCGGCGGACTCGCCACCGGCGCGACCGCGCTCTTCTGCGGCGCCATGCTCAACGGCGCCAAGCCGAAGGCCGACGCGCGCGTCCTCATCACCATCGGGATCGCGCTCTTCGTCCTCTCGATGTGGCAGCTCGGCCATCTGACCACCGCCGCGGGCGAGCCCGACGTGCGCGCGGCGCTCATCATCCGTGGCCTGGGGCTCGGCTTCCTCTTCGCGCCCATCAACAACGTCGCCTACGCGAGCCTCAAGCCGAGCGAGGCGCAGCAGGCATCGGGACTGATCAACCTCTCGCGCCAGCTCGGCGGCGCCTTCGGGATCGCGATCCTCGCCAACTACGTCACGAAGCACACCGCGATGCACCGCGTCGACCTCGTGAGCAGCGTGGTCGCCGGCTCGGCGGCGACCGACGCGCGCCTGCAGGCGCTCACCGCGGGGTTCATCAGCCGCGGCTTCGCGCCCATCCCGGCGAAGTCGGCGGCGCTCGCCGCGCTGAACGGCCAGGTCATGCAGCAGGCATCGATGCGCAGCTTCAACGACGCCTGGATCATGATCCTCATCGCCTTCGTCGCCGTGTCGCCCGCGGTGCTCCTCCTCAAGCGTCCGACGCCCGGCGCGGGGATGCCGGTGGACGCGCACTAGCGGGGGAGTACGGGGTTTACGGGAGTACGGGACTGCGACATGGCAGTGCCGTACCCCCGTACCCCCGTACCCCCGTACCCCCGTACTCCCCGTTTCCTACGTCATCCAGCGTATGTGCCGCCCCTCGCCGGGCTCCTAGAATGCTCTCCGACCCTCAGCGGAGAGCATTCGTGCGTTCGACCATCATCTGCGGCCTCGCCATCCTCGCCGGCGTCTCGCTCGGCGCGTGCATCCCGTATTCCGTCGGCAGCACGGCGCGCACCGTGCCCGCCGGAGAGCATACGCGGGCGTCCACCGCGTTCGTGATCCCGAACGGCTTCGAGGCGAAGGGTGACACCACCGCCGCGACGATGCCCGGCCTCGACACGGAGCTTCGCTACGGAATCGACGACCGTTCCGACTTCGGCGTGCGCGTCCCCTCGTGGAGCGGCGTCGTCGTCAACTACAAGCACCGGGTCGACGCGAAGCCCGCGGCGGCCGCCGCGGACACGGGCGTCGCCGTCGCGGTGATGGCCGGCGGGGGCTTCGTGAACTGGGGCCAGCACGCCGAAGGTGAGCTCTCCCTGATCGTCTCGGCGCGCGAGGATCGACGCGCGGTTCCATACGGCGGGCTGCGCGTGGTCCAGGTCGTCCCGCTCTCCAGCGACGTGCCCAGCGACCGCCCGACCGCCGGCGGCTTTCTGGGGCTGCGACTGGGCGGACGCGACGCGGGTGTCACTCCCGAGATCGGGATCTACTACGACCACTCCGCGTTAGGCATCCGGCGGAGCGACCTGATCATCGTGCCGAGCATCACCTTCCGCGGCGACTTCCTCTCGTCGCTGTTCCACTGACCGCCGCCAGACACGCTACGCGCGCTCAAGGACGGCGAGGGATGAGCTTCGCGCCCCCGTTGCGCAACGCCCAGAACGGCGGCGCGCGGTCTCCCTCGCGCCCGAGCACGACGGCAAGGGAGTCGACCGGCTCCTCCTCCGAATCGTCGCCCTGCTGGAACGTTCCGAAGTGCACCGCGAGCGCGGTGAACGCGTGCAGCTCCTCCGCCGCGCGCACCGCGTCGCTCGCCGACATGTGTCGCGCCGCCATCGCGCGGCGAGGGCGCTGCGGCGCGATCGGCAGGATCGCGAGCCGGATCGCGCCGAAGCGGTCGCGGATCTGCGGGAAGAAGGGCGCATAGCCCGTGTCCCCCGCGTAGTAGACGGTATCCGTCGGCGTCTCGACGACGAAGCCGAGCCAGAGCGTGCGCCACTCGTCGCTCAGCGATCGCGCCGACCAGTGTTGGGCCGGCACTCCGGCCACCTGCACGCCCGGGCGGATCGAGATCGTCTGCCACCAGTCGATGTCGTCGGCGCCGGGCACGCCGTTCTTCGCCAGCCACTTCGCGTTGCCGAGCCCCGTGACGATCCGCGGATGAAATCGCGCGACGAGCCGGCGCAGCGTCGGCAGGTCGAGGTGGTCGTAGTGGTTGTGGCTGAGGAGGACGACGTCGATCGGCGGCAGGTCCTCGAAGCGGATCCCCGGCGGCCGGTGTCGCTTCGGCCCGATCCACGAGAACGGGCTCGCGCGCTTCGACCAGATCGGATCGGTGAGGATGTTGATGCTGTCCGTCTGGATCAGCACCGTGGAGTGGTTGACGAAGGTGACGCGCAGCTCTCCACCTCCGACGCGCGGCGGCGGTGAGTCCGTGACGATCTCCTCCCAGCTCGTCCACCGACCGCGCTTTCCCTGCACCGAGTGCTGCACGTTCCGGATCGCGTCCTCGATCTGGTTGTCGGCGATCGGGACGTAGTTGTGGAAGCGCGTGCCGTCGAAGTGGTCGGACTTCGGACCGTGGTAGGCGGGGGCGCCGGAGAGCGAGGCGCAGCCCACGGCCAGGGTCGCGGCGGCGAGCATCGCGGAAGTTCGGGTGCGCACGGCAGCCGACCACGCACGACCCGTGCGCGCGACACCGCTGGCGCAGAAGAAAGAGCGGGCCGGACGATGTTCGTCCGGCCCGCTTCCTTCGCTGCGCCTCAGCGTCGTATCGCGCTCACCCGCACTCCGAGAACCCGCAGACGTGGCACTTCACGCACCCTTCCGCGTACTCCATCTGGCTTCCGCAGTCCGGGCACGTCCCCATGAACGCCTGCGCGCCGTTGTCGAACTCGAAGCCGCTCATCGGCTGCGTGCCGCCGGTGTTGGACACCGGGGCGACGCTGATCTCGCGCGCCGGCACCGAGGGGCCCGAGTTGGCGATCAGCTCCTGCTGCACGCCCTGCGTCTTGTCCTGATACCACTCGTAGAGCGCGATGCCGATCGCGTCCGGCACGGAGAGGACCTTGTTCGGGCCGAGGCCGACCGCGCGGTCCGACGAGATGCCGCGGAGCTGCTTGTGGATCTCCATCAGCGGGATCCCCGAGCGAAGCGCCAGCGAGATGAGCCGCCCCATCGCCTCCGCGTCGGCCATCGCGCTCCCGCCGGCCTTGCCCAGCGTCACGAACACCTCGAAGGGCTGCCCGCGGTCGTCCTCGGTGATGTTCACGAACATCGTGCCTAACGGCGTCTCCTTGCGCAGCGTCGTCCCGCGGAGCTTGTCCGGGCGCGCGCGCTTCGCGCGGCGCTGGAGGTTCTCCGCCTCGCTGTCGAACAGCGCCTTGCGCAGCCGCTCGATCTCCGCGTCGAGCTCGGAGATCGTCCCCTGCAGCTCGCCGAGCTGGCGCTTGTCCGCCTTGTCCTTGTCGCGGTTCGCCGCCGCCTGCTCGGTCGCGCCCGTCGACAGCACCTGGTTGTCGCGCGAGCCGTCGCGGTAGACGGTGACGCCCTTGCACTTGAGCTCATAGGCGAGCTCGTAGATCGCGCGGACGTCCTCGACCGTCGCCGTGTGCGCGAAGTTCGTCGTCTTGCTGATCGCCGAGTCGCAATGCTGCTGGAAGGCCGCCTGCATGCGCACGTGCCACTCGGGGGCGATCAGGTTGGCCGTCACGAAGACGCGCTGCCACTTCTTCGGCACTTCCGGATGCTCGACGGTGCCGGTCTTCGCGATGCGCTCCATGAGCTCCTCGCTGTACCAGCCCTCGCGCTTCGCGATCGCGACGAAGTCCTCGTTCACGTCGGGCATCATCACGCCCGCCTGGTTGCGCATGAACGCGACGGCGAACAGCGGCTCGAGACCGCTCGAGCAGCCGGCGATGATCGAGATCGTCCCCGTCGGCGCGATCGTCGTCACGTTGCAGTTGCGGAGCATCTGCATCGGACGGATACGCTTCCCCTCGGCGTCGCGGGCGCAGGTCTCGTCCGGACCCCAGATGCTGCGCGCCCACTCGGGAAACGCGCCGCGCTCCTTCGCCAGGCGCTCGCTCTCCTTCTTGCTCTCGACGTCGAGGAACTCCATCACCCGCCGCCCCATCTCCACGCCGTCGGCCGAGTCATAGGCGATGCCGAGTCGGACGAGCATGTCCGCGAAGCCCATGATCCCGAGCCCGATGCGGCGGATGCGCTTCGAGAGCGCGTCGATCTCCGGCAGCGGGTACTTGTTGACGTCGATGATGTTGTCGAGCAGGTGCGTGCTCAGATGGATGTCGCGCCGGAACGCGTCCCAGTCCATGACACCGTCCTTCACGTACAGCCCGACGTTGATGCTGCCGAGGTTGCAGACGTCGTACGGAAGCAGCGGCTGCTCGCCGCACGGGTTCGTCGCCTCGTAGTTCCCGAGGTGCGGCACCGGGTTGAAGCGGTTCGCCTCGTCGATGTAGAAGCATCCCGGCTCGCCCGTGCGCCAGGCGCCGAGGATCATCTTGTCCCATACCATGTTCGCGTCGAGCCGGCCGACTTCCTTGTGCGTCTTCGGATCGCGAAGCGCGTAGTCGGACTTGCTCTTCACCGCGTTCATGAACTCGGTCGTCACCGCGACCGAGATGTTGAAGTTCGTCACCTGCGTGAGGTCCTCCTTGCAGGCGATGAACTCGAGGATGTCCGGATGGTCGACGCGGAGGATCCCCATGTTCGCGCCGCGGCGCGTCCCGCCCTGCTTCACCGCGTCGGTGCTCGCGTCGTACAGCTTCATGAAGGAGATCGGGCCGCTCGCGACGCCGGTCGTCGAGCGCACCATCGAGCCCTTCTGGCGGAGCCGCGAGAAGGAGAAGCCCGTGCCGCCCCCGCTCTGATGGATGATCGCCATCGAGCGCAGGGTGTCGTAGATGCCGTTCTGCCCGTTGGAGAGCGAGTCCTCGACCGGGAGGACGAAGCACGCGGAGAGCTGCCCCAGCGGCCGGCCCGCGTTCATCAGCGTCGGGGAGTTCGGCTCGAAGCGGCGCTGCGTCATCAGCGCGTAGAACTCCTCGGCGACGGCAGACACCGCTCCCTCACTCGCCCCGTATCGACGATCGGCCTCCGCGACGACGGTCGCGACCCGCCAGAACAGATCCTCGGGACTCTCCACCGGCTTTCCAGTCTCGTCCTTCACCAGATATCGCTTCGCGAGCACGGTGCGCGCGTTCTGGCTGAGGGTGACCGGACCGCTCGGGGGGGTGGTGGGAAGGGACATCTGCTGCACCTCGTACGGAAAACGGTAAAGAACGACAGCGGCCCGCGGGCCGCGAGTGAGGCGAGTATGACAAACTTCAACGAGCGGCCAACGGTTTGACTCGGCGGTGTCAGCCGCCAGGCGTGAGGAACGGCGTCGACGGCGGTTGCCGCCCTTCCTTCCGGCTGACCCCTGGCCGCCGCCGTTCGACTGCGGGCGCGCATTGTAGCGGGGTTCGTGATTCCGCGCCAGTGATCGCCCAAACGACTGCTGCGGCGGCAGTTACGATATCAACATCACGAATCTCGCAGCGATCTCGACTTTCCACGACTCGCCGCGCGGCTATCCACATCGCTGCGCCGCGCGGGGCCATGAAGATGGACGAGCGACCGCCACACGAAGCGGCGGTCTCGCGTAACTGCTTGCCTGCGTTGCCCTTGGGAAAAAGCTCGGAGGGAACAACGGCGGTCGCTCGAGCGCGGCCGTCCTGCCCTGCTCCATCACCGGCGACGACTCCCGACCGCTCGGCCTTGCCCGCAAACACGTGTGCATCGCGCGTGCCGAAGAATAACCGGCAGCCGAAGCGCGCGCTCGAGCCTGGTGCGACGCGCCGGATCGCCGGCCGCCCACGATATCACTACCCGCCCAACGCCGAAAGATCTTGCGGAGCGGGCGGCCGATGGTCCGCGACTCAGCCCGAACGGCGAGCCCGGCCGTCGAGCGTTAGGCAGCCGCGCCCTCAGCGCGCGCGGTGGCGCGGGACCTCCCCCGCCCGATGCCGCTCCTGCAGCGCGAGGTAGCTCTCCACGGTCTTCCGGATGCGCGCGCGCTCGGCGTCGCTCACCTGTCGCACCACCTTCCCCGGCAGGCCGACGACCAGCGAGCCCGGTGGTACGACCATTCCCTCCGTGCACAGCGCTCCCGCGCCGACGATCGAGCCCGCGCCGATGCGCACGTGGTTCAGAAGGATCGCCCCCATCGCGATCAGGCAGTCGTCCTCGATGGTGGCCCCGTGGACGATCGCACGGTGGCCGATCGCGACGCGCGCCCCGATCGTGCACGGCACCCCGGCGTCGACGTGCACGATCGTCCCGTCCTGCACGTTCGAGTCTGCGCCGACGGCGATCGGGGCGGTGTCGCCGCGCAGCACCGCCGTCGGCCACACCGACGCACGCGCGGCGAGGGTGACTTCGCCGTAGACGTGCGCATCGGGATGGACGAAGGCGCGCGGATCGATCTGCGGTTGGCGGGACATCAGAGGGGGTCGGGGGTCGGGGGGCGGCGCTTCAGAAGGCGCGGCCCGCGGCGACGTACACCGCGCTCCGCGCCGCGCCGTTCGTGCGCTGCGCCCCGACGGGCTTCGCGGCGCCGGCGCGCACCGTGAGCGGGGCATCGTAGAAGATCGCGAGATCCAGCACGAGCTCCGCGCCGATTGACGCGAGCGGCGTCGCCCGTGAGGCGCGCGAGGCGCAGGCGCTCGCGACGACGCCCGCGCCGCACCACGCGGTCGCCGCGTCCGCGAACAGGCTCACCGAGCTGCGGTCGAGGAAGAGGATCGTCGCGCCGCGCGCCGGGATCAGCAGCGGCGCGCGGTACTCCAGCGACCCGGCGAGCGCGCGCGTGCCGACCATCGCACCCGACAGATATCCGCGGATCGGGAAATCGCTCGAGCCGCCGATGTCGGTTCCGCCGACGGCGATCGCGTCCCCGGAAACTCCGCCGACGGTGAACTCGCCGGGATCCTTCGAGTCGCTCCACCCGCCGACCGCGCGCGCGGCGAGGACGTGGTGGGCGTAGCCGGGAAGCGGCAGCGAGCGATACGCCGCCAGCGAGCCGACCACGCGCGAATGCCCGCCGCTGGCCTCGACGGCGTCCCAGAGGCGCTGTCCGCTCACGAACGCCGACGCGCCATCCTCCGCCGAGATGCTCCGCGTCGGATGCTGGACGTTCGACGCGGCGAGCCCGCCGAAGACGAAGGGCCGCCGGTGCGTCCGGCGCAGGAAGTCGCTGGTGAACGCTTCACGCAGCCATTCGGGGTGCGTCGCATAGTCCCGCGACTCGACGCCGCCGAACGCGCTCGCCGCGAGCGCATGGCGCGTGCGCGGGCGGCTCCAGACGAACCCCGCGCTGGCCGTTCTCGTCCGGCGGCGGACGCTGCCTAACGGCGCGCCCGTGCCCTGGTCGACCACCGTTCCGGCGCCGTCCCACCCCTGCGAGATGCCGAGCGCGAGCAGCGGCATCCGCAGCCCCGCCCACTGGTACGAGAACGATCCGCCGTATTCCCCCCAGCGCGTCGCCGCCTCCGCCGACGCGGAATAGCTGTGGCGCCCCACCACGTCCGACGCCGACGTCGACGCGCCGAGCACGGTGATGCTGTTGTCCGCGTAGATGATCGGCATCCAGTAGCGCGGGACGAGCTGCCGGAGCGCCTCGTACCCGTGTGCCGGCGAATCGTCGTGCAGCACGTACGGGATCCGCGAGGTGCTGTCCCCCCGCGCGGCCCACCCCGACTCGCTCGCGCCGGCGACCGTCACGCCGCTGCCCAACGCCCAGCCGCGGGCCTCGAGGGCGACGACGGCGACGCGGCGCGGCGCGGC
>JABFXC010000083.1 GCA_013361935.1 Gemmatimonadaceae bacterium
CCGCGCCGCGCCGGCGCCCCGACGCTGTCGATGCGCGGCATGGTGTCGGCGAGGTCGATCGCCAGCGAGGCGCTGGCGACGCCGAGCGGGGGGACCGTGACGCTCACCGAGCCCGTCGTCGCCCGCCCGGCGGTCGCCCAGATGGTGAAGACCGCGTCCCCGGGGAGTCCGCAGAAGGCGAAGCGTCCGTTCGCGTCGGTGGTCGCGCGCACGGTCGGCGTCGAGCGCGTCATCCCGCGCGCGCCGAAGGAGAGCTCGAACCACTGCGCCGTCACCGTCGCGTTAGGCACGGCCTCGGGCTTGTCCGCCTGGACGAGCGCGCCGAGGAGCACCCCGCTCGAGTCGCCGCGCGGACGCGGGCCGCAGTGCAGCCCGATGACGCGCCGCGCGCCGGGGATCCCGAGCTCGACGTCGTTCCGCCCGGCGGTGACCGTCACCCCGCGTATCGGCCCCTCGAGGCCGAGCTCGTCGAGCCGGCCGTGATAGAAGGTCGCGATGTACTCCCCCGGCGGCACGTCCTTCATCCGGAAGAACCCGCTCGAGTCGGAGATCGCGCTGAACGACTTCCCGTGCGTGACGTCGCTCCGCTGGACGAGCTGGATCGTCGCCACCGCCAGCGGCCGCATGATCGTCGAGTCGAAGACGAACCCGACGATCGTCCCCAGCGCCGGCGCGGGCGCGGGCGCCTGCACGGGAGCAGGGGGAGCTGGTGTCGGCTGCTGCGCGGCCAGCGGAGCGCCGGCGAGGGCGGCGAGAGCGAGAACGGCGAATGGACGCACGAGACCTGGCATGCGGAGTCTGGGCTGGGACGATGAGCTACCCCGGTAAATGCGTGCGGTTCACCTGAGACCGCAAGGGCCACGGGCCACCCGACGCGGCCCGCGAGTCTTTACGCTCCCGTTCGCGCGTCCTACCTTCGTCGGATGCCCGCCGTGCTCCGCGCCCGCGTCGTCCATTCCCTCCGCTTCGCCCTGCCGGCGCTCGTCAGCGTCTACGTGCTCGGCGCGGCGTGGAACGCGGTCGACGTCTTCCTCCTCGGCGACGCGGATCCGGAGCTCGGAGGCGCGCGCACCTTCTGGTTCGACGAGCGGCAGTGGCGCATCATCGCGCTCGTCGTCGGCGTGGTGGTATTCCTCTGGAAGCTCGGCGACATCTCGCGCAGCGCGCCGTCGTGGCGCTACGCCATCCTCTTTTCGCTCTGGCTCGCGGTGGCGACGGTGTGGACCGCGGTCGCGATGATGCAGCGGGACGGGTGGCTCGCGGTGGGGGTGGTGATCTTCGCGGTCGCGAGCTGGCTCCTCTACCGGCGGCGTCTTCCCGGTCGTCCGACGCGCGAGCTGCACTCGGTGACGGGCCCGTCCGCCGAGCCGGGGGAGCGGGATTTGCGATAGCCGGGAGACAGGCTTAGCTTCTCGAGGAGAAGCGCAAGCGCCCGGCCTCACAGCCGGGCGCTCCCTTTTGTTGTCCGCCCGAATCCGGGTGGACGGCGGTGAGTCAGGCCGACTCGCCGTTCGACGCGCACACGCAGGCGACGATGATCGAAGAACTGAAGGCGAAGCTCCACGACGAGGTCGAGAAGCTCCAGCACGAGCTCAACGTCACCCTCCCGAACGAGATCCGGAAGGCGGTGGAGCTCGGCGACCTGCGCGAGAACAGCGAGTACAAGGCGGCGCTCGAGCGGCAGCAGTTCGTCCGCGCGCGCCTCGGCCAGCTCCGCGAGCGCCTCTCGCGCCTCGCGTCGATCGACGTCGCCCAGATCCCGCCGGACAAGGTCGGCCTCGGGTCGTCCGTCGTCGTCGAGGACCAGAAGACGAAGGCGCGCGAAACGTACACCCTCATCTTCGGCGACAACTACGAGTTCGACGACAGCCAGGTGAGCATGGCCTCCCCGATCGGCCGCGCCCTGCTCGGCAAGTCCGTCGGCGAGATCGCCTACCTCAAGCTGCCGACGATCACGCGGCAGCTGAAGGTGATGGAGCTGCGCACGATCCACGACACGCTCGTCCAGGACGGGGCGGCGGCGAAGTAGCGGCGCCCGGGGGTCAGGGGTCAGGGGCCAGGGGCCAGGTGGAAGGAACTGCGTAACTGCAGGTAACGCCGTTCCTGACGCCTGCCCCCTGGCCCCTGACTCCTGAAGTTCAGTCGTCGACGCCGAACAGCCGCTGCGCGTCGCGCTCGTACGCGGCGAGGGCAGCGTCGCGCGACGCGGCGTCCCAGTGCAGCAGCGAGCCGGCGATGCGGACGGCGACGTCGGCGGCGGCGCGGCCATGGTCGCGCGTCTCGAAGGCGATCTTCGTGCGGCGCACGAGCAGGTCGGTGAGGGTGAGCGCGAGCTCGTTGCAGACGCCGTACGCGAGCTCGGCGCGGAGATAGGGAAGCCCCTCGACCACCGGATCGGCGAGCGATGCATCGCCCGCGGTCGGTCCCCAGACGTCACGCCAGCGCGAGCCGTAGGCGTGCACCAGGTGCTCGGCGCGATCGCTCGACCCCGTCGCGCGAAGCGCGCGCTCGGTCTCCAGCTCGAGCGAGTCGAAGTCGCCGCCGGGGAGAGGGACGCGCGCCGTCTCGCTCCGCCGCTCGGTCTGCGCGAGCTCCTTCATCACGACGTCCACCACCTCCGCGGACATCGCGCGGTACGTCGTCAGCTTGCCGCCGGCGACGGAGACGACGCCGTGCTCGCTGACCGTGATCTCGTGCTCGCGCGACGCGCCCGCGGCGTCCGTGCCGAAGCGGCCGGCGACGAGCGGACGGATTCCCGCCCACGCGCAGACCACGTCCTCCGCGGTGAGCCGCGCCTCGGGGAAGAAGTAGTTCGCCGCCTCGAGCAGATACGCGACGTCGGCGCGCGACGCGCGCACGTCGTCCGGCGCCGCGTCGGTCTCGGTGTCCGTCGTCCCGACGATGGTGTGCGTCTCGCCGGGGAGCACGAACATCACGCGCCCGTCGATCGGGGAGAGCAGGGTGAGCGCCGCGTGATTGCCGACGCGCTCTCGCGGCACGGTGATGTGCACGCCCTTGGTGCCGCGCAGCGTGGTCTCGGCACCGGGCTCGTCGAGCCGCCTGATCTCGTCGCTCCACGGCCCCGCGGCGTTGACGACGACGCGTGCCCGCACCGCGACCTCCTCCCCGCGCACGTCGTCGGCGACGATGGCGCCGTCGGTGCGCCCGCGCGCCGTCGTCAGCCGGCGAACGCCCGCGTGGTTGGCGACGACCGCACCGCCCTCGCGTGCGCCGAGCGCGGTGGCGAGGGTCAGGCGCGCGTCGTCGGTCGCCGCGTCGTAGTAGCGCGCGCCGCCGGTGAGCCATTCGGCGCGCAGCCGCGGCTCGACGGCGAGCAGCTCGACGGGGACGAGCCGCCGGTGCGGCGCGACGTTGCGGAAGAGCGCGAGGAGA
>JABFXC010000026.1 GCA_013361935.1 Gemmatimonadaceae bacterium
GGTGGAGTTCCGCCCGGTGTATTCCGCCTTCCGGCGGATGGCCGCGGACCTCGGCGAATCGCGCGAGGCACTGGTCGAGGCGCGCCGCCGCACGGAGGCGGTCCTGCGGACGGTCGCCTCCGGCGTGCTCGCCACCGACGGCAACGGCGTCGTCACGCTCGCCAATCCGCGAGCGGAAGCGCTGCTCGCGCGCCGGGTGGCCGCCGGGGCGAGCCTCGACGCGTTAGGCGACGCCGGCCTGACGCAGCGAATCCGCGCGTTCCTGGCGTCGGACGACGACGACGTCTCCTTCGAGCTGGAGATCGCGCGGCGGCAGCTTCGCGGACATCTGACGAGGCTCTCGCGCGGAGCCGGCGCCGTGCTCACGCTCGACGACATCACCGACCTCGCGCAGGCCCAGCGCGTCCTCGCCTGGGGAGAGATGGCGCGCCAGGTCGCGCACGAGATCAAGAATCCGCTCACCCCCATCCGGCTCGGCATCCAGCATCTGCGCAGGGCGTTCGGCGCGGGGCGGCAGGACTTCCCGCAGATACTCGATCAGAACGCGACGCGGATCCTCGCCGAGATCGATCGGCTGGACGAGATCGCGCGCTCGTTCAGCCGATACGGGACTGCCCCGGAGGACCAGCCGGCGGCCGAGCCGACGGACGTCGTGCCGATCCTGCGCGGGGTCGCGGAGCTCGAGCACCTCGGTGAGGACGGCGTCGCGTTCACGCTTCGCGGCGCCGACGGGCCGCGCGTCGCGATGGCGCGTGCCGGCGAGCTGCGCGACGTGCTCGTCAACGTGGCCGAGAACGCACGCCTGGCCGGAGCGCGACACGTCGACGTCGACGTCGGCGGCGGCGACGGGGTCGTCCGCATCGCGCTGCGCGACGACGGCGAGGGGATCGCCGGCGACGTCCTGCCCCGGATCTTCGAGCCGCACTTCTCCACGCGCACGAGCGGGAGCGGGCTGGGGCTGGCGATCAGCCGCCGGCTCATCGACGGATGGGGCGGCTCCATCGCGGTACAGAGCGAGCGTGGGCGCGGAACGACGGTGACCATCACGCTGCGCGCGGCGGTCGGGACGAGCTAGATTCACCGCTGTGGCGACGCCTACCCCGACTCCGCGCCGTACCCCGGTCTTCTCCGCCGCCGTCGGCGCGGGACCGGTCTCACCATATCGCGTCTCGACCACGCTCCCGTCGCATCTCGCCGACTGGCAGCTTCCGCCGGAGTGGCGATGGGGCGGCGAGGGGGTCTGGACGGAGTTCCGGCACTATCAGGAGGTCGTCGACGCGTTAGGCAGGTCGCTCTCGCTCGTCACGGCGCCGGACGCCGCGCACCATGAGTGGCTCGCCGCCGAGGCGCGCGCGCTCGCCCATCGCGGGCATCCCTCCGTACCGACCACGTATCACTACTGGTCGAGCTACCAGGCGAATCACCGGGGCCCCGGCTACCTGCGGCGGTGGATCGGCGGCGAGACTGTGGGAGGGCGGCTCCGCCGCCTCGGCGGGGAGGACGTGCCCTACGTCCTGCAGGTCGCGCGGAGCGTGGGTTCGACGCTCGCGTATCTCCACGATGCCGGCGCGACGCACGGCGCCGTCTCGCTCGAGGCGGCATGGGTCAACCCGACCGGGCGCCTCTTCATGCTCGGCTGGCAGTGGGCGCTGCCGCGCGCGGACATCCCCTTCGGCCTCGCCCCCGATCGCGCCTTCATGCCGGCGCCGCCGGAATGGATCAACCGCGAATGGGAGCCGACGCCGGCGACGGATCAGTGGCAGCTCGCGGCGTCGTGCTTCGCGATGCTCGTCGGGGAGTATCCGGCCGCCGGAGCGATGCCCCCGCTCGCGCTCGTGCGGCCGGGAATACCGACGGGGATCGCGGCGAACATCGATCGCGCGCTGAGCGCCAACCCGGACGACCGCTTTCCCACGGTCTCGGCGTTCCTGCGCGCGCTCGACCGCGGCGTCGCGTCGCGGACGGTGATCCTCGGGCACGACGAGTCGGTGCCCGGGGGCGTGCCCGAGGGCGAGGAGGCGCGGCTGCGCTGGGCGACCGCCGACGACTACGAGGTCATCGCCGCGTTAGGCAGCGGAACCTTCGGCTCGGTGTGGCGGGTCCGCGACCTCACCCTGGAGCGCGAAGTCGCGCTGAAGATGCTCCACCCGCACGTCGCCCGGGACGACCAGTCGGTGGCGCGCTTCCGCCGCGAGGCGCGGCTCGCCGCGCAGCTCGCGCACCCGTCGATCGTGCCGATCTACGACTGGGACGGGCGCGGCGACGTCGTCTGGTACACGATGGAGCTCGCCGAAGGCGGATCGGTCGCGGAGCTCATCAAGCGCGACGGCCCGCGGAGCTTCGCCGAGGTGACGCTGGCGATCGCGGCGATCCTCGACGGTCTCGCGGCGGCGCACGCGGTGGGGATCGTGCACCGCGATCTCAAGCCGGAGAACATCCTCATCGATCGCTACCGGCGGTGGCGGATCACCGACTTCGGGATCGCCAACGTCAGCGGCGTCGATCGGAGCAGCGGCACGGGGACGCCCGCGTTCTCCTCGCCGGAGCAGCTGCTCGGCGAGCCGCAGACGGCGGCCGCGGACTGCTTCGCCGTCGCGGCGATCGTCGTCTTCGTGCTCACCGGCCACCCGCCCTTCGGCGACGCGGACGGCGCGCAGATCCTCGCCCGCGAGCTCGCGGGGAGCTTCACCGCCGAAGGTTACCCGGAGCCGCTCGCGAGCTGGCTCCGTCGCGGCCTGAACCCCGACCCGGACAAGCGCTTCGCCGACGCCGGCGAGATGCTCGCCGAGTGGCGCACGATCAGCGACGCGACGCTCGCGCGGGACGGGCGGCGCTCGTTCTGGAAGCGCCTGCTCGGCAATCCCGCGGAACGCGACGCGTTCATCACTCGGCGAGGGTGATCCCGCCTCCGCTGCGGATGGTCTTGGTGTTCGTGAACTCGTACAGCCCTTCCGCGGCGAGCTCCCGCCCGTAGCCCGAGCGCTTCACCCCGCCGAACGGAAAGCGCGGGTCGGACGAGACCATCCCGTTGATGAACACCGTCCCGGCCTCGAGCTCGTTGCCGAACCGCTTCGCCTCGGCGTCGTCGCGGGTCCAGGCGGCCGCGCCGAGCCCGAACGGCGAGTCGTTCGCGATGCGGATCGCGTCGTCGACGTCGCGCGCGCGGAAGATCACCGCGACGGGCCCGAACAGCTCCTCGTCGGCGCCCGGCGATCCCTTCGGCGGGTCGGCGATGACGGTGGCAGGGTAGAACGCGCCTCGACCATCGGGCTTGCTCCCGCCGAGGAGGAGCTTCCCGCCTTTCGCCACCGTCTTCTTCACCTGCTCGTCGAGATCGTCGGCGAGCCGCTGCGACGCGAGAGGCCCGAGCTGCGTCGCTGAGTCGGCCGGATCGCCGACCTTCAGCGCTTTCATTCCGTCGACGAAGCGCCGCGTGAACTCCTCGGCGATCTTCTCGTGCACGATGAAGCGCTTGGCCGCGATGCACGATTGCCCGTTGTTGATCGTCCGCGCGATCACCGCGGTCTTCGCCGCCTTGTCGACGTCGGCGCTCGGCATGACGATGAACGGATCGCTTCCCCCGAGCTCGAGCACGGTCTTCTTCAGGTTCTTCCCGGCGGCCGCGCCAACCGAGCGTCCCGCGCCTTCGCTCCCCGTCAGCGTCGCGGCGACCACGCGCGGATCGTCGAGGAGCTTCGACACCGCCTCGCTTCCGACGAGCAGCGTCTGAAAGACACCCTCGGGATACCCTGCGCGCGTGCACAGATCCTCGATCGCGAGCGCGCACTGCGGCACGTTCGACGCGTGCTTCAGCAGGCCGACGTTCCCCACCGTGAGCGCGGGCGCGAGAAATCGCACGACCTGCCAGAAGGGAAAGTTCCACGGCATGACCGCGAGCACCGGTCCCAGAGGCTGATGCACCACCTCGCCCCAGTCGTCGCCCTGGAGGACGACGCGCGGCTGGAGGAGGCGCTCGGAGTTCTCGGCGTACCAGCGACAGGCCGTCGCGCACTTCGCCGCCTCCTCGACCGCCGCCTTGATCGGCTTGCCCATCTCGAGCGTCATCATCGCGCCGAGACGCTCCTTCTCCGCATCGAGCAGATCGGCGAGCCGGCCGACGAGTCGCGCGCGTTCGGCGACGGGCACACGGCGCCACTTCGGAAAAGCCGACGCGGCAAGCTGCAGCCGCTGTTCGATCTCGGCCTCGCCGTGCGCGGCGAAGGTGCGAACCGTCTCTCCCGTGGCCGGGTTGACGGTGGCGATGGTGGCGGGGCTCATGGTGCCTGTGGGATGGGTTCGTCGGTCATCGTGACGACGACCTTGCCTGTCGTGGAATTGCTCTCGACGAGCGCGTGCGCGTCGGCGACCCGCTCGAGAGGGAACACTCGATCGATCACCGGATGGATCGCGCCGCGCGCGAGGAGGGGAACGACGTCGCGGCCGAACGCGGCGGCGTCGCGCTTCCGTTCGTCCAACGTGCGCGAGCGAAGCACCGTTCCCCGGATGGTCAGCCGCTTGTAGAGCACGACGCCGAGCGCGATGGTGGCCTCGGCGCCGGCGAGGGTCCCGATGAGCACGATGCGACCACGATGCGCCATCGCGTCGATGGTGGTTCGGAGATACGGTCCGCCCACGAGGTCGAGGGTCACGTCCACCCCGCGCCCCTCGGTGCTGGCGAGGACCCACGGCACGAGCCCGTCGAGCCCCTGATCGGTGGCGAAGCCGCCGCGCAGGCCGAGCGGGAGGACGCGCTCGAGCTTCGCGGTGGTACGGGTGGTGCCTAACGGTACCGCGCCGCGCGCCCGGGCGAGCTGCACCGCGGCGAGCCCGACACCGCTGGCCACCGCGTGGATGAGCACCGTCTCGCCGGCGCGCGCGCCGGCCTGCTCGAGGGCGTCGAAGGCGGTGATGAACGCCTCGGGTACCGCGCCCCCGTCGACCCACGACATGGTCCCGGGCATCGCCGCCACGGTGTCCTCGTGAAGCGCGACGTAGTCGGCGTGGGCTCCCCCGGCGACGAGGCCGAAGACTCGCGCGCCGACGGGCCAGCGCTCCGCGGCCGGGCCGTGCGCGACGACGGTGCCGGCGAGCTCCAGGCCAGGGACATCGGCGGGCGCACCCCGCGGCGCCGGGTAGCGGCCCATGCGCTGGAGCACGTCCGCCCGGTTCATCGCCGACGCGTGCACGCGCACCAGCACCTCGTGGGTGTCCGGGATCGGCGTCGGACGCTCGCGCAGCTCGATGACGTCGGGACCGCCGGGGCGCGCGATCACCGCCGCGCGCATCGTCCGCGGCACCGTGCTCACGTTCACGTGGCGGCGGCCTCGTTCAGCACTCGTGCGAGCTTTTCGCGATCGACCGGGAGCTCGAAGTAGGGGAAGCCCCGCTCCTCGGCGCGCGCCCGCACCATCGGCGCGAGCTCGGGGACCGAGAACAGCACGACGCGTCCCCGCCTCGACGCGCGCGCGAGGAAGAGGTCGGATTCCGCTTCCGGGAGCCCCCCGTCCGCGCAGACGACGAGCGGCGGATGGAGGCGCGCGATCGCATCCTCCGGACGTTCACCTGGCTGGGGGAAGTCGGCGGTGAACCCGTCAAGCTCCATGAGCAGGGCGAGGAGCGCGGCGATCACGGGCTCGCAGGCCAGGATGAGGACGTGAATGGTGGGAGTCGGCACGGGTGGGAACGGTTACGACGGTGGCGCCGGTGGGTGCGGAGCTGCACGCTGCAAGCCGCAGACCGGCAAACGTTTGACCCCGCGAGTGCGGCGCAGTATGATGGGGCGACTGCTCGCGACCCCCCGCGCACGCAGCCGCACATCCGTCTGCCCTCGAGGGCCGCATGATGGCTCACGACTCGAGTTCTTCCCCCCGCCCGCGCGCCCTGTCCGCCGAGACGACGACGGCGTTGCGCGCGGCCGTGCTCGGTCACTTGCGGAGAAGCCCCGAAGGTGACGAAGCGTTAGGCGGCGCGGTCGCGCGCGTGGTCGCCGAAGCGCGGGAGCGCGAGATGCGGGCGGAAGAGCTCATCCTCGCCTTCAAGGCGCTCTACGACGCGCTCCCCGAGCCGGGCAGCGCCGCCGCGCGCGCCGAGCAGATGCGTCTCAGGGAGCGGCTCGTCACCGCCTGCATCAACGCCTACTACGGCTCCGACCTCGATCGGTCCGGCCGTTAGGCACGCCCCGCGCGCGATGGCCGGCTGACGCGCGCGGCGATGCGGTGATGCGGCCCCACCGCGCGGCCGGTAGCCTCGTCGCATGCTCGCCGCCGTGCGCTCAGCCGCCGTCCTCGGGATCGACGCCTACGCGGTCACCGTGGAGACCGACGCGGCGAACGGGTTGCCGCAGTTCACCGTCGTCGGGCTGCCCGCGGGCGCGGTCCGCGAGAGCCGCGAGCGCGTCTCCGCCGCGCTCGTGAACGCCGGCTTCACCCTGCCGCCCCGACGCATCACGGTGAACCTTGCGCCGGCCGACGTGCGAAAGGAGGGGACCGCGTTCGACGTTCCCATCGCGCTCGGCATCCTCGCCGCCACCGGCCAGCTTCGCGCGGACGCGATCGCGAACATCGTCGTCGTCGGCGAGCTCGGGCTCGACGGCGCGATCCGCCCGGTGCGCGGCGTGCTCTCCATCGCCCGCCTGGCCGGGCGCGATCCTCGTCGGCCCACCCTCGTCGTCCCCCCGGCCAATGCCGCCGAGGCGGCGCTGGTGAGCGAGGCGCGCGTCTCCTGCGCCGGCACCCTCGCGGAGCTCGTCGGCTCGCTGCGCCGCGGCGAGCTTCCCCGGGCCGAGCTCGCGAGCGATGCATCCCCGGCTTCCGACGATCTCGATCTCGCGGACGTCGTCGGCCAGGCCGCCGCGCGTCGCGCGCTCGAGGTAGCGGCCGCTGGCGGTCACAATCTGCTGCTCGTCGGGCCGCCCGGGGCGGGGAAGACGATGCTCGCCCGCCGCATCCCGGGGATCCTTCCCGCCTTCGGTGACGACGAGCGGCTGGAGGCCACCGCGATCCATTCGGTGGCCGGCGTTCTCGCCGGCGGCGTGCTCGCATCGCGTCCCTTCCGGGCGCCGCATCACTCCGTCTCGGCGGCGGGGCTGGTCGGCGGTGGATCCGCGCCGCGGCCGGGGGAGGTGAGCCTCGCGCACCACGGTGTGCTCTTCCTCGACGAGCTGCTCGAGTTTCCCCGCGCGGTCCTCGACGCGCTGCGCCAGCCGCTCGAGGACGGGCGCGTCGTCATCGCGCGCGCGAGCGCGGCTATCGCGTTCCCCGCGCGATTCACCCTCGTCGGCGCGATGAACCCGTGCCCCTGCGGCTACGCGGGCGATCGCGACCGTGCCTGCGTCTGCGCCGCTGCCGACGTCGCGCGCTACCGCTCCCGGCTCTCCGGTCCGCTCGCCGACCGGATCGACATGCACGTCACCGTCGCCGCGGTGCCGGTCGATGCGCTCGCCGGCCGCGGCGGGGAGCGGTCGTCCGTCGTGCGGGCGCGCGTCGAGCGGGCGCGGCGCCGCCAGCGCGAGCGCTATCATCGCCTGGCGGCGGTCGAGTGCAACGCGCGCGCCCCGGGACGCTGGCTCGACGCGCATTCTCCGGTGACTGCGGACGGTCGCGCGCTCCTCGTCGCCGCGGCCAACCGCCTCGCGCTCTCCGCGCGTGGATATCATCGCGTGCTCAAGGTCGCGCGGACGATCGCCGATCTGGACGAACGCGACGAGATCGGCGACGCGCAGATCGCCGAGGCCCTGCGCTACCGCCCCGTGCTCGCGCGCAGCGAGACGCCGCCCTTCCACGCCGCTGCTGCCGCGCGATAGCTTTCGCGTATGGCAGCGAACGAAGTACGGCGTCTCGCCGTTTTCGATCCAGACGTCCACGAAGCGGCGCCCACCACGGTCGCCGCCCGCGCGCGCGAGGCGGCGCTCATCGCGTGGATCCGCGACCGTGGACGCGTGGCCATCGGCTTCAGCGGCGGTGTCGACTCGGCGTACCTCGCCTGCGTCGCCGTCGACGCGGTCGGTCCGGAGGGGACGCTCGCGATCATCGGCCGGAGCCCGTCCTACCCCGCCGAGCAGTGGGCGGCGGCGCGCGCCGTCGCGGACCGGTTCGGGATTCCCGTGCTCGAGCTGGACACTCACGAGATGGAGGACCCGCGCTACGCGGCCAATCCGACGAATCGCTGCTACTTCTGCAAGAGCGAGCTCTGGTCGCTCCTCGTGCCCGCCGCCGCCGCGCGCGGCATCGCGACGGTGATCGACGGAACCAACGCCGACGACCTGGGCGATCATCGCCCTGGCGCGGCGGCGGCGAAGGAGCAGCGAGTCTCGTCGCCCCTCGCCATGCTCGGCTTCACGAAGGCGGAGATCCGCGCGCTCTCCCGCGACCGCGGCATCCCGACGTGGGCGCAGCCGTCGTCGCCCTGCCTCTCCTCGCGGCTCCCCTACGGCACCGCGGTCACCCCGACGCGGCTCGCGCAGGTCGAGCGCGCCGAGGCGGCGCTGCGGACGCTCGGCGTTCGAGGCGACCTCCGCGTTCGCCATCACGGTGATCTCGCGCGCATCGAGCTGCACGCAACGGAGCTCGAGCGGTGGCTGGCCGCCGACTGCGCCCCGCTGCACGACGCCGTACGGGGCGCCGGATTCGAGCGCGTCGCGCTCGATCTGCGCGGCTTTCGATCGGGCTCGCTGAACGTGCTCGGCGGAGTGACCGCGGCGTGAGCGCTCAGCCGTTTCGCGACGCGCTGGGCGCGCTCGCCGTCGACGCGGATGTCGAAATCCGCGACCGGCTCGCTATCCTCCGGCCCCGCGGCGCGGTCGATGCGCGGCGCATCGCCGCGGAGCGCGGGCGCATCACGGCGCTCGCCGCCGAGCACGGGTTCACGCACGTCGCGCTCGAGCTGGGCGCGGTGGCGCCGGAGGGAGATGCGACTCTTCCTCGCGATTAATCCGCCGTCGGAGCTGCGCGGGTCGCTCGCCGAAGCGATGCGCCCGCTTCGCGACGCCGCGCCCGGGCTGCGCTGGGTGAGCGCGGAGCGCGTGCACCTCACCGTGCGCTTCCTCGGCGATCAGCCCATCGAGCGGCTCGCCGAGATCCGCGTCGCGGTCGACACGGCCGCGGCGCGACACGTGGAGGCGCCCGTCGCGTTAGGCAGGCTCGGTGCCTTCCCGAACTTCCGTCGCGCGCGCGTCGTCTGGCTCGGCGTCGCTCCCGACCCGCGACTCGAGCTCCTCCACCACGACGTCGAGGAGGCCTGCGTGCGGCTCGGCTTCGAGCCCGAGGGGCGCCCCTTCCGGCCGCACCTCACCATCGCGCGTGTCCCGGATGGCGCGCCCGAGGAGGAGCTGCGCGCGCTGCATCGCCTCGCCCGCTCGTTTCCCTTCGAGGCGACGATCGACGTCCCGTCCATCGACCTCATGGTCAGCGAGCTCTCCCCCGAAGGGCCGCGCTATCGACTTCTTCACACCTCGCCGCTCGGCGCGGCGGTCTGACCCCACGCCCCCACGCATGCGAAAGATCGGATGCCTCGTCGTCCTCCTGCTCGGCGTCGCCGTCGGCTGGCTGCTGCGTGACCAGCTCTTCCGCGGCCTGCGATCGTCGAGCGAGACCACCGCGGCCACGACATGGGAATCGCTCTCGCCGGCCGGGGCGGCGCGGATGCGCGCCGCGCTCGCCAAGCTGCAGGACCCGCGCGGCCCGGTCTTCGTGAGCGTCAGGCCCGCCGATCTCGCCAGCTACGTCTACGAGCAGCTCGCGAAGCAGCTTCCGCCATCCGCCGACAGCCTCGAGGCCGGCGCCTTCGGGGAACGGCTGTACGTCCGGGCGTCCGTGAAGCCGAGCGACTTCGGCGGCTCGGACGTCCTCGGTCCGCTCGCCGGATTTCTCGCCGACCGGGAACGGATGCAATTCGGCGGCACCTTCCACATCATCCGTCCGGGTCTCGCCGAGTTCCGCGTGCAGGAGATCCGTTTCCGCGAATTCCCCGTCCCTACCGGGGCGATCCCTCGACTGCTCAGGCGCATCGAGAAGGGCGCGCGTCCGCAGGGCGTCTCCGAGGACGGGCTGCCGCTCGTGGTCCCCTCGTACATCGGCGACGTCCGGGTGAAGCCCGGCACGGTCACGCTCTACCGCAACGCACCCGCCGCATGAGCCGCAAGGTCCTCGTCGTCGACGACGAAGCGGGCATCCGCGCCGCTCTCTCGCAGCTGCTCGAGTACGAGGGCTACGAGGTGCGCCAGGCGGCGAACGCGGTCGACGCGCTCGCCGAGTACGCGCGCTTCGGTCCCGATCTCGTCTTCATGGACGTGAAGATGGCGGGCATCGACGGGCTCGAGGCGCTCAAGCGGCTGCGCGAGCAGGATCCGCGCGCGGTGGTCGTGATGATCAGCGGCCACGGGACGATCCAGACCGCGGTCGAGGCGACACAGCTGGGCGCCTACGACTTCTTCGAGAAGCCGCTCGATACCGACCGCATCCTCGTCACGCTGCGCAACGCGCTGCAGCACCTCGAGCTGCGCGACGAGGTGCGCACGCTGCGCGAGCAGGTGAAGTCGCGCTTCGAGATCGTCGGCGCGTCGTACGCGATCAAGGCGCTCACCGATCGCATCGAGAAGGTGGCAGGAACGCCGGCGCGGGTGTTGATCACCGGCGAGAACGGCACGGGCAAGGAGCTCGTCGCCCGCGCGATCCACAACCAGAGCCCGCGCGCGAAGAAGCCGCTCGTCGAGGTGAACTGCGCGGCCATCCCCAGTGAGCTCATCGAGAGCGAGCTGTTCGGACACTTGAAGGGATCGTTCACCGGCGCGGTGAGCGATCGGGCGGGGAAGTTCGAGCAGGCCGATGGGGGCACGCTCTTCCTCGACGAGATCGGCGACATGAGCCCGAGCGCGCAGGCGAAGGTGCTCCGCGTGCTGCAGGACGGCGTGGTCACGCGCATCGGCGGGAGCAGGACGATCTCGGTGGACGTCCGCGTCCTCGCCGCGACGAACAAGAACCTCGAGGACGAGATCGCCGCGGGCCGCTTCCGCGAGGATCTGTACTACCGGCTCAACGTCGTCCCGCTGCACGTGCCGCCGCTGCGCGAGCGGCGCGAGGACATCCCGCTGCTCGTCGCCCATTTCGTCGCGCAGCTCACCGAGCGCGAGGGAGTGACCCCGCGCGCCTTCGAGCCCGACGCGGTCGCGCTCCTCTCGCGCATGGAGTGGCCAGGCAACGTTCGCGAGCTGCGGAACACCGTCGAGCGGCTGCTGATCCTCGCGAACGGATCGCGCGTGACGGTCCAGGACGTCGAGCGGCTCGTCGGCCGCGCCTCGGCCGAGCCCTCCGCGCTCGGCGCGCTCGGGACCATCCGCACCTTCGAGGAGTTCAAGGACGCGGCCGAGCGCGCCTTCCTCCTCTCGAAGCTGCGCGAGTTCGACTGGAACGTGAGCGAGACGGCGCGCGCGCTCGACATGCCGCGGTCGAATCTGTACAAGAAGATCGAGCGTTATGCGCTCGTGCGCGAAGCGTGACGCAGCCGTCGACAGACACGAGGGAGCCAGGCGCTCCCGGGAGCCGCTAGGATGTCCGACTGGGACCGCAAGATGGCCAAGATCGACAAGCAGCTCGAGTCGCTCTCCGACGACCAGCTCGTCGGCAGCACGAAGGTCGCGACGCCGGCCGAGCGATCGACGATCGAGAAGGCCCGCGCCGAGACCTCCAGCTTCGGCGTCTTCGCGCGCCTGCTGCTCTCCGTGGCGCTCGGCGTCGGCATCGTGTTCTGGCCGTACGCCGCGCGCTGCGGGTTCGGCCTCGCCGCCTACCTCGGCGCCGTGGGCGTCGTGATCGCGAGCGGCGTCTGGAGCGCGGTGTGGACCTTCCGGCACCGCGCCGGCCGCGCGCACGCGCTCTCCCTGCTGCTCATCCTCTGGGGGCTCGTGCTCGGCTCCATCGAGGTCCTCCCACGCGCGGGTTACGCGAAGCCGACCCCGGGGCATCCGACGATCTGGAGCTGCCAGTGACGGGGCGAGCGGTTCGTTAGCTTGTAGACGGCAGGATGCGGCGCGAGCCGCCTAACGTCGACGCCGCCGTCGCGGCGCTCATCCTTTCGCTCGAGTCATGAAAACCTTCAGGAACTTCGTCGCCGGCGAGTGGGTCGCGCCCTCGTCGGGCGAGTATTTCGAGAATCGCAATCCCGCCGACACCACCGACGTCATCGGCCGCTTTCCGCTCTCCACCGCGGCCGACGTCGATCGCGCAGTGGAGAGCGCGAAGCGCGGCTTCCGCGAATGGAGCCGCACCCCGGCGCCGGCCCGCGGCGACGTGCTCCGCCGCGTCGGCGACCTGATGAGCCAGCGCAAGGACGAGATCGCGGACCTCATGACCCGCGAGATGGGCAAGCCGCTCGCCGAGACCAAGGGCGACGTCCAGGAGGGGATCGACACCGCGTATTACGCCGCGAGCGAGGGGCGCCGGCTCTTCGGCCACACCGTGCCGTCGGAGCTGCGGGACAAGTGGGCGATGAGCTTCCGCCGCCCCATCGGCGTGTCGGGACTCGTCACGCCGTTCAACTTCCCGATGGCGATCCCGACGTGGAAGATGTTCCCCGCGCTCCTCTGCGGAAACTCGGTGATCTTCAAGCCGGCGGAGGACGTGCCGCACACGGGCACGGTCCTCATCGAGATCCTCCTCGAGGCCGGGCTCCCGCCGGAGGTCGTCCAGCTCGTGCACGGGATCGGCGAGCAGGTGGGGAAGGCGATCGTCGAGCACCCGGAGATTCCGCTGCTCTCCTTCACCGGATCCACCGAGACCGGCCGGATCGTCGGCGAGACCGCGGGGCGCATGCACAAGCGCCTGTCGCTCGAGATGGGCGGCAAGAACGCGCAGATCGTGATGGACGACGCGAACCTCGACCTCGCCCTCGAGGGCGTGCTCTGGGGCGCGTTCGGCACGACGGGCCAGCGCTGCACCGCGACCAGCCGGCTGATCCTCCAGAAGGGGATCCACGACCGCTTCCTCGGCATGCTCGTCGACAAGGCCAAGGGGCTCAAGCTCGGCGACGGGCGGAAGGCGGGCACCGACGTCGGTCCCCTCGTCAACCAGAACGCGCTCGAGAAGGTCGAGCGCTACGTCGACATCGGCCAGGCCGAGGGCAACGACCTGCTCTGCGGCGGCCGCCGCGCCAGCGGCAAGGGACTCGACAAGGGCTTCTTCTTCGAGCCGACGATCTTCGCGCGTGTCCAGGCGGGGCAGCGGCTGGAGCAGGAGGAGATCTTCGGGCCCGTGCTCTCCGTCGTCCGCGTCAACGATGCCGACGAGGCCTTCCGCATCAACAACGACGTGAAGTATGGTCTCTCCTCGTCGGTCTACACGAGCAACGTCCAGATCGCCTTCCGCGCGATGAACGAGCTGGAGAACGGGATCACGTACGTCAACGCGCCGACGATCGGCGCCGAGGCACACCTTCCGTTCGGCGGGGTAAAGCAGACCGGCAACGGCCACCGCGAGGGCGGCTGGGAGGTTTACGAGTTCTACTCGGAGACGAAGGTAGGCTACGTCGACTTCTCCGGACGGCTTCAGCGGGCGCAGATCGACAACTACCTGGGCACCCCGGATTGACCGATCGCCGGGCGGCGGGACGGTCCCATTCCCGCCGCCGGCGGTTGCGTCGCCGGGACGCGGGCGTCATTTCCTGAAGGCGGCTTGATTTGGT
>JABFXC010000179.1 GCA_013361935.1 Gemmatimonadaceae bacterium
GCGATGGTGGACCGGACGCACCGCGAGCTGACGGATGCGGACGTGGCGAGGATCGCCGGCACCTACCACGCGTGGCGGGGAGACAGGGACGCGGGCTCGTACGAGAACGTTCGAGGGTTCTGCGTCAGTGCGACCGTCGAAGACATCCGGAAGCACGGGCACGTGCTCACGCCGGGACGGTACGTCGGGGCAGAAGAGCAGGAGGACGGCGGCGAGAAGTACGACGACAAGATGAAGAGCCTCACGGCGATGCTAAATCAACAGCTCACGGAAGCCAGCAAGCTGGATGCGGCGATCACTGCCAGCCTGAGGGAGCTCGGGTATGGCGAGTGAATGGCCAAACAAGGTCTTCGAGTCACTGCTGGCCGGCCCCCTTCGCAATGGCATCTATAAATCGAAGGAATTCCATGGGCGCGGAGCGAAAATCGTCAATATGGGTGAGCTATTCGCCAACTCTCGACTCCGTGCCATTCCAATGAAGAGAGTTGAACTCACTGAGTCAGAACGCGAGCGCTTTCTGGTCGCACCAAGCGACCTACTTTTCGCCCGCCGATCCCTAGTGGCAGAAGGCGCCGGTAAATGCAGCATCGTCTTGACTGTCGATGAGCCGACTACGTTCGAGTCGTCCATCATCCGAGCGCGACCTGATGCGAGAAAGGCAGATCCACTCTACCTCTATTACTTCTTCAATTCGTCGCGGGGCGCTCACCGACTGGACACCATCCGCCGCCAGGTTGCTGTCGCAGGTATCACTGGTGGCGATCTCGCGAAGCTTGAGGTTCCGATCCCTCCGCTGCCGGAGCAGCGCGCCATCGCCCACATCCTCGGCACGCTGGACGACAAGATCGAGCTAAACCGGCAGATGAGCGAGACACTGGAGGGGATGGCGAGGGCGCTCTTCAAGTCGTGGTTCGTGAACTTCGATCCCGTCCGCGCCAAGGCGGAAGGCCGCGACCTTGGCCTCCCCCGATCCATCGCCGACCTCTTTCCCGATTCCTTTGAGCATTCGGAATTGGGAGACATTCCAGGGGGTTGGCGGGTGGGAATACTTGGCAACGGTGCCGAGAATCTTCGTCGTGGGTTACAGCCAGACGCAATCTCGCCCGATAGTGCGTACATCGCGTTGGAGCACATGCCGAAGCGGAGTATCGCGCTTTTTGATTGGGCTACGGCCGCTGGTCTCGAAAGCGGCAAGTTCGCGTTCAAACGGGGCGAAATCTTGTTTGGCAAGCTCCGGCCCTATTTTCACAAAGTGGGTGTTGCTCCACTCGACGGTGTGTGCTCAACCGACATCGTGGTGATTGCACCTGATACGCCTGAGTGGTTCGGGTTCGTGCTCGGCCACGCATCGAGCGATCCGTTCGTTCAGTACGCGAACTCGGGGTCCACGGGCACGAAGATGCCGCGGACAAGCTGGGTCGAAATGGCACGCTATGCGATTCCGGTCCCGCCGAAGTCGGTCGCTGAAGCCTTTAACGGCATAGTTCAGCCATACGTGGCGCGTATTATCGCGGCGATTCATCAAAACCGTACCCTCGCCGCTCTCCGCGACGCCCTGCTTCGCAAGCTGATTTCCGGCGAGCTTCGCGTGAAGGACGCCGACCGCTTCCTCGCTGGCGCTGGCTGATGGCCGACCTCGACGCCGTCGCCCCCAACTATCGGCGCGCCCGCCAACGATGGCCGGACGCGCCGATGCTCTGTAGCTGCCACGACTCGCTGTGCGCATGCTTCGCTGGGAGCGCGCATGGTCAGGTCGAGCAGGTCAAGGCGTTTATCGACAGCGTCTGCCTGACTATCGTCACCGAGCTACGCGCGCCGATGCCGGAGAGTACCAATCCAACGACGACGCAGTTGCTCAATGCCGCACTCACGCCACTTGGCCTTCAGAACTCGAAGCATGCCACCGCGCTCGGAGCCCTGCTGTCAGGCTTCAATAAGGTGTCGGACGCGATCGCGACGATGCGCAACGAGAACGGTCCAGTAGCGCACGGGAAGGAGGGCTTTCTTGACGCCGTGGCCACGGATCACGCTCGCGCCTTCGTGCACGCGGGCGATGCGATCATCGGCCTGATTCTCAACTCTTACGAGGGAAAGCAGCCGGATCTGGTCGCGACACGCGAGCCGTATGAGAGCTTCCCACATCTCAACGAGCGAATCGACCGAGCGGTCGCGCTGAGCGCGCGGATCGATGACGACGAGGCGCGTCCTGTCCTCGTCGTAACCCTGACTGCCGGCGGAGCGGAAGAGGCCTTCGAGCTCAGAGTTCAGCCGAGTGAGCTTTTGTACGGCATTGACCGCGAGGCGTACGTCGATGTCCTGAAGTCGGCTGACGTCGGAGCGCGATCGGACGGGGAGAGCGGCCCGGTTGTCGAGGAAACCATCAAGCTCCCGCAGGGCGATGTGCTCGGCGAGGCTGGGCCGACCGCGGCACTCGTACCGGGCTATCAGGGGGCACTTGCGCCACTCCGCGCCGGCGTCGAGAGCTTCCTTGCCGCAGCTGGATTGGATCCATCGCGGGTGGCCGCCGATGGCGCGCACCTGCTCGATTCAATCCTCGCTACAGCCGATGCCAGCATGGGGCTCGACTGGAAGGAACGTCCCCCGCTCCAGGCGCGCGTCAAGGTCGCTTCCAGGCGAGTGCTCGTCCGGTTCGGAGTGCCCACCGACGAAGCGGAGAAGCTCGCCGAGCAGTTTGTGGCGTGGCTACGAATTCAGGCGCCCGATGGCGAGGTGGCCGTCGCGCAGCCGGATGCGCAGGGAGCAGCCTCATGACGGGCGTATTCTGCGTTCGCGCCGAGTTCGGGTCGTACACGAAGCATTTCGTCGAAGGCGGGTACGTTGCCATCGGTTGGATGGGACAGACGGACCTGTCTAGCATCACGTCGAAGGAAGAGCTCTACCCACTGTACAAGCGTGCGCACCCCAAAGACACGAGCAACATTGTCATCGGCCAGCAGGTCGGGCAGATCGCGCGCTTCCTTCTCGAGATCCGCGGGGGGGACTTCGTGATCACGCCTGCCGCCGACACGGAATGGTTGCACTACGGCCGCGTTGCATCTGACCCATCGTACGTCTTTGCGAAGGCGGACGATGGCTGCCCTTATCGCCACCGGCGGCAGGTTTCGTGGGAACCAAAGCGGATCAAGCGTGCGGACTTCTCGGTGCCCTTCCAAAACACGATCCGGTCCTCACTCACCGTGTTCGCGGTCTCGCAGCGCGACGAGTTCCTGAACGCCGTTGGCTACGCCGACCTCACGACCAAGACGACGTCGCCGCAGTACGATCCATACCGCGTCGTGCTCGAACAGGTGTTGCAGCTGGACGACAAGGAGTTCGAGATCCTCGTCGGCCATCTCCTCACGGCGCTCGGCTTCGAGGGTTCGGAGGTCACCGGCAAGACTGGAGACGGCGGCGTGGACGCGACCGGGGAGCTAAACGTCGCGAACCTCGCCAAGGTGAAAGTCTTCGTACAGGCGAAGCGGTACCAGCTTGGGTCGAAGGTCTCGTCGAGCACCGTCCGGCAGTTGCGTCAGGCGATTCCCTTTGGCGGACAGGGGGCGTTCATCACGACGGCGGACTTCCAGAAGGCCGCGGCGGAAGTCGCGCTCGAACCGGGCTTTCCGCGCATAGGACTTGTGAACGGGCGACAGCTCGTCGACCTGCTCGTCGAGCACTGGGCCGACATCCCCGGAGAGTTCCGCGAGCGACTCAAGCTCAAGCCCGGGCTCGTGCTCGCGTGAGCCCGTCGTTCGCCGAGTCGGAGGTCGAGGAGGCCGCCCTTGCCTGGCTGGCGGGGCTTGGGTACACCGTGCTTCACGGCCCCGACATCGCCGTCGGCGAGCCGGCTACAGAGCGGAGCGATCCCGGTTTCCGCGACGTCATTCTCGAGCGACGGCTTCGCAACGCCATTGGGCGTCTCAATCCCGCGCTACCCGTCGATACACGCGAGGAGGGGTGGCGCAGGGTCACCCGGCTCGACGCGCCCTCGCTGCTCGAGCGCAATCATGCCGCACACCGATTGCTGGTCGATGGCGTCGCAGTGGAGTACCGCCGGCCTGACGGCTCAATCGCCGGAGCGCAGGCGCGGCTGATCGACTTCGACGACCCCACAAATAACGATTGGGTCGCGGTAAATCAGTTCACAGTCTCCGAAGGGCAGCACACGCGGCGTCCCGACATCGTGCTGTTCGTGAACGGCCTGCCGCTCGCGGTGCTCGAGCTCAAGAACGCCGCCGCCGAGAACGCGACGGTGTGGTCGGCATTCAACCAGCTCCAAACGTATCAGGTGCAGATCCCGGCGCTTTTCACGACGAATGCCGCGCTCGTCGCCTCGGACGGCGTCCAGGCGAGGATCGGATCCGTCGGCGCGGGGAAGGAGTGGTTCAAACCCTGGCGGACAATCGGCGGTCAGGGCGACGCTCCAGCGTCGATGCCGGAACTGCAGGTGATGCTAGAGGGAGTGTTCGAGAAGCGCCGGTTTCTCGACCTCCTCCGCTATTTCATTGTCTTCGAGGACCGATACGCGAGCGGCGATGGTGGGTCCCTGGTGAAGAAGATGGCGGGATATCACCAATTCCACGCCGTGAACGCCGCGGTCGAGCAGACGATCCGCGCCGGACGAGTGGCGGCGGCGCGCGCGGATCGATGGGGCGAGGCTGCAGGGCGCTACGAAGCGGGGGCGCGGCCTGGTGGCGAGCCGGGGGACCGACGGGTGGGTGTCGTCTGGCATACCCAGGGATCGGGTAAAAGCCTCACGATGGCGTTCTACGCTGGACGCATCATCCTGCACCCGGCGATGGAGAATCCAACAATCGTCGTGCTGACCGACCGCAACGACCTAGACGACCAGCTCTTTGGCACCTTCGCCCGCTGTCGCGACCTGCTGCGCCAGCCGCCCGCCCAGGCCGCGGATCGCGCCGACCTCCGCGCGAAGCTCGCCGTTGCCGCCGGCGGCGTCGTGTTCACGACGATCCAGAAATTCTTCCCGGAGGAACGCGGCGACCGGCATCCCGTCCTCTCGGACCGCCGGAATATCGTGGTCATCGCGGACGAGGCGCACCGGAGCCAGTACGATTTCATCGACGGGTTCGCACGGCACATGCGCGACGCATTGCCCAACGCATCCTTTGTAGGGTTCACCGGCACGCCTATCGAGCAAACCGACGCAAACACCCGCGCCGTCTTCGGAGACTACATCAGCGTCTATGACATCCAGCGCGCGGTAGCCGACGGCGCGACGGTGCCGATCTACTACGAGGGCCGGCTGGCAAAGCTCGGCCTGAGCGAGGCGGAGCGGCCGGCCATCGATCGGAGCTTCGAGGAGGCGACCGAGGGCGAGGAGGTTCAGCGTAAGGAGCGGTTGAAGAGCAAGTGGGCGCAGCTCGAGGCTGTCGTCGGCGCGGAGAGGCGAATCGACCTCGTCGCGCGAGACCTCGTCGATCACTTCGAGAAGCGGCTCGACGTCATGCGCGGGAAGGCGATGGTGGTCGTGATGAGTCGACGGATCGCGGTCGACCTGTACAACGCGTTGATCCAGCTCCGTCCCGACTGGCATAGCGATGCTGACGAAGAGGGTGCGCTCAAAGTCGTGATGACTGGCTCCGCATCTGATCCGCTCGAGTGGCAACCACACATCCGGAGCAAGGCAAGGCGCGAGGCGCTCGCCAATCGCTTCCGTGACCCCGACGACCCGTTCCGTATCGTGATCGTTCGCGACATGTGGCTCACGGGCTTCGACGCGCCGAGCCTGCACACCATGTACGCCGACAAGCCGATGCGCGGGCATGGGCTTATGCAGGCGATCGCGCGGGTAAACCGCGTTTTCAAGGACAAGCCGGGTGGGCTGGTCGTGGACTACCTCGGCCTGGCAGAGGAATTGAAGGCGGCGCTCGCGACCTATACCGAGGCCGGAGGCCGCGGGAAGACGGCGATCGACCAAGAGGAGGCGGTGGCGCTGATGCTCGAGAAGTTCGAGATCTGCGCTGGCCTGTTCCATGGGTTCGATCGCACGCGCTGGCTTCGTGGCACCGCACAAGAGCGGTTGGCGCTTCTGCCCGCCGCGCAGGAGCACATTCTCGCGCAACCCGACGGCAAGGCTCGACTACTCACGGTCGTCACCCAGCTGTCGCAGGCGTTCGCGCTCGCGGTGCCCCATGAACAGGCAATCCGGATCCGCGACGACGTGGCGTTCTTTCAAGCCGTTCGGGCGGTGCTCGCGAAGAACGCGCCGGGCGAGCAAAGGACTGACGAGGAGCTGGACCACGCGATCCGGCAGATCGTCTCGCGCGCAGTCATCTCGGACGAGGTCGTGGACATCTTCGCCGCGGCCGGCCTGCAGAAGCCGGACATCTCAATCCTGTCCGATGAGTTCCTTGCCGACGTGCGCGGATTGCCGCAGCGCAATCTCGCCGTCGAGCTGCTTCAGAGGCTATTGCGAGGGGAGATCAAGACCCGGTCGAAGCACAACGTGGTTGAGGCGCGCTCCTTCGCCTCGCTGCTCGACCAGGCCGTGCGGCGCTATCAGAGCCGCGCGATCGAAGCCGCGCAGGTGATCGAGGAACTGATCGGCCTCGCAAAGGACATGCGAGCCTCGGTCGCTCGCGGAGACAAGTTAGGGCTGAATTCCGACGAGCTCGCGTTCTACGACGCCTTGGAGACGAATGACAGCGCGGTCAAGGTGCTAGGCGACGATACGCTTCGGGCCATAGCTCGTGAGCTTGTCGATACGGTGCGTCGAAACGCGACGATCGACTGGACGATCCGAGCGAATGTGCGCGCTCAGATGCGCGTCTACATCAAGCGCATTCTCAGAAAGTACGGCTACCCTCCGGATAAACAGGCACGTGCAACGGAGACGGTGCTGGAACAGGCGGAAGCCTTGTCCGCGGAGTGGGCTGAGCATTGACTCTAGGCGCAGGCCTCGAGACCGTGCCTCTGATGCCGTCAATGCGCCAATTCTTGGGTGGGCGGCCATTACCCGTTTGATTACCCGTTTGCCCCGACTTTTCTCGATATTTTGTCGTGAGAACCCCGGCGCCGATGCCCGGTTTCTCCTATGAAAGCCGTCAAATTGCCGTGATTGTCGCCCCGCCTAACCGCCAATGGGGTTCAGGGGGTCGCGGATTCAAATCCCGCCGTCCCGATTTGCACTGAAACGCTGGCAAGGCGTTGATCGAGCGCCGCTTGAAACTGGAGGGGCCTCTTACGATGGGGTCCCTCCTTTTCCTGCGGTATGCGACCCAGTGTGCCGCGTTTCACATCCGCCCCCGCCTAACGCGCCTCGCTCTCCTCCAACAGCTCCGCGAGATACTTCCCCCAAACCGCAGGAACAGAGTGCGTCCCATGTCCGCGCGTCGCGTCGCTGATCGGGATGAGGACGAAGCGGCCGCGGGGCACCTTCTTGATCTCATGTTCGACGATGCCGAGCTCCGGCGGGTTCACCTGGTCGTCGGCGGAGTTGACTGCGAGGAGCGGGGCGCGGATCTGGGCAAGGTGCGGCGACGGATCGTAGGTGCGCGACGCTTCGAAGGCGTAGATCATGTCGTTCGCGTCCAGGCGCGACGCGTAGCGGCGCGTGTTGGCGACGAGGAAGCTGTCCGCGGCGGCACGCGTCGGCGCGGCCTTCTGCCACTGCAGCGGGCTGCTCGTCATGAGCATCAGGAAGTGCACCGCGTCGGTGAGGCCCGCCTCGGGCTGGGCGGCGTAGTCGCCTCCCTTCCACTCGGGGTCGCGCTCGATCGCGCCGACGATCATCTGACGGATCATGCGATTGCGCCCCGCGATCTCGACGGGCGCGCTCGCCAGCGGCATCAGCGCGTCCATGAAGTCGGGGTACGTATAGCCCCACACCCACGTATGCATCCCGCCCATCGACGTGCCCATGACGAGCCGCAGGTGGTTCACGCCCAGTCCCTCGGTGACGAGCCGGTACTGCGCGCGCACCATGTCGTCGTAGGTGTACCTGGGGAAGCGCATGCGCATCCCTTCGCTCGGCCGGCTCGACGCCCCGTGCCCGATGCCGTCGGGGAGGATGATGTAATACTTCGTGGCGTCGAGCAGCTGGCCCGCGCCGAAGAGGTGACCGGCGAAGGTCTCGCTGAGGAAGCCACGCCCGTCACCGGTGGTGCCGTGCATGACGAGCACCGCGTTGCGCACCCGCCCGCTCGCGTCGCGCAGCGGCCGGCCGATGGTCGTGTAGTGGATCCGCAGCGCGCGCAGCGTGTCGCCGCTCGTGAAGACGAAGTCGCGCGCGACGAAGTCGCCCTCGATCGGCGCAGGGTAGGATCTGGCCCCCTGCGCGCGGAGAGGTGCGGCGAGAGGCGCGAGGAGCGCGATGAGGAGAAGCGTCAGGCGCATCGGCTGCGGACGGGTGGCGCGCGGAGTTGGGGATGAATCAGTCGCCGGACATATTGGCGCGCGATCTGAATGAGCGCTATTGTGAAAACGGCTATTCCGTACTCTGAGGCCGCCATGCACACCCCATCCGCCGAGCAGTCCCCCGCCGCCGACCGCCGCACCGCGCGCGGCGACCGCCGCGAGCCGCGGGCGCCCTACGCCGCCCTCGAGAGCCTCGCGCGCCTCATCGAGTACCAGCTCCCGACCATGCGCGCGTCGATCCTCCTCCTCGACGCCGAGCACGGGACGCTCCACCACGGCGCGGCGCCCACGCTCCCCGCCGAGTACTTCCGGGCGATCGACGGCGCCCACATCGGGCCGGTCGCGGGGTCGTGCGGGACCGCCGCCTGGCGCGGGGAGCAGGTCATCGTCGCCGACATCACCACCGATCCGCTCTGGGCCGACTACCGCGCCCTCGCGCTCCCGCACGGGCTCCGCGCCTGCTGGTCGACGCCGATCATCGACGATGGCCAGCAGGTGCTCGGCACCTTTGCGATGTACTACGACGAGCCGCGCGTCCCCAGCGAGCACGAGCAGGGCCTCATGCGCACCGCGGCGATGCTCGGCTGCAACATCCTCGTCCGCGCGCGCGCCGAGGAGTCGCTGCGCGAGAGCGAGGCGAAGATGCGCGCCGCGCGCGCGGAGGCCGAGCACGCGAACCAGGTGAAGTCGGATTTTCTCGCGATGATGAGCCACGAGCTGCGCACCCCGCTCAACGCCATCGGCGGCTACGCGACGCTCATGCTCGACGGCATTCCCAACCCGCCCACCGACGCGCAGCGCAACTACCTCGCGCGCATCCAGAAGGCGCAGAAGCATCTGCTCAGCCTCATCGAGTCCGTGCTCACCCACGCGAAGCTCGAGGCGGGGAAGATGACCTACCGCATGGAGAACGCGCGGCTCGGCGAGCTGCTCGACGTCGTCGAGTCGCTGTCGCGGCCGCAGCTCGCCGAGAAGGGGATCGCGTACGACTGCGGCGGCTGCGACACGAAGGTCGTCGTGCGCGGCGACCGGCAGAAGGTCGTGCAGATCCTCCTCAACCTGATGTCGAACGCGATCAAGTTCACTCCCGCGGGCGGGCGCGTCGCGGTGCGCACGAGCATCCCCGCGCCGGGCCGCGTGACCATCGGCGTCCGCGACACGGGCATCGGGATGAGCGCGGAGCAGGTGGCCACGGTCTTCGAGCCCTTCGTGCAGTTCGACAACAAGCTCACCCGGCCGGAGCGCGGCACGGGGCTGGGCATGCCCATCAGCCGCGAGCTGGCGCGGGGGATGGGCGGCGACCTGAACGTCGAGAGCGAGCCGGGCGTGGGGACGGAGTTCCTGCTCACCCTCTCGACGGACCTCGTCGCCGAGCGCGCGGACTGAGCGAATTTCCGGAAGTCGGTCGTGACGAGCGTCAGGATTCCCGCTCGTCGTCCGCGGACGAGCGCGAGCTGACGGCCACCGCCGGCTGTCCGCCCGCCGGCGGCAGCACGGTCTCCGCTGGTGCTTCCAGCTTCTGCGCCGGGACCCAGAGCGTGAACGTCGAGCCGCGCCCGACTTCGCTCTCCACCTCGATCCGTCCGCCTAACGCCTGCGCGAGCCGCTGACTCACGGCGAGCCCGAGTCCGGCCCCCGATTTCTCGCTGGGCCCGAGCCGGACGAACTCCTCGAAGATCGCGTCCAGCTTGTCGGCGACGATCCCGCGGCCGGTGTCGCGCACCTCGATCGCCGCCCAGCTCTCGCGATCGGCCGCGCGCTCGGCGGGGTCGCCGTGCACGCGGAGCTCGATGGAGCCGCGCGCGGTGTACTTGATCGCGTTCGACAGGAGGTTGCTGAGAATCTGCGTGACTCTCACCCGATCCGTCATCACGATGAACGGCGTGTCCGGGACGTCGACGGTGAGCGTCAGTCCGGCGGCCTCGGCGACCGCGCGATACTCCTCGCCGCTCGCGCGCACGACGTCGGCGAGGTCGACCAGCTTCAACGAGAGGTGGATGTTTCCGGTCTCGGCGCGCGCCATCTCGTGCAGATCCTCGATCAGGTCGATCGCGCCGCGCAGGGAGCGGCGAATCCGTCGCACGCTCTCGTGCTGTTCCGCGGACAGCTCGCCGTAGACGCCCGCGGTCAGCAGCTCCGCGTAGCCGTCGGCGGCGCCCAGTGGATTCTTCACGTCGTGACTGAACCCGCGCATCAGCCGCGAGCGGCTCTTGATCACCCGCTCGAGCTGCGCGCGTCCGGCGCGCGCCTCGTCGAGCAGCCTCACCTTCTCGTAGGCGAGCATAGCGAGGTGGCCGAAGGTGCGCGCCCAGGCGAGATCGTCCGCCGCGAACGCCGCCGGCCTCGCGCCGAGCACGAAGAGGGCGCCGATCGGCGCGCCGCCATGGCCGAGCGGGACGACGATCGCCGCGCGCCCGCTCCCCCCGGGGATCGCCGCCGCGCACCGGCGCTCGTCGGCGCCGAGATCGGGAATCAGAAGGGGCTCGTTCGTCTCGAGCGCGAGCTCGGTGCAGGACCCACCGTAGGGGATGGTGCTTTCGACGGGCGGTGCATCCTCGCCCGCCGACGCACGCACCACCAGCGTCGCGCCCGCATCGCCGCGGACGGGGGCGATCTGCTCGACGAAGGCGCTGCGCACCTCGGTGGCGCGCAGCGCCGACTGCACGATCTGCTGGGTCACGTCCTCCACGGTGAACGCCGCCGCGAGCGCCTCCGCGGCTTCGCGCAGCGCGGCCTCCTGCTGCGCGCGCCGCTCGACGGTGACCGTCAGGCGCCGCTCCCGGTCGCGCAGCGCGCTGACCGCGAACACGGCCGCGAGCGCGACGAAGACGAGCGCCGCGTTCACGACGAGGCTCGACCGCTCCGATTCGCGGATGAGCTCGCGGTGCGAGCTCCCCTCGGCGGACAGGTACGTGGCGAGCGAGGCGATCCCGTCGATCGCCGCCTCGTAGCTCGCGCGCTCGCTGCGCAGCGCGTCGGCGCGCTGCGCGGCCGGCACGCGGTCCTCGACGATCGTGCGGGCGATCCGCCGCCATTCGGTGACGCGCTCGCGGATGGCGAAGGTGCGGCCCACCGCCTCGCCGCCGAGCATCCGCGCGAGATCGTCGATCGCGGCGAGCCGCCGGTTGTCGTCGGCGGCGGCGAGGTAGCGTGCGCGATCCGCGCTGTCTCCGGAGGCGGCGAACCGCTCGAGCGCGGAGGACTCCGTGGTGAGCCCCAGCTCGAGACGGTCGACGAGCGTGCGCGCGGGCTCGATGACCTCCGTGGTCTCCCGCAGGAGGTGCATGATGCGCCAGGTCTCCCGCGCCGGGATGAGCACGGACGCGAGGAGCAGCACCACGACGAGTGGAAGCGGCAGCGCGCTCCAGCGTGTCGGAGTCGGCGCGCTCACGCTCGCCGTCGGTGTCGGAGGCGTGCGGGAGTCATCGATGTGGGCGGTGGACGCCCTTCAGGCGCGGGCATGTGAGCCTCCTCACTGCCAGTCTACCGGCCGTGCTCGCATCCGTCGCTGGTACAGGCGTCGCGGGCGATGGTACGAATGCACCATCGGCAGCCGCGCGAAGGCGTCGCCATCGGCTTTCCGCCGGCTATTCGATGAGGCCGCGCCGCTGCGCGTGGGTCACCGCCTCCAGGCGGTTGTGGGTGCGCAGCTTCCGGTTGATGTGGTGGAGGTGATTGCGCAGCGTCTGCGCCGAGATGTCGAGAGCATCGGCGATCGCTGCCGGATTGCCCCCTTCGGCGAACAGCGTGAGGATGCGCCGCTCCTGCTCGGAGAGCGTCTCGACCGGCGCCTGATCCGTGCCGTTCTCGGCGAGCGAGACGACCTCGCGCGCGGTGTGGACCATGGCGTTGAACAGCTCCTCCTTCCGCCGCCGGTGCGAGATGTCGTGGGCCAGGCGGATGAACAGTCGTCGTCCCGTGCGCTGGTTGTCGAAGACGATGGTGGACACGTTCACCCACAGCCGCCTTCCCGACGCGACGCGGACGTCGAGATCGAAGTTGGGGATCCCGCCGGATGCTCCGTCCCAGTGGCGCGTGGCCGCCTCGGGGCCGCCCGCCAGCGCCCGGGTGCCCAGCGAGTCGCGCGCATCGAGCACCTCGTCGATGTTGCGGCCGAGCACCTCGTGCGGCGGGAACCCGAACAGTCGCTCGGCGGCGGCGTTCCACGAGCAGATCTCACCTTCCGCGGTCACCGCGTACGCCGCTTCCGCGGTCTGCTCGAGCAGGGCGAACAACTCGGTTTCAAGCATCGGCTCCTCGAGGTCCGGTCACGATCCTGCCGCATGGGACAGCTGTATCGCCGCGCGGTACGGACGCTCCATTGTCGCGCGTCCCCATCGCTGCCCAACATACACTCGTTGCGCGAACGATGATTCATGGGCGGTCACGGCGGAGGAGAGCGATGCATCCGGGGGAGACGATTTCGTTCGACGGCGCGGGTGTCGCGCTGCCCGCGCGCGCGGTGGCGCTTCGCGGCGAGCACGACTCGGTCCACGAAGGAGTCAGGATCGGACTCGTCGCCGCGACGGCCATCTGGGCGTGGATCGCGGTCATCGACGCGGTGACCGGTCATCCCTTCCGGACCTTCGCGCTGCTCGGCGGCATCGCCGCGTTCACGGCGGTGCACTACCTGCTGAACGTCGTGTACGGAATCGTGGTCGTGTCCGCGGTCCACGCGTCGGTACGGGCGCCGAGCGCGATCTTCGGGCTCGGCTTCGTCTTCCTGATCTTCGAGTTCGCCTTCGCGTTCCTAACGGTCGGGCTGTCGAACGAGGGGCTCGGCGATCTCGCCCGGCTGCTGATCTTCGGTGGAAATCTCGTCGGAGTCGCGGTGGCGTTCGCGATGATCGCGCGAAGGCATCCGTTGCTTGCGTTACTGCACGCGGCCGAGCACGAGCGCTGACTCGCGCCCGTGCTCGCTCACCCCTCCTCCCACCCCTTCGCCCGCCCGAGCGCCTTCTCCCACCCGCTCGCGATCCGCTTCCGCTCCGCCGCCTTGATCTCCGGCGCGAACCGCTTGTCCGCCTGCCACTGTCGCGCGATGTCGGCCTGGCTCTTCCAGTAGCCCACGGCGAGACCGGCAAGATACGCCGCGCCTAACGCTGTCGTCTCCGACACCCGCGGCCGCACCACCGGGACGCCGAGCAGGTCCGCCTGGAGCTGCATCAGCAGGTCGTTCGCGCTCGCGCCCCCGTCCACGCGCAGCTCCTTGAGCCTGATCTTCGCGTCGGCCTCCATCGCCTTCAGGACGTCCATCACCTGCAGCGCGATGCTGTCGAGCGCCGCGCGGGCGATGTGCGCCTTCGTCGTGCCGCGCGTGAGGCCGACGAGCGTGCCGCGCGCGTACTGGTCCCAGTGCGGCGCGCCGAGTCCGGCGAACGCCGGCACGAAGTAGACGCCGCCGGTGTCGCGCACGGTCGCGGCGAGCGCCTCGACGTCCGGCGCGGCGCGGATGATCTCGAGCCCGTCGCGCAGCCACTGCACGACCGCGCCGGCGATGAAGATGCTTCCCTCGAGCGCGTACTCGGTGCGCGACCCGATCCGCCAGGCCACCGTCGTCAGCAGGTTGTTCTTCGACGCGATCGGCTTCGTGCCGGTGTTCATGAGCATGAAGCAGCCGGTCCCGTAGGTGTTCTTGACCATCCCGGGCTTGGTGCACACCTGGCCGAAGAGCGCCGCCTGTTGGTCGCCGGCGATGCCGGCGATCGGGATCGATCCGCCGAGCAGCGCGGTCGTTCCGTACACCTCGCTCGACGAGCGCACCTCGGGGAGCATCGCGCGCGGGACGCCGAAGATCTTCAGCAGCTCGTCGTCCCAGTCGCCCTTCGTGATGTCGTAGAGCATCGTCCGCGACGCGTTCGTCGCGTCCGTCACGTGAACCTTCCCGCCGGTGAGGTTCCAGACGAGCCACGAGTCGACTGTGCCGAAGGCGAGCTCGCCGCGCGCCGCGCGCGCCCGCGCACCGGGCACGTTCGCGAGAAGCCACTGCACCTTGGTCGCGGAGAAGTAGGCGTCGATGACGAGGCCGGTCTTCCGCCGGATGACGCGATCGAGCTTCCTCGCCTTCAGCCGGTCGCAGATGCTCGCCGTCCGGCGGTCCTGCCAGACGATCGCGTTCGCGATCGGCTGCCCGGTCGCGCGGTCCCAGACGACGGTCGTCTCGCGCTGGTTGGTGATCCCGATCGCCGCGATGTCGCCGGCGCGGATCCCCGCCTTCTGCAGCACCTCGGCGGCGACGCCGGCCTGCGTGGACCAGATGTCGCGCGGGTCGTGCTCGACCCAGCCTGGTTTCGGGAAGATCTGCGGGAACTCCTTCTGCGCGATCGCGGCGATCGCGCCTGCCTGGTCGAAGACGATCGCCCGCGAGCTGGTGGTGCCCTGGTCGAGCGCGAGGATGTATTTCATCGGAATGGAGTTCGAGCGTCAGGCGGGCCAGATGGCGCGATAGCAGAGCGCGCCGAGCACGCCGCCGAGTACGGGGCCGAGCACGGGAATCCAGGCGTAGCCCCAGTCCGAGCCGCCCTTGCCCGCGATCGGAAGAACTGCGTGGGCGATGCGGGGCCCGAGGTCGCGCGCGGGATTGATCGCGTAGCCCGTCTGCCCGCCGAGCGAGAGCCCGATCGCCCAGACGATCACGCCGACGAGGATCGGGCCGAAACCCTTCGCGAGGTCGGAGCCGGGAAGGAGGTTCGCGGGGGAAAGCACGGCGAGGAGCCCGAGCACGAGCATGAACGTCGCTATGGCCTCGGAGACGATGTTGGTCGCGGGCTTCCGGATCGCCGGGCCGGTGCAGAAGGCGGCGAGCTTCGCGCCCGCGTCTTCCGTCGCGCCCCAGTGCGGCAGGTAGGTGAGCCAGACGATCACGCCGCCGAGGAAGCCGCCGACGATCTGCGCCGCGATGTAGCCCGGCACGCTCGCCCATGGGAACTTCCCGATCGCCGCGAGGCCGATGGTCACCGCGGGGTTCAGGTGCGCGCCGCTCACGCTGACGACGCTGTACACCGCGATCGTCACGCCTAACGCCCAGCCGGTGGTGATGACGATCCACCCCGCGCCGTTGCCCTTCGTCCGGCCGAGGACGACGTTCGCGACGACGCCATCGCCGAACACGATGAGGATCATGGTGCCGACGACTTCCGCGAGCAGTGGCGACATGGAGATGTCCGGGTTCGGATGAGTGGCGCGGAGATGATGGCGCGGGGATCGGCCGAGGTCCAGAGCTCGACCGGCCGCCAACGAGAAGCGGCCACGGAATGGCGCGGTGGCCGTTCGCCGCTCTCTGCCGCTCTCCAGATGGTTAGGCGCTTCTCACCTACGCGTGAGCTTCCGGCGCGACGAAACGGACTTCCTGACTGCGGCGCGGCGTCGCGGTTCGACGTCGCGGTAAACAACTGATCGCTGCAGTCCTCAACTCGCGAGGGCATCGTGATTTGGCGAGTCCGCGGACGCTGCCCTCGTTCGAGTGCGGGCTCGGTCAGCATGTCCTGAGCGCGGCCCACCGTGTCCGCTACTTCTTTCACATTGCGAGGATCAATGGGATACCTAACGTCATCCCGGGGCCACTGCAGGCATGGACCCGCGGTGATGTGGCGCCTACCCTAACGTCCGAGAGCAATGCGATATCAAATCCTGGTTCGGCGGGTGCTGAGCATTGTACCGATCGTCACGGTGATATGCGCGCTTGGCGCGTGCGGCGACGATGAGACATCACCCACCGCGCCTCGCTCAGCCGCTGCCGCCGCCGCCGCGCTGGCCGACCTCGCCGATGATGAGCCACCGGGTGCGCACGCGCTCGGCGGGCCGATCACGATGGCGCCTGACGCGCATCAGTTTTTCGCCGAGGAGATGCATCCGACCGGGATCCGGCTCCCCGAAGGCCTGCCTGTCCGCTTCGTCGCGAGCGGCGAGATCGGTCGCGCAGCTACGGCGGGTCTTCTCGATTTCTGCGTGAAGCTCGCGCCTTTCTGTGAGGAAACTGAAGAGGTCCAGGCGATGTTGCATACGCCGCTCCCGCCCTGGGGCGATACGACCTGGTTCGGCGACCGACGCGGCTATGCGCAGATGTGGTGGGATGGTCCCGGCGATGCCGACGGAAACACGATCGTCTTCGGCCAGGACCAGCCGGTGATCCGGACGACCTGGCGCGGAGGAGAGCTCTGGGTCGGCCACACCTTCTGGGAGTGCTACTGGGTGCTGACCGACCCCCACGACTACAGCCAGACCAAGGGCGACTGCTTCGACATGAGTGGGAAGTGGACGATCGAAGTGGTCCCGGACGATGGCAGCGAAACCGATCCCAAGACAGGGCGTCCGCTCGGTGGTTCCGCGGTGCTCACCGCGACGCTCACCGCGCGGGACTCGTCGGCACCCGGCAAGCTGCGGCTTGTCGCTCACGCCGCGGCGTCGGACGGATCGACACCGACGGACCTACACTGGTATTGGATTCCGAACCAGTCGGCGGGAGAGCCGCCCATGGCAGTAGCACCGCGGTCAGTCACCGTTGCTCTCGCTGCGACTCCCATCGCCCACGTTGCCGCCGCTACGCTGCCCTACGTGACGGAGGAGCGCCGCGCGACGGGCGCCGTGGCGCTGAGTAGCTCGCGGGCATCACGTGCCGCCTCGACGCTCACAGCGGGACCGGAACAACCTCTCGCGAGTTGCGAGAATCTCGTGGAATGCGTCGCTGACGTAGAAGGCTCGGCGGGGAAGCTCGTCGTGCAGGCGCTGGTCGGTGGCGAGGCGTATGCCGCGTCCGCCGAAGTCGGAGATGACTCATGGAAGCTCACATGCCCCACGTCGGTCGCGCGCGCAGCAGCAGCCGGTGTGGAGTGCAAGGTCGAGCCGGGAAGCGTCGGGACAAAGCTGAAGGTCACTGGGTGGGAGTTCCTTCCCGATGATCCCATCCTTTCGACGATCACTCGCACCACCGACGTATCGTCGCTCTCGTGGTCGGGCATGGTCGTGACGCCCGGCACCGTGCGCGTTCACGTCACCGTCGCGGGCAAGGCGGAGATCAGTGAGAAGAAGCTCGCGGTGACCCCGCGACCCGAGTGGGCCGGCCTCCAGATGCGGGACACGATGACGTACGGGACGACTGACCCCGACTTGCAAGGCGATCAGCCAGATTCGCTGGGCAGCCTTGGTCACAACCACCAGAGCTTCCTTACACGGCTGACGCTCGATTCGTCGTACGCCATCGTGCGGGAAGGTCCGAACAAGGATCTCGCTTACCTGCTCGCGATGCCGTACCTGGTTTCAGACTCGATCCACGTCAACGAGCCGGCGTTGGATCCAGCTTCGGCCTTCACCGCGAGGCAGGCGAGCCACTATCCTCACCCGTTGCCGAAGCCCCAGCCTGGGCCATGGTGCGCACCGTCGCAGGTCGCGGCTTTCCTTCCGAAGATCAAGCTGCACGAGGGCGTCACGTTCGATCCGGATTCGTCGCACGCAGGCATCCTTCGGAAAGCGCTCGCGGCTGCTCGACCGGCAGCCATTCTCGAGGGCTTCGTGGCCAACGTGTCGGGCCAATCGCCAGCGCGGGCCATCGGCCTACGGCTCGACGCGGTATTCGGTCCGACCATGGCGTCGACCCTCGCCACGGCAGACGACGTGAAGGACGGAGGAACGGTCAAGGAGATCATCGTTCCGTGCAACCTCAACTTCTATCATCCCTGATCCCATGACGCCCAATACCCGCCAACCCACGAGCTCGGCAAACTCCCGAGCCGCTCGTCGCCGGCTCTTCGGGGCGGCGATGCTTCTCGTCGCAGCCCTCCCGGGTTGCGCCGCGGCGCAGCGCGGAGACTCGATCTCGTTCGAGGCCCGGCATGCGGCGGATTGCCGGCTCGCAGCGCAGGTCCTCACGACCGGCGAACCGGCTCCGCGACACTCCTGGGCGATGCGCACCATCGCGCGGTGTGCGGACCAGGGTCCGCACACACTCGCTCGTCTCTGGAGCAGCCCGCCGACCGATGGCGCGGGCCTGGACGAGCTCATTCGCACCACGCGCCACGTCCGCGATCAGCGAATCCTCACGGCGCTGATCGCGAGCACAGAGCGCGCGGACGTGGTACCCGAGGCCCGTATGGCCGCGATAGTGCTCGTGGCGACCTATGCGTGGCCGAGCTTCGACTATTCCTGGCGCATGGCGCTCGACTCGGCGGCGATCAACGCCGGCCGTGGACAGGGGCCGGGAACCGTCACCGATGGATACGCGCTGATGGGCACGTCGCCCCCTTCGCCCGATGCGGCGGAGCTGGCGCGCGCTGCCGTGAAGAAGTCAGCCGACAGAGATCCCGACGCGAGGATTCGCGATGCCGCATCGCGGATCGCCATCTACATAGAGCGGCGATAGAACGACGGGCATCCGGCGGGCAAGTGGGCGACACGCGATCCACTTGCCCACCGGGCGCCCAGGACCGAACTTCGCGCCCGATGTCGCGCGACGCTTTCCTCTCCTCCCCCTTCTGGCACGGCTCCATCGACGGTGCGCGCGCGGTGCTCGCCGCGCACCCGGACCTCACCGGCGCGTCGCTCGACATCCACGTCGCCGCGACGTCAGGCGACGACGTCGCGGTCCGCCGCTTCGACACGCTGCTGGCCGGGGCCACGCGCCGTTAGGCGGGGCAGAGCACGAGTTTTCCGTCCAGCCCTCCCGCCTCGATCCGTCGGTGCGCGTCCACGACTTCCCCGAAGCCGATCCGCCCGACGACACGTGGCCGCACGGAGCCCGCCTTCAGCATCGCGAACAGCCGCGCCAGATCCTCCCGGAACCATTCGGGATGGCGCGCGCGCATCAGGTTGATCGAGTAGATGCGCGCGTGCTTTCCCGACAGCCATGCGCGCAGCGAGACGCTCGCCACCGCGAGCATGATCCCGCCCAGCCGGCTTCCGCGCTGCACGCTCGCCGAGTAGCCGTAGCCGCAGAGCGTACCGCCGCGATTGAGCGCGGCCAGCGAGCGGCGGTACCCGTCCTGCCCGATCCCGTCGAACACGACGTCGAAGCCGCGCGTGAGCACCTGGGTAAAGTCCTCGCGCTGGTAGTCGATGGGCGTCGCGCCGAGGGAGCGGACCAGGTCGGCGTGCTGCGCGCGCGCCGTCCCCCACATCCGCAGCCCCGCCCCGGCGCCTAACGCGAGCAGCGCCTGGCCGACCGCCCCCGCCGCGCCGTGCACGAGCACGCGCCGGCCGGGCAGGATGTGGACGGCCCGATGCAGGAGCTGATACGCGGTCGTCCAGCTCAGCACCATGGCCGCCGCCTCCGCCGCGTCCACTCCCTCCGGTACGGGCACGACGTCGGCGGCCTCGAGCGTCCTGTACGAGGCATTCGAGCCGAGGACCGTCATGTCGGCGACGCAGTCGCCGATGCGCAATCCGACCACTCCCTCGCCGATCTGGTCGATCTCGCCGATGAGGTCGTAACCGAGCACGAAGGGCGGCTCGCGCCGGAGGGTCTGGAGGTAGAGATGCCGTCGAATCACGACGTCGGTGTACTCGAGGCTCGAGGCGAGGACACGCACTCGCACCTGGCCAGGCCCGGCGGCCGGGAGAGGCGCGTCGGCGACCTCGATTCCGTCGGCGTCACCGAAGCGCACGACCTGCACGACGCGATTGCGCGGCATGGCCGGCGGCGCGCCATGGTGCCGCTCGTCGGCGCGGCGAGGCTCGGCCTGCCCCGGTAGCTGATCCATCCTCTCCTCGGCCTCGCGGAACTCCGCCGCGATCCGGTCCGCCCTCGATTCCTGCGTCGGCATCTCGACCTCCTTATCGTCCCCGTCCAACGGACCATCCGCCGGGTGCGAGAGCAAGTCGGAATCTTCCCGACGCCCAGGTCCCCCGGTCCGAGGACGCCGCGAAACTCCGGGGCGTCAGCGGCGGTAATGGGGCGTGGGGCGGCCGGTGCCGGCCCCCACCGGACGCGACGTCCGGGTGCCGAACCGGAAGGTCAGGGAGGAACGATGCGCATCATCTGGACACTCGTGAAGGTCATCGTCGGACTCGCGATCGCGATCCCGCTCGCGTTGATCGTCCTCTCGACCGCGGTCGGCATCTTCGGCGCGCTCATCGGGCTCGCGTTCTTCGCGCTCCGGATCGCGGTGCTCGTCCTCCTCGGCGTGCTCGGGTTCAAGCTGGTCGGTCGTCTCTTCCGCTCGACGCCCGCCCCGCGGCCCGCGCTCCCCGCGCCGGCCCCCGTCGATCCGCACTACGAGGCGGCGATGCGCGAGCTGGAGCAGGAGCTCGGCGAGCGTCCCCGCTAGAAGCGGACGCTCACGAACCCCTGGGTCTGCGCATCCCGCGTGCGCACCTCCGGGTGCGCGGCGTAGCGACCCTGCCGCCAGTAGAGCAGCTCCGTCGCGCCGAGGGAGAAGCGGCCGCCTAACGGCAGCGTCGCGCGCCCTGTCAGCACCTCGTAGTGGTGCGTGCGCGCCGCGCCGCTCACGACGTCGATCCAGGTGCTCTGGTACGACGCCTCGACGAGCGTGCGGCCGCGGTGCTCGAAGCGCGCCAGCGCGCGCCCGCCGCCGCCCGGGCCGTAGTCGTAGTTCCGCGCCGTCTCGTTCGCCACCGCCGCCGAATCGGCGCCGTAATCCGAGCGGACCGCGCCGAGCGCGATCCCGGTGAGCCAGAGCTCCGTGCGCAGCGCGCCGAGCCCGCCGATCGGGTAGCGCGAGAGGAGCACGCCGCTGAACCCCTGCGCGCCGCTCACCAGCGCCTGGTTGTTCATGTAGTGGTAGTGCATCGCCACCTGGAGCTGCTGGTCGTCGCGATCCGCGTGGCGGAAGTCGTGCACGCCGAGGAAGCCGACCGCGTTCACCTGCGAGAACGTGCCCGGTGTGTGCGAGGCGAGCGTCGCGTCCACGCGGAAGGCGCCGAAGGGCTTCGTCACATCGCCGGCGAGCGGGTCGCCGTAGTCGAGCGCGAAGCCGACGAACCCCTGGTTCGCGCCGCGCAGCGGTGAGCGCGCGTCGCCGCGCGTGACGCGCTGATAGCCGAGGGCGATGGACGGATGCAGGCTGCGCGGGAGCCTGTCGAAGGCATTGGGACCCACCTTGCCCCACTCGCCGTGCAGCCCGCGCGCGAGCCCGCGCGGTGGATCGACGAGCGCCGCGCCGATCTCGCGCAGCACGCGCTCACGTCCGGTCGCGCGCGCGTCGAGGATGATGCTCGAGAGCCGATACGTCGTCTCGCCGAGCGTGATCCCGCCGAGGGTGGTGTTCACGAGGTCGTTGATCGAGGGACGCGTCGTCTCTCCGAAGTACTCCCACAGCACGCTGCCGACGAGCGCGAACGGTGCCGACTGCCAGAAGTCGTAGCCGTTGTTGCGCGCGCTGTTGAAGTAGAGGTTCCCGCTGTACGGGTGCGCGAACTGGTTGATCGCGAAGTGGTCGGTGTCCCACACCCAGCCGTGGTGCAGGTTGTACGACCATGTGCGTGTCGTAGTCTGCCCCCAGTCGATCCGCGCGACCCATCGATTGAACGAGTACGGGATCGCCTCGAAGGCGAGCAGCTCACCGGCCGCGGCGGGAAGGCGCTTCCTCCCGCTGCACTCGGCGCACTTGCGCGCCGAGTCGGGCGCGGCGGGAGGACGGAGCTGCTGGGCGCCGGCGCGAGTGGACGCGGCGGCGAGAAGGAGGGCGGCCAGCCCTGCGGTCGTGGAGAAGTCGCGCACCCGGGGGTCGAGTGCACCGGTCGTGCCCGAGCGCGAGGCCTCATCGTAGTCGGTATTCCTGACATCCAAGTACGGAAATGCACCGACGAGACGGGACATTCTTCCCGATTGACTTGCTTCTTGACAGACATTTCGCCCGGTCGTATTTCAGGGTCGCTGGGCCGCTCTCTCACTGCGCGGCTCGGAATGGTCGCGAAGATCTGCGGGCAGAATCCCTCGAGCTCCCCCCTACGGAGTCCTCCGCGGTTGCATCGTCTCTGCGCATTCACGCTCGCCTGCTGCACGCTGCTCTCGTCGCTGCCCGCCGATCGCGCGGGGCAGGGCGACGGTTCGCGTCGCGCGGGCTCCGCCGATCCCGTCTATCTGCTCGTGCGGAGCGACGACGGCGGGATGAGCCACAGCGTGAACATGGGGCTCAAGCGGCTGATCGAGTCGGGGATCCCCGTCTCGGTCTCCGTGATGTGGGGGACGCCGTGGTATCAGGAGACGGTGGATCTCCTGCGGCAGCATCCGGAGGTCGCGGTGGGCGTGCATCTCACGCTCAACTCCGAGTGGAAGAACCTTCGCTGGGGGCCGGTGCTCGGCCAGCGCGCAGTGCCGACGCTCGTGGACTCGCTCGGCCTCTTCTTCCCGACGTCGGAAGCGCTGCACGACCATCATCCCGATCTCAAGGAGGTGGAAGCGGAGCTGCGCGCACAGATCGATCGCGCGAAGCGCTCGGGGCTGAAGATCGACTATCTCGACTATCACATGGGGACGGTCTCGCGCTATCCGGAGTTCCGCGAGATCGCCGAGCGTCTGGCGAAGGAGTATGGCGTGGGGCTGTCCGGCTACTTCGGGGAAGGGAACAACGCCCCGCAGTACGACGTCCCGCCGGCCGCGAAGGCGGACACGCTCATCGCGCTGGTGAATCGACTGAATCCGCGCTTCAATCTGCTCGTCACCCATGTCGGGATCGACGACGCCGAGCTCGGAGCGCTCATCGACATGAATACCGACGGCGGGCTCGCCGAGATGAGCAGGAATCGGCAGGGAGAGCTCGACGCACTGACAGCCGGACGGTTCCGCGACGCACTTCGCGCGCGAAACGTCCGGCTGATCACTTACCGGCAGTTGATCGAGATGCAGGGCCTGCAGTCCATGCGACGACCAGGGGGAGGAGGATAACCAAGCATGTGCGCCACTGAGAGGTCAGTCATGAGAAAGCCGCTGGGCCGGAATCCACTTCGTACAGGCCTCCTTCATCGCGTCGCCGCGGTGGGGGTGGGTCTTCTTCTCGCGTTAGGCACGGGTCGGACGGCCGCGGCCCAGGGAGCGCGAATCATCGTATCCGGGACGGTCTCCTCTCCGGAGGGGGCGCCGCTGCCGGGGGTGACCGTGACCGCGACGGGCACCGACTCGCGGGCGGTCACCGGACCCGCCGGAAAGAACGAGCTCGTGAACGTGCCGTCGGACGCGACGATCAGCTTCGCGCTGGTCGGCCGGCGTCCCACCTCGATCGCCGTCGGCGGTCGCCCGACGATCGACGTCACGATGGAGCGGGTGACGTATCTCGAGGCGGTCGTCACCACCGGGTATACGCAGGAGCGCCGCGCGGACATCACCGGCGCGGTGGCCAGCGTCCCGATCGAGACGATCAACAAGGAGACCGGCGCGAGCGTGCTGCAGAAGCTCGCCGCGGCGACGCCCGGCGTGACGGTCGAAGCGAGCGGCTCGCCGGCGTCGCGGAGCACGGTGCGCATTCGCGGCATCAGCTCCTTCCAGAACAACGACCCGCTGTACATCGTCGACGGCACCCCGGTTCAGGACAGCTACATCAACTGGCTGAACCCCGAGGACATCACGTCGATCCAGGTGCTGAAGGACGCGTCGGCGGCGTCGATCTACGGATCGCGCGCCAGCAACGGCGTCATCATCATCGAGACGACGAAGAAGGGGCTCGTCGGGCCGCCGCGGACGAACTTCCGCGTGCGCCAGGGCTGGTCGCAGCCGGTGGCCGGCTACGACGACATGCTGATCCAGAACTCGCTCGACTACTTCCAGGTGGTGAAGGCGAGCTTCCAGAACGCCGGGCAGCCGGTGCCGACGAACATCTACGGCAGCGTGACCAACCCGACGGTGCCGGCCTACATCTGGCCGAACAACTGCGGCACGGGCCCGTGCACCACGGTCGACCCGAGCACGTACTCGTACCCGAACAACCTCATCATGCGGGGTAGCCCGGGGACGAACTGGTGGAAGGCGGTGTTCGGCACCGGCAAGGTGACCGACGCCAACCTCGACGTGTCGGGCGGGAGCCCGGACAACACCTACGGGGTGTCGTTCAACCTGTTCGACCAGATCGGCACGGCGCGCTACAACGAGTTCAAGCGCGGCACGGTGCGCGCGAACACGGAGTTCCGGCGCGGGAAGCTGAGCTTCGGCGAGAACCTCGCGATCGGCATCGAGCGCGCCCACGGGGGGCTCGGCAACGACGCGATCGGCGAAGGGGGCATCCTCGGGAAGAACATCCTGATGCAGCCCGTGGTGCCGGTGCGCGACATCGCCGGCAACTTCGCTTCGGGCAAGGCGCAGACGCTGGGCAACAACACCAACCCGCTGAAGGTCGCCTACGAGGCGCGCAACGACGTCAGCAGCAACAACCGCGTCTTCGGCAACGTCTTCGGCGCACTGCAGGCGCTCCCGACGCTGCGGCTCCAGTCGCGCTTCGGCTTCAACGTCGGCCAGGGATCGTTCGCCGGCTACAGCCCGCCGACGCCGGAGAACTCGGAGCAGACGCTCGGGAACTCGATCAACGAGAACCAGAACCAGTCGCTCGACTGGACGTGGAGCAACACGGCCACCTACGCGATCACCTACGGCCAGAGCACGCTGAACCTGCTCGCCGGCCAGGAAGCGAACGCGGGCAGCTACCGCGGCATCTTCGGCTCGATGGGCAACCTGCTCAACACGAGCCTCGACTCGCGCTTCATCCAGGACGCGCTCGGCGACGCGAGCACCAAGAACGTGAGCAGCTCGGGCACGCGCTACGCGCTGCTCTCGCTGTTCGGCAAGGCCGACTTCAACTTCGGCGACCGGTACATCGCCAGCGCCACGGTGCGCCGCGACGGCTCGTCGCGCCTCGGCCCGGCGAACCGCTGGGGCACCTTCCCGGCGTACGGCCTCGGCTGGCACATCACCAACGAGCCGTTCCTGCAGGGGAACCGCTGGCTCTCGGACGCCATGATCCGCTACGGATGGGGCGTCACCGGCAACCAGCAGATCACCCCGGGCCGCATCGTCTCGCAGTTCAGCGGCGACCGCGGGATCACGTTCTACGACATCACCGGGTCGAACACGAACATCGCCGCCGGCTTCCGGCAGTCGTCGCTCGGCAACCCGAACCTGAAGTGGGAAGAGGATCGCTCGCAGAACTTCGGGACCGATCTCGCGCTGTGGGACAACCGGATCAACGTGGTGCTCGACATCTACCGTCGCGACACCGACAACCTGCTCTTCGATCCGCGGCTCCCCGCGGCCGCCGGCCAGGCCGATCCGCCGATCGTGAACATCGGCAGCATGCGCAACACCGGCTTCGACTTCTCGATCGGGCATCGTGCCTCGTGGTGGAACACGACGCTGAACATCAGCCACTACAAGAACGAGATCCTGAAGGTCAGCGGCGAAGATCTGTTCTTCTTCGGCCCGCAGAAGACGCTGCGCTTCGGCGACCAGCCGATCATCAACGAGGTCGGTCACCCGATCGGCGCGTTCTACGGCTACATCGCCGAGGGGTACTTCCGCGACGCCGCCGACATCGCCGCGCACGCGGCGCAGGACGGCGCGAAGCCGGGCCGCATCAAGTTCAAGGACGTGAACGGCGACAAGAAGATCACCGACGCCGACCGGACGATCATCGGCAACCCGCATCCGAAGTTCACCGCCGGGCTCGATCTCGGCGCGCGGTGGCGGGCGTTCGACGTCAGCGCGACGGTCTTCGGCTCGTACGGGAACCAGATCCTCGACGCGCAGAAGCAGTTCTACGTGTTCCGCAACTTCTCGACGAACGTCAAGAAGGACCTGCTCGCGAACTCGTGGACGCCGACGCACCAGAACGCGAAGTATCCGCGGCTGGACGTGAGCGACATCTACAGCTCGGCGATCAGCAGCTACTATGTCGAGAGCGGGACGTACACCCGGCTCCGCAGCATGCAGCTCGGCTACACGGTGCCCTCGGGCGTCCGCTTCCTCGGCTCGCTGCAGGGGACGCGCCTGTACGTGCAGGGCGACAACCTGTTCACGATCACCGGTTACGAGGGTCTCGACCCGGCGCTCCCCGCGGGGAATTTCTACGGTGCCGCGGGCGACATCCGCGACCAGTACCGCGGGGTCGATCAGGGTTCGTACCCGACCAACCGGGTGTTCAGCATCGGCGTGACCACGAGCTTCTAAGGCAACGCCCTTTCCCAAGAGGAAGCGCTAACGATGAAAACGGTATTTCGAACCAGACTGCTGACCGGGACGGCGATGGCTGCCGTCGCCGCGCTCGTGGTCTACGGCTGCAGTGACTTTCTGAACAAGGCGGCGACGCCCGAAGGCACGCTCGACCAGGGCACGCTGAGCACCGAATTCGGCGTCGAGGGATCGCTCATCGCCGCCTACCGCCAGCTCGACTGCACCGGCATCAGCGGGGCGTGGGGCTGCGCGGTGAGCAACTGGGCGTTCGGCAGCGTGCCCAGCGACGACGCCTACGAAGGCTCGGAGGCGAACGACCAGCCTCCGGTCGAGGCCCTCGAGCTCTACCACTGGGCGACGCCCGACGCGCAGAGCTACCTGAACGACAAGTGGACCTCGCTCTACGAGGGGATCAGCCGCGCCAACGCGACGCTGCGCCTCGCGAAGACCGTCCAGGCGAACGGCGGGATCTCGGCGGCCAAGGCGCGGCAGATCATGGGCGAGGCGATCTTCCTCCGCGCCCACTATCACTTCGAGGCCTGGCGGTTCTGGGGGAACGTCCCCTACTACCGCGAGGACGACACCGACTTCCGCAAGGCGAACGAGCCGAGCGCCCAGGTGGTGACGGATCTCCTCAAGGATCTCGACTCGGCGATCGCGATGCTCCCCGCGACGCCGCGCAACGGCGACAAGGGTCGCGCCACCAGCTGGACGGCGAAGGCGTACAAGGGGCGCGTGCAGGTCTACGCCAGCCAGTGGCCGGCCGCGCTCGCGACGCTGCAGGACGTTCACAAGAACGGCCCGTACAAGCTCGAGACGAGCTTCGACCACGTGTGGACGGGCTTCGCGCAGTGGGAGAACGGCCCGGAGACGATCTTCGCCTACCAGGCCTCGGCGAACGACGGTGAGCCGAACGGACAGAACTCGAACTTCGGCGACCGCCTGAACTTCCCGCACTCGGGAAGCCCCTTCGGCTGCTGCGGCTTCCACCAGCCGTCGCAGAACCTGGTGAACTACTACCAGGTGGACGCCAACGGCCTGCCGCTGGCGCTCTCCGCCCCGAACACGTGGAACGTGGACGACGAGAACTACAGCGCCGCGAACCCGACGATCCGCGCGCGCGCGATGGATCCGCGCCTCGACTGGACGGTCGGCCGCGACAGCGTGCCCTTCAAGGACTGGGGCATCCACACCAAGGAGTGGATCCGCCAGGCGTCGCACGGCGGCCCGTACAGCCCGAAAAAGAACGTGCACGAGCAGGCCAGCGGCGCGCAGAGCAACGTCGGCTGGACGAACGCGCAGACGAACTCGGACAACGTCCACATCTTCCGCTACGCGGACCTGATGCTGATGCTGGCCGAGGCCGAGGTCGAGGCCGGATCGCTCGACGCGGCGCAGGCGCTGGTGGACACGGTGCGCATGCGCGCCGGGAAGACCGCGCAGGGCTGCGGCTGGACGTCGTCGAACGGCGTGGAGACGATCTGGCCGCAGTGCGATGGCGACGCGCGCATCGCCGTGCCGATCAACGATCCGTCGATCACCTGGGCGACGTACAATGTCGGGCTGTACTCGGCGCAGGGACTCTGGACGAGCAAGGCGGTGGCGCGCGAGGCGGTTCGCGCCGAGCGTCGCCTCGAGCTGGCGATGGAAGGCCAGCGCTTCTTCGACCTCCGTCGCTACGGCAACACCTACGCGGCGGCGACGCTCAACGGCTACTTCAACGGCGTCGGCGGAGGGAAGGAGATCACCCGCCGTCCGCAGTTCACCGCGGTCGAGCCGTTCACGGCGCGCCACCAGCTCTATCCCATCCCGACGCAGCAGATCAACCTCAGCATCGTGGGCGGAGCGAGCCGGCTGAAGCAGAACGACGGGTGGTAAGCTCTCGGCGCGTCAGCGCGTGATGGTGAAGGTCTGCAGGGAATCACCGGCGTTGGCCACGAACAGGCCAACGCCGGTGGTCGTTTTCAGGAGGGCGAGACCGGTGGCATCCAGCGGGGCGAGGAAGCCGCTCTCGCGCGGCGGCACGGGGATGAAGCGACCCTTGCCGTCGCCGCGCAGCCAGACGCCGTTGCCGGCGTCAGCGCGCGGGGTGTTCGGCTCGGCGTCGTAGAGGTTGCCGGCGATGACGAGATCGAGGTTCCCGTCGCCGTCGACGTCGTGCACGACGATCGCCCGCGTCGGCGCGATCTGCGCGAGGTTGGGCAGCGGCGAGAGCGTGAAGGACTTTCCTCCCTCGTTGTGCAGGAAGACGCTGGCGAAGGTGTCCGCCTCGTAGTGGACCGCGTTGGCGAGTTGCGCCTCGGCGAACAGCTCGCCGACGGTCTTCGTCGCGAAGGAGCCGTAGGTGGGGAAGCGGATGCCGAGGGTGTAGATCTCCTGCGCGAGAGGGGCGAACCCCTGGAGCGGATACTCCTTTCCGCCGACCTTCTCGGTGAGGATGATGCTCGTGGCGAGATTGCCGGTGAGATCGCCGGCGCGGACGCCGAAGGTCGTATCCTTCGAGGTCGTGTAGTTGTAGTTGAGGCCGAGATTCCCGGCGACGATGTCCGGCCGCCCGTCGCGATCGAAGTCGCCGACGGCGAGGCTGTACCACCAGCCGCGCGTCGGAGGGAGCCGCAGCTCCTTCGTCGCGTCGTGAAAGCGCGCGCCGTCGTTGTGATGGAAGGTGATGGGCATCCACTCCCCGACCGTCACGAGGTCGAGCTTCCCGTCGCCGTCGTAGTCGACCCAGGCGGCGTCGGTGACCATCCCGCCGGGGCGCACGAGATCGGGCGCGACCTGTTGCGTGACGTCGGTGAAATGGTCTCCGTCGTTCCGGAGGATCCAGCTGCGGGTGGGCATGGGCCACGAGCGCGGCAGGAGCCGTCCGCCCACGAAGAGATCGAGCCGGCCATCGCCGTTGAAGTCGCCCGCGCGCACCGTCGCATTGCTGGTGAGGATCGGCGGAAGCTCGGCGGTCGCGTCGGTGAAGACCCCGCCGCCCTGGTTCAGGTAGAGCCGGTCCTGGAGCTGAGGCGACTCGGGGGCGAGGGAGTATCCGCCCACGGCGACGTAGAGATCGGGGCGCCCGTCGCCGTTGGCGTCGAAGAAGAGCGCGCCCCAGTCGTCGCGGGTGCTGTCGGCGCCGAAGGGCTGCGGCCTGGGCGAGGGAGCGAAGCTTCCGTCGGCACGCTGGAGGAAGAGCTTCGCCGGGGCGCCGTTCCCGGCGCCGACGTAGAGGTCCTCGCGCCCGTCGCCGTCGACGTCGGCCACGGCCAGCGCGGGGCCGTGGCGCGAGACCTGGTACGGGAGCAGCGGCTGCGCGTTGAAATCCACGGAGCGCGACTGCGGCTGCGCGTAGGCGACGCGATGGGCGGCGTCCGCGGGCTGGAAGACGGGGGGCGCACCGCTGCCGGGGGCGAGGCGCCTGCGGGCGGTGGCGTCGCTCTGGCGAAGGACGACCGCGCGATCGGCGGCGACGCCGGCGAGGAGCTGATAGCGGCCGTCTGGCCAGTACACCTCGACGCTGTCGGCGCGGGTGGCGCGGCCGAGCCCGAAGTGGGGGCGGTCGTCGACGGTGGACATGAAGCCGCGGTACGGGGACTGGTAGACGTACTGCTTCGCGCCCCCCGCGGTGACGACGACCGTCGCGCCGAGCGCGCGAACGTTAGGCGCGTCGCCGCGCAGCTCGACGCGGAGCCAGTGGTGCGCGTCGTCGTCGCGCCGGACGTTGTGGTAGATGAACGCCGGCCCGTCGATGTTGTTGACGACGAGGTCGAGCTTCCCGTCGTTGTCGAGATCCGCGTACGCCGCGCCGTAGGAGAAGCTGCGCTTCGCCGCCGTCCCCCAGCGCTCCGACTCGTCGACGAAGGTGAGGTCGCCGGCGTTGCGGAAGACGTAGTTCGGCTCCTCGTAGGCGGGGAGCTGGGCGAGGAGGTCGAGGGCGGCGCGGGTCGGCTTGCCGGTGGCGCGCAGCCGCGCGCTGTAGAGGCGGTTGACGAAATCGAGGTCGTTCACCGACTTCGGGTAGCCGTTGCCGATGAAGATGTCCTTGCGCCCGTCGTCGTCGAAGTCGGCGAAGAGGACGCTCCAGCTCCAGTCGGTGCGCGCGACGCCGGCCATGCGGGCGATCTCGCTGAACACCGGATCGCCCGCCGGCGTCGCGCCGTTGTTGAGCTGCAGCGAGTTGATCTCGTAGTCCTGGCGGAAGCCGCGCGCCGTCGCGTCGCGGATGGAGCTCCAGGTGAGGTAGCCGCTCATGCGCTTCCGCCGCGCGAGATCGCGCGGCAGCATGTCCGCCTGGACGATGTCCGGCCAGCCGTCGCCGTTGAAGTCGGCGACGTCCACGCCCATCCCGGCCGAGCTGGAGTGCTTGAGCCACTGCCCGGCCTTGTTGGCGAAGGTGCCGTCGCCGCCGTTGGCGTAGACGACGTCATTCGGCACGGCGTCGTTCGAGACGTAGATGTCGGGCCGGCCGTCGCCGTTCAGATCGGCGATGGCGACGCCGAGCCCGTAGCCGGCGTCGCGAAGGATCCCCGCCTGCGCGGAGACGTTCGTGAAGGCGCCGTGACAGTCGTTGCGAAGGAGCTGGTTGTAGCTCCCCGGGGTCTGGCCGCGCATCCCGGCGGGGTGGCCGGTGACGTCGCCGCGGGTGAAGTCCTGCGGAGCGTTCTCGAGGAGAAAGAGATCGAGGCAGCCGTCGCCGTCGTAGTCGAGGAAGGCCGCGTGCGTGGTGAAGCCGGTGTCGGCCACGCCCCAGCGCGCGGCGGACTCGGTGAAGGTGCCGTCGCGATTGTTGACGAACAGGAGATTCGCGCGGTCTTCCGGCTTCGACCATTCGGGACCGGAAACGGAGACGTAGATGTCGAGCCAGCCGTCGCCGTTTATGTCGACCATCGAGACGCCGGTCGCCCAGCGGGTGGTGCCGACGTGCGCGCGCTCCGTGACGTCCTCGAAGCGCATCTTTCCTCGGTTGCGATACAGGCGACTCGACACCATGTTGCCCGCGAAGAAGATGTCGGGCAGCCCATCGTTGTCGACGTCGCCCACCGCGACTCCGGCGCCGTTGTAGATGTAGACGTCGGTGAGCTCGTTGAGGGAGTCGCTGGTGGTGATGGTGTTGGCGAAGTCGATCCCGGTGGAGCGGGCGTCGAGGAGGTCGAAGACGCGATCGCCTCGGTTGCAGGCGACTGCGGCGAGGGCGAGCGCGAGGAGGGCGAGGCGGGGGCGGGGCATGGGGCGAGAGGATACAGCGGGGCGGGTGCCGTTGGAAAGGGCGGGGCGAGGGGCGGAATACGGCGGCGCGGGGCGCGGGGGGCGGGGCGTTCGCTCTTGTGACTGTCGCTCGGCTGCGAATGACAGGGAGCCGTGGAGCGACGGCAGGTGCTCTTGTGATGAGCACACAGCGCCCTGCGAACGCCTCCCCCGGCCTCCACGGCTCCCTGTTGCATCAGGCGACGCCCCCGAACGATCTCGGGGCAGCAAACTTCAATTGCAGAGCGATGAGTCATAAAGGGTACGTTCCGGCGGTCGTGAATCTCATCTCCGACGACACGCAGCGCATCTGGGGCGGGACGCCCGGCGAGGCGCGGCGGGCGATGCTCGCGAACGACATGGACGGAGTGCTCGGCGTCGACGGCTCCTTTGCGCTGCTCGCGCAGGACGGGGAGCGGATCGTGCTCGCGCGCAGCCTCGACAGGCCGATGCGGTATTTCCTCGCGAAGGCCGTGGCCGGCCCGGTGCTCATCGTCGCCGAGCGGATCGACGAGATCGCGGCGGAGCTCGGGCGGCGCGGGTGGTCGGCGCAGTTCCATCCCAGCTACACGCGGATGGTGCCCGCGCATCACGTCACGACGCTCCGTCTCGTCGGCTGTCCCGATCCGAACCCGGTGCACCGGCGCTTCTTCGACCCGCCGCGAGGGACGCTGCCGACGGACCTCGACGTCATCGGGCGGCATTACATCGAAGCCGTCTACTCCGAGCTGCGACGCTGGCTCGCCGCGCAGGAGCCGGATGCGCCGATCGGGGTTCCATTCTCGGGGGGAATCGACAGCGGCGCGATCCTGCTGTGCCTGTACAAGCTCCTGCTGAACGAGGGGATCTCGCCGGCGCGGCTCAAGGCGTTCACTCTCTCCGTGGACGGCGCGGGTGAGGATGCGCGCCAGGCGACGGAATTCCTGCGCCGCACGAGCCTCGAGATGCTCGGCGAGACCATCGACATCCCGGCGAGCGCGCTCGACGCGCCACGCGCGGTGGCGGTGATCGAGGACTACAAGCCCCTGGACGTCGAGTGCGCGGCGGTGAACCTGGCGCTCCTCGCCGGGATCCGCGAGCGCTATCCCGAATGGCGGCTGCTCGTCGACGGCGACGGGGGCGACGAGAACCTCAAGGACTATCCGATCGAGGAGAACAGCGAGCTCACGATCCGCAGCGTCGTGAACAACCGCATGCTCTACCAGGAGGGCTGGGGGGTCGAGTCGATCAAGCACTCGCTCACCTACTCCGGGGGTTACAGTCGCGGCTGCGTGCGCGGCTACGCCTGCGCGCGCGAGCACGGCTTCGCCGACTTCAGTCCGTACACGCGTCCCTCGGTGATCGCGGTCGCGGAGGCGATCCCCTTCGCCGAGCTGACGCAGGGGTCGCACGAGAAGCTGTACGCGCTCAAGGGGGAGATCGTCTCCCGCGGCGTGCGCGCGGTGCTCGGCGTCGAGATGCCGGTGTTCCCGAAGCGGCGGTTCCAGCACGGCGCGCTCTCCGCGGGTGAGGCGCCGCGGCTCTTTCCGCACGGCGAAGCGCTGTACCGTCGCCACTTCGACAGGCTGCACGCCGCGATCGCGTGAGCGTTTCCGCGGTGGAGGACCGGCGGATCCGCGCGCTGCGACCGCCGAAGCCGCGCATCGATCCGAACGTCGCGCACGGCTCGATCGTCGAGGAGGAGCGCCGCCCGCACGGGCGCATCGAGCGAGCGCTGACGGTGTTCCTCGCGGGAGCGGAGTGCCCGTTCACGTGCTCGTTCTGCGATCTGTGGCGCTACACGATCGACGGTCCGACGCCGGAGGGTGCGCTCGTCCGGCAGCTGCGCGGCGTCCTCGACGCGCTCGAAGGTGCGTGGCCGGAGCGGATCAAGCTGTATAACGCGAGCAACTTCTTCGACCCGCGCGCCGTGCCGCCGGGCGACGTGGAGGAGATCGCGGCGCTCTGCGCGCCGTTCGCCGCGGTCACCGTCGAGTCGCACGTGAACACCGTCGGCGCGCGAACGCTGGAGCTCGCGCGGCGGATCACGGGACGGCTGGAGGTCGCGGCGGGCCTGGAGACGATCCACCCCGTCGCGGCGTCGAAGCTCAACAAGCGGCTCGACCTCGCGCGCTTCGACGAGGCGGCGCGCCTCCTCGGCGAGAGCGACATCGATCTGCGCGTGTTCGTGCTGCTCGGCGCGCCGTACGTACCGGCGGCGGAGTCGGTGGAGTGGACGGTGCACACCGTGGAGCACGCGGCGGCGCGGGGCGCGGCCGTGGTATCGATCATCCCCGTGCGCGGCGGGAACGGCGAGATGGAGCGCATCGCCGCGGCGGGCGGCTTCACCCCGCCGACGCTCGGACAGCTGGAGGACGCGCTCGACCGCTGCGCGGGGCGCTTCGCCTCCGTCGTGACCGCGGATCTCTGGGACGCCGAGCGTCTGCCGGGGTGCGTGGAGTGTCGCGGGGCGCGCGTCGCGCGGCTGGCACGCATCAATCTCGGCCAGCGCGCGGAAGCGCGCGTCGAGTGCGCGGCGTGCGGCGGGGCATGACGGAGCGGCGCGAGGTCGCGATCGTCGGCAGCGGCTTCGCGGGCTCGCTGCTCGCGCGCATCCTCGCGAAGCTCGGCTACGACGTGGTGCTCCTCGAGCGGGGGACGCATCCGCGCTTCGCGATCGGCGAGTCGTCGACGCCGCTCGCGAACCTCGCGCTCGAGCGCATCGGCACGACGTACGGTCTCGCCGACTGCTGGCGGCTCGCGACGCACGGGCGGTGGCTCGCGCACCATCCCGAGCTCCGGCGCGGGCTGAAGCGCGGGTTCACCTACTACCGCCATCATCCCGGCGAGCGCTTCGCGGACCGTGGGCTCGACTCGGAGCGCCTGCTCGTTGCCGCGAGCCCCGAGGACGCGCTCGCGGACACGCACTGGCTGCGCGCCGACGTCGACCATCACTTCGTCCGCGAGGCCGTCAGCGCGGGCGTCGACTATCGCGACCGCGTCGAGCTGACGCGAGCCGAGGTGCGAGGGGACGGCGTGCTGCTCGAGGGGACGCGCGACGGCGCACGGATCGCTCTCGAGGCCGCGTTCGTGATCGACGCGTCGGGGCCGGGAGGATTTCTCGCGCGCGCGCTTGCGATCCCCTCGGGGCTGGCGCACACGCAGACGCGTTCGTCGCTCGTCTCGAGCCACTTCGAGGGGGCGCGCTTGATGCGCGACGTCGCGCCCGGCCTGCCGGAGGGTCCGTATCCCGAGGACTGGGCGGCGGTGCACCACATCGCCGACGAGGGGTGGATGTACTCGCTTCGCTTCGATGACGGCGTGACGAGCGCGGGGTGGCTGCTCTCGCCGCGCGGCCTCGCGTCGCTGCACGCGTCGGGAGCGTTCAGCGCGGGAGAGCTGTGGGCCACGATGCTCGAGCGCTATCCGACGATTCGCGAGTCCTTCGGAGTCGCGCGGCCGCTGATGCCGATCGCGCTTCGCGAGACGATCCAGCATCGGCTGACGCGCGCGGCGGCGCAGCGCTGGGCGATGCTGCCCCACGCGTATGCGTTCGTCGACCCGCTGTTCTCGACGGGGATCTCGTGGTCCCTGCGGGGAGTCGAGCGTCTCGCGTCGCAGTTCGCGGAGAGTGCGAGCGGACGCCGCGTACCGGACGCGAAATCGCTCGCGCGCTACGACGCGATGCTCGGCGCGGAAGCCGACCAGATCGACCTGCTCGTCGCCGGCGCGTACGAGGCGATGTCGAGCTTCGAGCTGTTCGCCGCGCAGGCGATGCTCTACTTCGCGGCGGTGTCGTACTCGGAGGTGAAGCAGCGGATGACGCCGAGCGACGACGCGGCGTGGAGCGGCTTTCTCGGCGTGGGCGATCCGGTGCTCGAGCCGTTGCCGCGCGAGGCGCTGCGGCGGCTGCGCGAGGGCGTGGATGCGCGCTCGTTCACGGGCTGGGTCGCGACCGCGATCGCCCCGCGCAACATCGCCGGTCTCGCGGACGAGAGCCGGCACAATCTCTATCCCCTCGATCTCGACGTGTTGATCGAGCGGCATGCGCTGCTGGGAATGACGAAGGAGCAGGTGCTCGACGCGCTGCCCGCGTTGCGTGGGATGCGCGAGGAGCCGGCGTTCGGGTAGGGGAGGCGAGGGGAAACGGCAACCGCGTCGCTCGGCAACGACAACCGCGTCACGCGGATCGGGCGGATCGGCGCGGATCTTTTGTGACTGCTGCTGTGAATGACAGGGGGCCGGGGAGGGGCGGAGGCTCGGTGCCTGGCTGCAGACTCTGTCGCGGGTCGCGTCGGGGCTCGTCGCGAGGACTGGCATCGCGCGGATTGGGCAGGAAGCACGGCGGAAGCACTGCCCTCCTCAAGAACTGCGGAAGGGTTCCTCTCGAGGCCATCATCGACGTGCGACGAGCCCGAGAGCTGTGTTGGGGCATGCGGGGCGAGATTATCTCACCCTGCATGCCCAAAAATCAGATCCGGGCTCGTGCCCGTAGAATCTTCCGCCGTTCTTCCGCCGTGCTTGCGCAGTTCTTCCCGGAAAAACCGCGCGATCTCCCTGGCGAGACAGACCACCACGCGACCCGCGAGAATACCCACCGAGAATGCCCGCGAGCGCCGCGGACTCTTTCACCTGCTGCTCGGCGGTGAATGACAGGGAGCCGTGGAGCGACGGGAGGCGGCGCTCGTGAGGAGCACGCAGCCCCTGCGAACTCCTCCCCCGGCCCTCCCCGGCTCCCTGTGACATCACGCGAAGCCCGCGAACGTTTTTGGGGCTCGCCAGGCGAGACCATCTCACCCGGCGCGCCCCAAAGACATCATGAGCACCAGCAGTATCCGCGTCGATCCGCCCGATCCTGTCTGATCCGCGTTCCGTAGTTGAACAGCCGCGTAACGTCGCCACGAAGCTGAGTCCCGTGGTTGCAGGGTCAGTCTTGCGGCACCTGTGCTCCGCGCGCAGGTTTGCGCATGCGTCCCGACCCTCACGCATCCCCCCGCGACCGGGCGCTCGATCGTGCGCTGAACGGCCCCGCCGAGTCGGAGCCAGCGCTCCGGAACGCCGCGGCGAACGACAGCGGGCTGCCCGCCGAGCTGCAGACTCTCGTCGAGAAGATCCACCGCCACGCCTACAAGGTGACCGACGCGGAGATGGCGGCGCTGCAGGCGAAGTACGGGGACGACCGGCTGTTCGAGATCGTCGTCTGCGCGTCGCTCGGCGCATCGCGCAGGCGGCTGTTCGCGGGACTCGCGGCCCTGGAGGAGGCATGAGGCTGAAGAAGGTTCATGCCGGACACCGCCTCCGCGAGAAAGCGATCCTCGGCGTCATGCGGCTCATGATGGGGCACGCACCGGGCGTCGTGCGAACGCTGATGTACCGGAAGGAGTACTTCGGCGCGCCGTGGAGCGATCTCACGCAGCAGGTGATGCGCGGGCCTTCGGAGTGGACGGTGGGCGAGCGCGAAACCTTCGCCGCCTTCGTCTCGCGGCTGAACCAGTGCGTCTTCTGAACCCGCGCGCACTCCGCGGTCGCGGAGCTGGCGCAGGGTAAGGGCTCGATGCAGCCCGTGCTCGACGACTACCGGAGCGCCACGATCAGCGAGAAGCTGCGCGCGATGCTCGGCCTGCTCGAGGTCTTCACGCTGCGGCCGGACGAGATGCGCGCCGACGACGTGCGCGCGGCGATCGCAGCCGGTGTCTCGCGCGAGGCGATCCGCGATGCGTTCTACGTCGCGTTCCTCTTCAACACCTACGACCGCCTTGCCGACACGCTCGGCTGGGAGCTTCCCGCCGCGGCGTTCTACGAGAAGTCCGGCCGTTTCCTGCTCGCCAAAGGGTACGGCGTGTAGTGAATCGTGAAACTACCCGGCGGGGGGTGAAACGACCCGGCGGGTGGTGAGACTACCCTGCGGGCGGTGAGGTGTGAGGACGAGTGGGGAGTGACTCGTGACCGGCGGCAACTGCAGTCAACCGCTGTTGACGCGTGTCACGAGTCACGTGACACTCCCCCACACACTTCACCCCCCGCACTTCCGTTTCACGAAGCACGAG
>JABFXC010000111.1 GCA_013361935.1 Gemmatimonadaceae bacterium
TATGATCGCCGCCCCCCTCTCCCCCTCCGCCGCACCCTCACGCCGTACCCCATGACCCCCCGCATGGCGCACGACGAGCCGGCTCGCCCGCGTACGCCGGCAGGCGAGCCCTCCCGCCTCCTCGCCTCCCTCATCCAGGCGAACGCCGCCCACCCCACCTCCCGCAAACGCCTCCTCGGCCCCGACGTCAACTACGGCCGCGAGCTCCTCGTCTCCCTCGCCCGCATCACCGGCGGCTGGATCGGCTGGGAGGCCGTCAACCTTCGCGGCATCGCCGAGCAGCTCGCGTTCGTCCCGCTCGCCCGCGCCGGTCGTCGCGCGGGCAGCGACATCGAGATCGGCGCCCTCGTCAGCGCCGCGCTCGATGCCGCGATCGCCACCGACACTCTCGACCCGCGCTTCGTCGCCCTCCAGGGAAGCCTCGGCTTCCGTCACGCCGTGCGCGACGCGGTGCTCGAGCTGCGCACCGCCGGCGTCGCCCCCGCGGAGCTGCGCGCCGCCGCGAAGTCGGGGACCCCAGCCTACGACCTCGCCTCCGTCGTCGAGCACTTCGTGCGCATCCTCGCCGCGTCGGGGCTCGTCGATCCGGCGGGCATCTTCCGCGCGGCGCTCGACGCGTTCGACGCGGAGGCGCCCTTCGTGCTCGACGGCGCGACCTTTGTCGCGCCGGGGCTGGTCGCGCGCGGGCTGGCAGGAGAGCTGCTCGAGCGGCTCCTCGCCCACGGCGCGCACCGGCTCGATGGCGACGACGCGTTAGGCGCGGCGGTCGCCGGCGCGTCCTTCTTCTCCGCCGCCACGCCCTCCGACGAGCTGCGCGAAGTACTGCGCCGCGCTATCGCCGAGGGGACGCGGTGGGACGAGATCGAGATCGTCACCTGCGACGTCGATACCTACGGCGTCGCGCTCGACGCGCTCTGTCAGCGGGTCGGCGTCGGGGCGACGATGCTCCAGGGCATCCCGCTCGCCCGCACGCGCCTCGGCCGCGCTATCGACCGCTGGTTCGCATGGCTCGGCGACGGTCTGGCCGCGGACGTCCTGCGCGAGGCGCTGGAGGCGGGTGAGATGCATCTCCCCGATTCAGACCTGCCGTCGAGCGCGCTCGCCCGCGAGCTGCGCCGACAGCGGATCGGGTGGGGACGCGCGCGCTACGAGAGCGCGATCGCCTCGCTCGCCGCGCCGGCAGCGCCGGAGCGGCACGAGGACGAGAGCGACGAGGAGTACGCGAGCCGGTCGGTGGCGCGGGTGCGCGGAGGGCGCGCGTTAAGCAGCTTCCTCACGCGGCTGCTGGCCGCGACGCCGCCGGTGCCGGAGCGCGGGTCGCACCGTCCGGTGCGCATCGCGACCTCGGCGCTCGCCGAGCTGATGCTGCGGTGGATGGAGCTCCTCCCGATCCACGGGATGGCAGAGGATCAAACAAAATCGCGCATCACCACGCGCGTCAGGCAGCTCGCGGCCATCGAGCAGCCGGAGGTGCCGTTCTCGAGCGCGGTCGCCGCGCTGCGCGACGCGCTCGCCGACGTCCGCGCGTGGCCCCTCGTCACCGAGGAGCGCAAGCCGTGGAGCGCGAGCGGGGGGATGGTGCACCTCACCGACCTCGCGCACGCGGGGACGACGGGGCGCCCGCATGTCTTCGTCGTCGGGCTCGACGCGGACCGCACCTCCGGCGCCGCGCGCCCCGATCCGTTCCTCACCGACACAATCCGCGGTGCGCTCGGCGCCGGACGTCTGCCGACGAGCGCCGATCGCCGGGAGGAGCGCGCGCGGCTGCTCGGCAGCGCGCTCGCGGCGCTGCGCGGCGATGTCACGCTCTCCTACGCGACGAGCGGCTCGCTCGACGGGCGCGAGGCGGGGCCGGCGCCGGTGCTGCTCGAGTGCTGGCGCTTCGCCGAGCAGGATCAGTCGCTCACCTTCGAGATGCTGCGCGAGCGGCTGCGGCCACCGGCGTGCGCGGTGCCCGACGCTGGCGACGCGACGCTCGACGGCCGCGACGTCTGGCTCGGCGCGATCGCCGACGGGCCGCTGCTCCTGGACGGAACGGAGGTGGTGCGCGAGTGCTTCGCCGGGCTCGACGCGGGGCTCCGTGCCGCCGAGGCGGCGGCGTCGCCGGACGCGGGCGCGCATCACGGGATCGTCCTCGATGCCATCGGGGAGCTCGACCTGGTCGCGCGCGGGCGCAGCGTGTCGCCGTCGTCGCTGGAGCTGCTCGCGAAGTGCCCGCTCGCCTGGTTCTATCGCAACGGACTCGGGCTGCGTCCGCCCGTGGATCCGGCGTACGACGCGGAGGCGTGGCTGGACGCGCTCGCGCGCGGCTCGCTGCTGCACGAGGTCTACGAGGCGATGGCGAAGCACTACATCGGCCGGCAGCGCGAGATCCTCGCCGACGACGCGCAGTCCGCCATCCTGCGCATCGCCGACGAGGCGATCGCGCGGTGGCGCGTGCTCGTGCCGCCACCGGGAGAGAGCGTCTTCGAGGCGGAGGTGTCGGAGATCCGGCGCGCCGCGCTCGCCTTCCTCGAGATGGAGCGGCGTCTCGTGCGCGATGGAGACGACGGCGAGTGGTGGAAGCTCGAGGTCGCGTTCGGCGACGCGGAAGGCGAGGGCGTGTACGACCTGGGCCAGGGGCGGAAGCTCCGCGTCCGGGGGCGCGCCGACCGCGTCGACCGACTGCGGCGCGGCGGGCTGCGCGTCGTCGACTACAAGACTGGTGGCGCGAAGAAGTATCAGAAGTCGCCGAAGAAGGCACCCTTCGACGGCGGACGACAGCTGCAGCCGGCGATCTACTCCGCGGCCCTGAAGCAGGTGCTCGGCGAGCGCGTCGCGCGCTTCGAGTATCGCTTCCCGACGGAGCGCGGCGAGAGCGAGATCGTCGCCTACGACGAGCAGGAGATGGGCGCCGCGGTCGGCATCGTGCGCGCGCTGCTCGAGCAGGCGGAGAGCGGCGCCTTTCTCCCGACGACCGACCCGAGCGACTGCGGCTACTGCGACTGCGCGCCGATCTGCCGCACGCGCACCGACGGCTACGGAAAGACGTCGTCGCCGCGCGCCGAGTGGGCGAAGGCGAACGTCGAGCAGGAGGTGTTCCGGATCATGCGCGCGCTGCGCGGCGTCGCCGGCGCGGCCGAGGAGAGCGAATGAGCGCGCGGCGCGAGACGCAAGCTGCTCCCGCCGACGAGGCGGCGCGGTCGCGCATCCTCACCGATCTCGACACGAACCTCCTCGTCGAGGCGGGCGCGGGATCGGGGAAGACGACGTCGCTCGTCGGGCGGATGGTGGCGCTCGTGGAGCGCGGGACGCCGGTGGAGCGCATCGCGGCGGTCACCTTCACGCGCAAGGCGGCGAACGAGCTGCGCGAGCGCTTCCAGCTCGCGCTCGAGTCGCGCGTGCGTGGCGACGCGCCGAACGCGGAGTCCGCGGAGCGCTGCGAGGCGGCGCTGCGCCAGCTCGACGCGGCCTTCCTCGGCACCATCCACTCCTTCTGCGGGCGACTGCTGCGCGAGCGTCCCCTCGAGGTGGGGCTCGACCCGAGCTTCGAGGAGGTGACGGAGGAGGACTGGACGGAGCTGCAGGACGAGTTCTGGAATCGCTGGCTGGAGCGCGCGAAGCGCGGCGACGATCCGGCGCTGCGCGAGCTCGCTGCGGTCGGCGTCGACCCGCGCGCGCTGCGCAAGGGCTTTGACAAGGTCGTGAAGTATCCGGACGTCGCGTTTCCCACGGGCGAGTCGGTCGCGCCGAACGCCCGCGACTGCCGCACGAAGCTCGAGGAGCTCGTCACGCGCGCCGAGCGGATGCTGCCGCGCGAGGAGCCCGAGGGGGGATGGGATCCGCTGATGGCGCTCGTCCGCCGCCTGACGGTGCAGAGCCGCATCCGCGACTGGGGCGACGTCGCCGCGTTCTGCGAGACGCTGGAGCGGATGACGATCTCCGCGTGCAAGGTGACGCAGAAGAAATGGGGCGCGGACAAGGAGACGAAGGCCGCGGCGAAGGCGCTCTGCGAGGAGTTCACCGAGTTCGTCCAGGGGCCGGCCGCCGACGTGCTGCGCTGCTGGCGCGAGCATCGCTATCCGGTGGTGATGCGCTTCCTCGGCCGCGCGGCCGCGGAGTTCGAGCGCGAGCGCCTGGCGACCGCGACGCTCGGCTTCAACGACCTGCTGCTCCTGGCCGCGAAGCTCCTGCGCGAGAACGCGGAGGCGCGCGACCAGCTGGGCGCGCGCTGGGCGCACCTGCTCGTCGACGAGTTCCAGGACACGGACCCGGTACAGGCGGAGGTCTGCCTGCTGCTCGCCTCGCCGTCGAGCGAGGGCGACGACTGGCGGCGGGTGACGCCGCGTCCGAGCGCGATCTTCGTCGTCGGCGACCCGAAGCAGAGCATCTATCGCTTCCGGCGCGCGGACATCCAGGTGTACGAGCTGGTGAAGCGGCGCTTCGCGAGCTTCGGCGCGGTGCTCGCGCTGACGCACAACTTCCGCTCGACGAAGCCGATCGAGTCGCTCGTCAACGCGCATTTCGCGGGCGTCTTCCCCGCGACGGGGACGCCGGCGCAGGCGCCGTACAGCGCGATGACGACGTGGAAGGATGTGGCGCCGGCGGACGGCGTGTACATGTACACCGTCTGCCCCGACCGGAACGCGAAGGAAGCGATCTTCCGCGAGGACGCGGCGCTGCTCGCGTCGTGGATCGCGGCGCGGATCGCGAAGGGGGAGCGGAGCGCGGGCGATTTCCTGATCCTCACCGATCAGAAGGCGCCCATCGAGCACTACGCGCGCGCTCTCTCCGAGCGGAACGTCGCCGCGAGCACGAGCGGCGCGCCGCTGCCGCAGGAGCGCGAGCTTCGCGAGCTGCTGCTCGTGCTCCGGACCCTCGCCGATCCGGAGAACGCGGTGCTCGTCGCGGCGGCGCTGGAGGGGCTCTTCTTCGGGCTCTCGCCGGCGGACCTCCACGCGGGGCGGCGCGCGGGGCTGCACTTCTCGATCACCCACCGGCCGACGGATGAGGAGAGCCTCTGCGGACGGGCGCTGCGGCAGCTGCACGAGTGGTGGAAGGTGTCGCAGCGTCATCCGGCGGACGTGCTCCTGGAGCGCATCCTCGACGACACGGGGCTCCTCTTCCACGCGGCGAGCCAGACGTTAGGCGACGCCCGCGCCGGCGCGCTGCTGCACCTCGTGGAGGCGCTGCGCGCGAGCTCCGTGACGGGCGCGTCCGCGGTGACGGACGCCACCGAGCGGCTGGAGCTGCTCCTGCGCCAGGAGGCCGCCGACGCGCCCCTCCGTCCCGGGCGCAGCGACGCGGTGCGGGTGATGAACCTGCATCGCGCGAAGGGGCTGGAGGCAACCGTGGTCGTGCTCGCCGCCCCCTACGAGGGCGACGGCTTCGAGCCGACGGTGTACGTGCGGCGCGACGAGCAGGGGGCGACGGGCGCGATGGTGATCGAGGGCGACGGACTCGCGATCGCGCAGCCGCCGGGGTGGGAGAAGATGGCCGCGGAGGAATCGCTCTTCGAGCGCGCGGAGGACGACCGCCTGCTCTACGTCGCGACGACGCGTCCGATGCGCGAGCTGGTGGTCGCGCGCTGCGCGAAGACGACGAAGGCGCACGGCACGGAGCACCTCGGCTGGGCATGGACGCCGCTCGCCGCGACGTTGGCGAAGGTCGGCCAGCCGCTGGAGCTCGTCGCCACCGACGCGCCCGGACGTAACCGCGTCCAGCGCAGCGCCGACGAATTGCGCGAGGCGACCGAGAACGCGACCCGTCGCCTGGGGCTCGCGTCGGTACCGACCCTGCGCGTCGCGACGGTGACGGAGTCGGTGAAGGAGCAGCGCGAAACGGCGCGCGCGTACGATCTGCCGAAGGCGACGAGTCCGGGCGCGGCGTGGGGGCGCGCGGTGCACCGGGCGATGGAGGCGGTGGGCCGGGGGCGGAGCGGCGAGTCGCTGGACGTCTTCCTCGCCGCGGTCGCGCGCGAGGAGGAGCTCGACGCGGAGCGCAGCGCGGCGCTGCCCAGGCTCGTCGCCGAGCTGACCGCTTCCGAACGATGGACGCGACTCATGGCGAACGCGCCGGCGCTCGAGCTGACGATCATGAGCCGCACGACGGAGGATGGCGCGGATCTGCTCACCGAGGGCGTGATCGACGCCGCGTCGCGCGACGCCGACGGGTGGACGCTGCTCGACTGGAAGACGGACGGCGTCGCCGACGCGGAGTGGGCGAAGCGCGTGGACCAGTACGAGCGACAGGTCGGAACCTATGGCGAGATGCTGACCGCGCTCACCGGTGCGCCGGCGGCGGGGGAGATCGTCCGCGCGCGCCTCGCGGAGAAGTGAGATGACCACCTCCCGCACCACCCAGAAAGTCCAGCGCTGGATCGACCTCCTCACCACGCTCCTCTCCCATAACTTCCCCCTCACCTTCCTCGACCTCGCCCGCGGCGTCCCGCAGTATCTCGCCGACGGCAGCGTCGACAGGGGCGAGCCGAGTCCCACGCTCAAGCGCATGTTCGAGCGCGACAAGCTCGAGCTGCGCAGCATGGGCGTGCCGATCGAGACCATCGGCGAGGAGGGGGAGGAGGACACGAGCTACCGGCTGCGCCCCGGCGACTTCTACCTGCCGTATCTCGCCGTCGCGTCGCAGCGGGGGACGCTGAAGCCGAAGAAGGTGGATCGTCACGGCTATCGCTCGCTCGCCGAGCTGACCTTCGACGCCGACGAGCTGGTGGCGGTGGCCGAGGGGGCGGCGCGGGCGCGGCAGCTCGGCGACCCCGTCCTGCGCGCCGACGTGGACGCGGCGGTGCGGAAGCTCGCCGTCGACCTGCCGTTAGGCGCGGCGTCGGCGGGGGACGCGACCTACGTGCGGCAGCCGCGGAGCAGCGGCGACCCGGCGACCTTCGAGGCGCTGAGCGACGCGCTCTTCCGGCAGAAGCGGGTGACCTTCGACTACCGCTCGATGGGCCGCGACGAGACGGCGCGGCGCGCGGCGGAGCCGTACGGGCTGTTCTTCATCAATGGGCACTGGTATCTGGTCGGCCATGACACGGAGCGCGACGCGCTGCGCAACTTCCGCGTGAGCCGCATGGGCGCGGTGAAGGTCAACGCGGCGAGGGAGGGGACGCCCGACTACTCGATCCCCGAGGGCTTCTCGCTGCGCGAGCACGCGCGCTCGCGGAACGCCTGGGAGCTGGGCGACGACCAGCCCCTCGAGGCGATCGTCGAGGTCCGCGGGACGAGCGGTGCGGCGCGGGCTGCGGCGGAGCTGGGCGAGCCGGTGGAGGGAAATCCCGATCGCCGCTGCTACGAGGTGCGCCGGCGCGACGTCTTCGCGCGGTGGCTGCTCTCCTTCGCCGGGGAGCTGGTGCCCGTCGCGCCGCCGGCGCTGGTCGAGGAGTTCCGCGCGCAGGTGGCTGCGACGCGGGCGCGCTACGTCAGCGGAGCGCGCGCATGAGCGCCGCCGATCAGCTGAAGCGGATCCTCACCGTCATCCCGCGGCTCGCCGACGGGGAGGAGCACCCGGTGGAGGAGGTCGCGCGGCTCGCCGGGATCGACCGGCTGCGGCTCGTCGCCGATCTCACGTCGGTGTCCGAGCGTTATGACACGCCCGGCGGCTGGGTGGACGGCGTTGCGATCACCGTCGACCCGCGCAGCGTGAGCGTGCGGACGAGCCACTTCCTGCGGCCGATGCGCCTGACGATGGCCGAGCTCTGCGCGCTGGAGCTCGGGCTCGGCCTGCTCCGCCGCGAGCGTCACGAAAGCGAGCTGCCGGCGATCGAGCGCGCGTCGGAGCGGCTGCGCAAGGCGATCACCGAGCTGCCGCAGAACGACCGACACGAGGGGCTGCGCGTCGCCGAGCTGGCCCACGCGGGTGATCCCGCGCATCTCGCGACGCTGAGCCGGGCGCGCAGGGCGAAGCGGAAGGTGCGACTGCGCTACCGCTCGGGGAGCGCGAAGGCGAGCAGCGATCGCGTCATCTGCCCGCACGCGCTCGTCCACTCGGCGGGGAGCTGGTACGTGGTCGCGTACTGCGAGACGGGGGAGGGGATGCGCATCTTCCGTCTCGATCGGGTGGAGGCCGCGACGCAGCTCGCCGAGGAGTTCACGCCGTCGGCCGACGCCGACGTCGCGCGGCTCGTCGCCGAGCGTCCCTTCGTCGGCGAGCCGGGGCGCACGATGACGGTGCGCTACTCGCCGCGCATCGCGCGCTGGATCCGCGAGCGGGAGGGCGGGGAGCTGGACGCCGACGGCTCGCTGGTGCGCGAGTATCCGTTAGGCGACATGGGCTGGGGAGTGCGGCACGTGCTGCAGTACGGACCGGACGCGGAGGTGCTCGAGCCGACGGAGCTGCGGAAGGAGATCGTGAGGCGGCTGGAACGGATGGCGGTCTGAGCGTGCGGGGGATCGGCGAGCCGGCTTCATCGCGGGTCGCGTGAGTCTCGCCGCGCATCCTCGCATCGCGTGGGTTTGGCAGGAAGAAGTACACGAGAACGGCGGAAGAAGAGCGGAAGGGCTCCTGCCCGTAACGCCTTCCGCCCTTCTTCCGCAGTGCTTCCGCCGTTCTCGCCGAACGAATCGCGCGATCTTCCTGCCCGAGACGGACCCTCACGCGACCCACCACCGCTGCACTCGGGCTCTGTCAGACCCCTCCCCTAACGTTCGCGCATCATCCACGGGAGGTCCCCCATGAAGCACGACGTTCTTCTCGACTACGAGCTCACCACCGCGCGGGACGGCTTCGTCGTCCGGGCGCTGCTCACCCTGGAAGGCCAGGCGCCGGCCGATGCGGCGCGCGCGCCCCTCAATCTCGCGCTCGTGCTCGACCGCTCCGGCTCCATGGGCGGTGAGAAGATCGCCGCGGCGCGCGAGGCGGCGACCTTTCTTCTGCGACGACTCGCGCCGGAAGATGCCGTCGCGCTCATCGCCTACGACGACGTCGTCGACACGGTGGGGAGCGTCGGCAACGGGACTACGGTCGCCGACCTCGCGCGGATGGTCGCGCTCATCGCGCCCGGCGGGAGCACGAACCTCAGCGGCGGGTGGCTGCGCGGGCGCGAGCTGGTCGCGGCGGCGAAGCGCGACCAGCGCGTGAATCGCGTCATCCTGCTCACCGACGGACAGGCGAACGCCGGCATCATCGACCGCGAGCAGCTCACCGGCCTCGCCGCGACGGCGAAGCGGAACGGCGTGACAACGACGACCATCGGCTTCGGCGCCGACTACGACGAGCAGCTGCTCCGCGCGATGGCCGACGCGGGCGGCGGCAACCCGTACTACATCGAGCAGCCCGACCAGGCGCCCGGGGTCTTCGAGGAGGAGATCGAGGGACTGCTCTCCCTCGCCGCGCAGAACGTGTCGGTGGAGATTCGCCCCGGCGCCGACGCGCGGTTCGTCCGCGTCTGGCACGACTATCCGGTGAGCGTCGCGAACGGCGCGAGCCGCGTCGAGATCGGCGACATCTACGGACGCGAGCCGAAGTCGATCCTCATCGAGTTTCTCGTTCCCTCGATCGCCACGAACGGGCGCGTGGACATCGGCGAGGTCGTGATCGACGCGCACGTGCTCACCGCCGAGGGCGGCGTCGATCATCAGCGGGTCACGATGCCGATCGGCGCGCCGCTCTCTCCCGAGGGAAACGCGGAGCCCGCGGTGCGGCACGAGATGCTCCTCGTCCGCGCGGCGGGGGCGCGGGAGGAAGCGCTGCGGCGCGAGCAGATGGGCGACGCCGCGGGCGCCGCCGACGCGCTGCGCCGCATGGCGTCGGAGCTCGCGCTCGGCGGGACGCCGACGACGCTCGAGCAGGCGGCGGATCTGCGCATCGTCGCCGAGAAGATCGAGGCGCGCAGCTTCGACGCGGCGGACGCGAAGTACATGGCGCAGCGGGCGTACAACACCCACCGCGCGAAGGCCACCTACGAGGACAAGCTTCGCCGCGGCCGCTGACCCCACCTTCGGTGCTCACCGGTTTAGATTGAAAGGACGCGCGGGAGAGGAGAAGTCCCTTCCTCCCCCGCGTCCCCCCGTTTCAGGTGTCACCGATGGACGCGTCCCGCCTCACGGGCCACGAGCCCGACCCGCAGCTCGGCTCCGCAGCCGAGCTCCTCGCCTGCATCGCGCGCGCGCACGAGCGCACCCGCCAGGTCGTCGTCCTCATCCCGAGCGAGGAGTACGACTGGGCGCCGCGCCACGGCTGGTATACCCTCGGCGACCTGGTGCGCCATCTCGCGGGCACGGAGCGGTGGACGTACGCGGAGAGCGTGCAGGGGCGGGCGAATCGCTATCCCGGCCACGGCCGCGAGCTGGCCGACGGCCGCGACGCGACGCTCGCCTACTACGACCGCCTGCACGCGGAGTCGATGGCGATCTTCGCGACGCTGAACGACGCGGCCCTCCTGCGCCCCGTCGCGACGGCGGCGGGGAAGACGCTTCCCCTCCGGTCATGGCTGCGCGCGATGATCGAGCACGAGGCGCATCACCGCGGGCAGATCTACCTGTTGCTCGCGATGCGCGGCGTCGCGACGCCCGCGTTCACGGTCGGCGGAGACGATGCGCGAGGGTTGAGCATCGTCCGCTGACCGCCGCGGGCTCAGAGCCGGCTGAGAGTTCCGTCGAGCCCGAGCTTCAGCCGTACCGAGATGCTGAGCGGCGCGGGCGTGATCTCGTCCACGGCGACGAGGATCCTGTCCTGGGCGATGCGGATCACGGTGACGCGGGCGCCCTTGTGCGCGCCGTGGATGCCGAGGGCCTCGAGCTTCGCCGGGTCGGTGGCGACGCCGGTGAAGGACACGCCGACGGCGAAGTCGCCCGAGTGATCGCCGGCGAGCCCGACACCGAGCTGCGACGCGACGGCGTCGATGCCGATGCCCGGCGGCTGAGCGCGGATGAGGTGCGGCGAGCAGAGCGCGGCGACGACGATGAGCGCGATGAGCACCGCCATGCCGAGCGACTGGCGACGATCGCGGGTGGAGGCGCGGGACATGAGTTCCTCCGGTGTGGGTGACGTCTCGTCATCCACAACCTTGAATCGCCTTCCGCGCGGCGCAGTCCGGAGTCCGCCGGACGAGGATCGGGCGACGCCCGACGACGCTTCAGGGGAGCTGCAGCGTCCCGTCGTCGCCGACGCGCAGCTTCACCGCGGCGCGCTGCGGCGCGGGGAGCAGCTCGTCGACCTCGACCGTCACGTGATCGGGCGCCACGCGGGCGATGACCACGCGCGCCCCACGGTGCATCCCGTTGATCCCGAGCCGCTGGAGCAGCGCGGGCTGCATCGCGCTCCCGGTGACCGCGTCGCCGACCGCCAGGTGCGCCTTCCGCGCCTCGGCGACGACGAGGCCGAGCTCGTGGGTGAAGCGCGTGACGTCGATCTCCGGCCGCTGCGCGCGCAGCGCGTCCGCGGGCGCGACGAGGGCGAGAGCGGTGGCGAGCACGAGCAGATGCAGCCGGCCGCGCGCGAGGCACGTACGCATGGTCCCCTCCCGTGAATGCAGTCGATCCACGACCTACGGGAGTGCGACACCGCGAAGATGCGACGCGATGCGAGCTGTGACGAGTCGCTGACCTTCGGGGACGCGAGGCTGACCTTCGAGGGTCGGCGGCGGGGACTGCTCCTGAAACACGAAGGACACGAAGGGGCACGAAGGCTGTTGCCATGGCACCCCTTCGTGGTCCTTCGTGGCCTTCGTGTTTCAATGCCGTTGCGACGGCAACAGCGGGGGGAGACGACTACGCTAACCAAGGAGAGGACTGCACTGACCAGGGAGACCACGGCATCGACCAGGGAGCAGAGCTTCTGTCTCCCCCCACGCTGTTCATCAAAGCCACCAGCTCCGCCTCACGGCGCCACGACCGGCTTCGGCTTGTCGGTCCTCGACGGCGCGTCCGCTTCCACGGCGGGCCAGCCGTTGCTCCACACCAGCTTGTCGATCAGCAGCGGGCGTCTCACGTTCTGCGTCCCCGGGATCAGCATCTTCGACGGATCGATCGCGTGGTAGACGATCCAGTCGGTGCCCGCCTGGTCGGTGACGATCGCGTTGTGGCCGGGGGCGAGCCAGCTCGTGTTGCCCTGAAGGATGACGCTGCTCGACGCGCCGGTGGCGTCGGCGAGCTTCTGGAAGGGGCCGGTGGGGCTGGTGGAGCGGGCGACCATCACCGCGTAGTGCGGGTTGGTGCGGCTGCAGCAGTCGTTCCCCGAGTAGAACATGTAATAGTATCCATCGCGACGAATTACCCAGGGACCCTCGATCAGTCCCTCGTACGGACGGGCGTTGTCGGGGAGCAGCGCGGCGGCCGGCGAGCTGGCCGCCGCGAAGTGGACGCGGTCCGCGGCGAGCTCCTGGACGTCGATCGGCTTCGAGTTGGAGCCCCAGTACAGGTACTTCTTCCCGCTCACCGGGTCGTCGTAAGCCATCGGGTCGATGTGCGAGAAGTCGGAGCCGCAGACGAGAGGCGACCCGGTGTCGACGAAGGGGCCGTTCGGCGCCGCCGAGGTCGCGATCCCGATGCACATGTTGCTCGTGTCCGACTGCGCCGAGTAGTACATGACGTAGCGGGACTGCTCGGCGGCGTAGAGGACGTGCGGCGCCCAGAAGTTCCAGTGGCTCTGCGCCCACGAGGGGCGCGCCGGGAGCATCTCGCCTAACGGCGTCCAGGAGACGAGGTCGCTCGACTTCGCGCCCTGGATGTTGATCAGCCCCGCCCCGGCGTTCGTCTGCGTCGCGTAGGCGTAGTAGACGCCGTCGGGGGCGCGGAGGATCGCCGGGTCGGGGAAGTCCTGGTCGAGCACCGGATTGACGTAGCCGGTGGGCGTCGTCCGGTCGACGCGCGTGACGCCGCCGCCGCTCGAGCAGGCGGCGACGAAGGCGAGGGATACCGCGAGGCGACGCAACGTCCGTGAGGTCATGAACCGCGCTTCAGCTTCTTGAGGTAGAGGTTGAGCGATCCGATCTTCAGCTTCGACTTCATCTGCAGCATGACGCGGCTCGAGTCGTCGGCGAGCCAGATCTCCGCCTGGCCTCCCTCGCCGAAGACGCCCTTCGCCTTGATCGTCGGATGGAGCACGATCGCGTCGAACGTCCCCGCGGGGACCTTGATGCGCTCCTTGCGCACGACGGTCACCGTCACCGGGTTGCGGTCGGGCTTGAAGTAGCGATTGAACGAGTACGTCTGGCCGACCTCGAGCGGGATGGTGCGGAGGAAGAAGAAGAAGCTCCCGTCGTCGAGGGGCATCTGCACCGTAGGCTGCTCGGGCTTGTCGTTCTCGCGATAGACGCCGCGCTCGGGCATGATCTCGTAGTGGCGCTCGCGCTCGTAGCGCCCCTCGTCGATGTCCTGCACGTGCCGCAGCGAGACGAGGGTGGTGGTGTCGAGCCAGCTCTCGTAGTGGTCGTTCACCTTGTAGAAGAGCGTGCCGCCCTTGACGTTGAAGCGCACGTGGAAGGCCGGACGATCGCGCACCTCTTCCACGCCGACGACTTCCATCACCGCGTTCCCGACGTCGATCGAGCCGAACTTGACGTCATACGTGAGCTGCTCGCCGGGGGCGAAGGGAAGCGGCGCGCGTGCC
>JABFXC010000141.1 GCA_013361935.1 Gemmatimonadaceae bacterium
GGGCGCGCGCGGGCTCGCCGCGCTCCACGCGGCCGGCCCGGTGGTGCGCCCCATGCTCGAGCTGTCGCGCGCGGACGTCGCCCGGCACGCGAGCGCGCGCTCGCTCCGCTGGATCGAGGATCCGTCGAACGAGTCGCGCGCGTTCTTCCGCAACCGCGTGCGCCACGAGATCCTCCCCGCGCTGCGCGCCGCCCGTCCTGGGCTCGACGAAGAGCTGCTCGACATCGCGCGCCGCGCCGCGGTGCTTCGCGGCGAGCTCGCGCGCGTCGTCGACACGATGCCGATCCGGCGCGAGGAAGGAGCGCTCGTCGTTGCCGCGGCTGCGCTGGCCGACTATGATCCGGAAGAGCTCCGTCTGCTCTGGAGCGAGCTCGCGTCGCGGGCAGGCGTCGTGCTCGACGCGCGCGGAACCGCGGGGCTCGCGCGGTTTACGAAGAAGGCGGGCGCGGGCGACCGGATGCAGCTGTCCGGCGGCGTGGAGGTGCTCAGGCGGCGCGAGGCGATCGTCATCGGCGCGAAGGTGGCCGCGGACGAGTCGATCGCGCCGCGACTGCTACCGGCGGGCGGGACGCTCGCGTGGGGATCATGGCGCTTTCGCGCTTCGCCGCCGAGCGACGCGGGCGCGGACGCGCGAAGCCCCTGGTGGATCGCGCTGCGCGGCGGCGAGACGTTGCACGTGCGCGGGTGGCGGCCAGGAGACCGGATGCACGGCGCGGGCGACCGCGCGCCGCGGCGGGTGAAGCGGTTCCTTCGCGACGCGGGGATCGTCGGCCCGGAGCGGATCGGGTGGCCGGTCGTGGTGGCCGGCGAGCAGGTGATGTGGATCCCGGGAGTGCGCCGCAGCGACGCGGCAACCGTCCGGTCCGGAAGACCGGAAGTGGTGTATCAGTGTGAACGCATCGACCCCAGTGGTGAAAGCTGATCCGCGCCTCGACGGACGCGCCGTCAATCGGATCCTCTTCGACGAGGCGCGCATCGCCGCACGCGTCGCCGAGCTCGGCGCCGAGATCACGCGCGCCTATCCCGAAGGGGAGTTGCTCGTCCTTGGATTGCTGAAGGGGAGCTTCATCTTTCTCAGCGATCTGGTGCGGCAGATCACGCGTCCCCTGCAGGTCGATTTCATCGTCGCCTCGAGCTACGGCGACGCGACGACCTCGAGCGGCACGGTCCGGCTCGTGTACGACCCGGAAACGAAGCTCGAGGGTAAACACATTCTGTTGGTCGAGGACATCGTCGACACCGGGCGGACGCTGAACCGCCTGATGGCCCTTCTGGCGGCACGGAATCCGCGTTCGCTGGAAATCTGCGCCCTCCTCGACAAGAAGCTGAAGAACGAGCTGAAATACCCGGTGAAGTTCACCGGCTTCGATTGTCCGAACGAGTTCGTCGTCGGGTATGGTCTCGATCACGCCGAGAACTTCCGGCACATACCCTATATCGTGAGCCTGCAGTAGCCGACCATGGCCGACCGAGTTCCGAATCCTCCGAAGAAAGAGTCACCCTGGGCGCGGCGCGCGCGCGCGGCGTCGTTCTGGGTGCTCTGCATCGTCGTCGTTCTCCTCGTGCTGCAGATGCGCGCGGGCGGGGGCGAGTCGCCGGTGAAGATCAACTACTCGCAGTACGACGCGCAGCTCCAGGCCGGGAACATCTCCAAGGTGACCGTCCAGGCCGGGAAGCAGGTCGTGGGCGACCTGAAGCAGCGCGTCACGATCGACGGGAAGCCGGTGAAGCGCTTCCTCGCGCCCCTGCCGATCGCCAACTCGGCGCCGGAGATCGAGCGTCTGCGGACGAAGGACGTCCAGATCGACGCCGAGGACGCGCCGAAGCCGGTGCTCGAGTCGGTGATCACCTTCCTGCCGTATCTCCTGCTCATCGGCCTCTGGATCTTCCTGCTCAAGCAGATGCAGCAGGGCGGGGCGAAGGCGTTCTCCTTCGGGAAGTCGAAGGCGAAGCTGCTCACGGGTGACACGCCGAAGCTGACCTTCGCCGACGTCGCCGGCGCGGACGAAGCGAAGATCGAGCTGCAGGAGATCATCGAGTTCCTGAAGGATCCGGGGAAGTTCACCAAGCTCGGCGGACGTCTGCCCAAGGGTGCGCTGCTCGTCGGCCCTCCGGGCACGGGGAAAACGCTGCTCGCCAAGGCGGTCGCCGGCGAGGCGGGACGTCCCTTCTTCTCGATGTCCGGCTCCGACTTCGTCGAGATGTTCGTCGGCGTCGGCGCGAGCCGCGTCCGCGATCTCTTCGAGCAGGGGAAGGCGCACGCGCCGTGCATCATCTTCATCGACGAGATCGATGCGGTCGGTCGTCATCGCGGGGCCGGCCTTGGCGGCGGTCACGACGAGCGCGAGCAGACGCTCAACCAGCTGCTCGTCGAGATGGACGGCTTCGAGAGCAACGAGGGCGTCATCCTCATCGCGGCGACCAACCGTCCCGACGTGCTCGACCCCGCGCTCCTGCGCCCGGGCCGCTTCGACCGGCAGATCGTCGTCGACGCGCCCGACCTCAAGGGGCGCGAGGGGATCCTCCGCGTGCACCTGCGCAAGGTGCCCGTCGCCGACGACGTGAACGTGACGACGCTCGCCCGCGGCACGCCGGGGATGAGCGGCGCCGACCTCGCGAACCTCGTCAACGAGGGCGCGCTGCTCGCCGCCCGCCGCAACCACGACAAGGTCTACATGGCCGACCTCGAGGATGCGAAGGACAAGGTCATGCTCGGTACCGAGCGCAAGTCGATGGTGATGAAGGACGAGGAGCGCCGCCTCACCGCGTTCCACGAGGCCGGTCACGCGGTGTGCGCGATCAAGACGCCGGGCACCGACCCGCTGCACAAGGTCACCATCGTGCCGCGCGGCCGCGCGTTAGGCCTGGCGTTCACGCTCCCCGAGGACGACCGCGTCAGTATCACGCGCCAGCAGCTCGAGGCGCGGCTGGTGATGGCGTACGGCGGCCGCACGGCGGAGGAGCTGGTATTCGGGCGCGAGCGCGTCACCGGCGACAACGAGCAGGAGCTCTTCCTCGGCCGCGAGCTGCAGCACCGGCGCGAGGTCAGCGAGAAGACGGCGCAGCTCGTGGACGCCGAAGTCTCGCGGCTCATCCAGGAGACGTACAACCGCGCGAAGCAGACGCTGATCGAGAACCGTCCGCTGCTCGAGTCGCTGGCCAACTCGCTCCTCGAGCGGGAGACGCTGACGCGCGAGGACATCGACATCCTCGTCCGTGGGGGCACGCTCCCGCCGCGTCCGACCGACGTGCCGCCGGCCTCGCCGCCCGCGGCGCAGCCCGCGGGCGC
>JABFXC010000042.1 GCA_013361935.1 Gemmatimonadaceae bacterium
GCGAGCATCGCTCTGGCGATGCTCGCGGCGTGCGCCGCGGGCGCGGCGTGGGCGGCGCCGGCCGCGCTGCTCCGCCGTCGCGGAGTGCTCGAGGTGATCAGCACGATCATGTTGAACTTCGTCGCGCTCAACCTCGTCGGATATCTGGTGCGTGGCCCGTTGCAGGAGCCGACGCACGCCTATCCGCAGAGCGTGACCATACCGGAGGCGGCTCGCCTTCCGCGCGTGCCGGGGACGCGTCTCCACCTCGGAGTGGCGATCGCCGTCGCCGCGGCGGTACTGCTCTGGATGGTGATGCGGCGCAGCGCGTGGGGGTTTCGCGTGCGCGCGACGGGAGCGAATCCCGGAGCGGCGGCGAGCGCGGGGCTCATCGACGTGGAGCGGACGGCGCTCGGAGCGTTTCTCGTGAGCGGAGCGCTCGCCGGGCTCGCCGGGGGCATCGAGGCGACCGGGGTGACGTACGCGCTCTACGAGGGCATCTCGCCCGGCTACGGCTACACGGCGATCGCGGTCGCCCTGCTGGCGCGCCTCGACCCGCTGCTCGTCGTGCCGAGCGCGATGCTGTTCGGCGGGCTGGAAGCCGGAGCGACGGCGATGCAGCGCGACGCCGCGGTGCCCGCGGCCTTCGTCACGGTGGTCGAAGGATCGCTCGTGCTGCTCGTGCTGCTCCTGCCCGCGGTGTCCGAGCGGCTGGCGCGTCCGCGTGCTCGACGCGAGGCCGCGGCGTCGTGAGCACGGGGGTCGAGTTCCTGGGCGCGACGGTTCGAACCGCGACGCCGCTGCTGCTCGCCGCGACGGGCGAGCTCCTGGTCGAGCGCTCGGGAATAATCTACGTGGGACTCGAGGGGAGCATCCTCGCCGGCGCGCTCGCGGCGGCTGCCGGCGCCCTGGCCTGGGGGACTCCAGCCGGGATCGCGGTGGCGCTCCTCGCTGGCGCGGCGACCGCGGCGCTGTTCGCGCTCTTCGTCGTGCGCTGGAAGACGGAGCAGATCGTCACGGGAACGGCGATCACCCTGCTCGCGACGGGGGGCACCGCGGCGCTCTATCACGGGCTGTTCGGTCCGGAGGGCGCGGGCCTGCGCATCCCCGTACTCGGTCCCGTCGCGATCCCCGGGCTGGCGGCGATCCCGGTGCTCGGCGCGCCGCTGTTCGCCCAGAGCGTCTTCACCTACGCCGCGGTGCTCGCGTTAGGCATCGTCTGGTGGGGAATGGCGCGCACGCACCTCGGGCTGGCACTGCGGGCGTGCGGGGAGCGCCCCGCGGCCGCGCGCGCGGCGGGCGTGTCGACGGGATGGCTGCGCGGCGGAGCGGCGATCGCGGCCGGCGCCTTCGCCGGGGCGGCGGGGGCGTCGCTCGTGCTCGTCCAATCGGGCACCTTCGCCGAGGGGATGTCGGCGGGGCGCGGATTCATCGCGATCGCGATCGTCGCGCTGGGGCGCTGGCGTCCCGGTGGCGTGCTCGTCGCGGCGATCGCGTTCGGCGGCGCGAGCGCACTGCAGTATCTCTTCCAGGCGCGCGGGTGGACGCTCCCCTACCAGGCGTTCCTCGCGCTCCCCTATCTCGCCACCCTCGTCGCGCTCGCGACGGCGAGGGCACGGGGGGCGGCGCCGGCGGCGCTCGGCCAGGCCGTCACCGACTGAGGCGGACCGCCTAACGGCGAGGGCGCGTCAGCCGCAGCCGGCCGCCGCGCTCACCCAGCGGACCCGCCACTGGCCGGGGCCGGTCCGCTCGAGCAGGAGGTAGGCGGTGCCGTCGCTGACGTAGCGCGCGACGAGGAGGCTCGGACGCCGGGCCGGACCGATCGCCACCGCGGCCAGGACGTCGTGCGTCTCCACACTCCCTTCGTGCCCCGACGCCCGCTCGACGAACGCCGGCCGCCACGGTGAGTCGGCGCGCCCGCTGTCGCGCTCGGCCACGACGAGAATCTGCTCCTCGCGCGGATTCGCCTCCTGGTTGATCCGGCGGGAAACGTCGGCGACGAGGGCGTCGACGCCGGGCACCGGATGGAAGCGGCGCACCGTGCGCACGAAATAAGGCAGCCCGCGGAAGGCGCGCGCGGTATCCTCGGGAAGACCGCTCGCCAGTCGCGCGACCTCGCCGGCGAGGCGCGCGGAATCCGCCCGGGACAGGCGCTCGATGGAGTCGAGCGGGATCGCCTGCGCGCGGCCGCTCACCAGGCCGACGTTCCACGTCCCGGTAACGCCCTGGCCCTCCCCGCGCAGCCGCACGGCGGGCCATCCGTCGCATTCGTCGGCGGTGCTGTCGGAGCGCTCCGTGCTGTCCTCTCCGGCGACGATGGCCGTTCCCGTCTCGCCGTGTCGTGAATAGAGCGTGACGCGCGTGCCACGCACGGGCGCGAGATCGGTCAGCGTCGAGTCGCCGAAGGTGCTGTCGGTGACTTCCGGAAACACGACCTGCGCGACATCGGGGATGTCGCTCGCCACGAGGAGCACGGCGCCCGCATCCGGGCTCCATCCCGAGTTGAGCGCGGCCTGCTCGCCGCTGTCCGCGCCCGCCGCCCCGGCGCTCGTCGCCGAATCGGATGCCCGGGTGGTGGAGGAACGCTCGCAGCCGACGACGAGCGCGAGCACCAGCACGAACGCGTGCCGCGGGCGCCGGAGGACGGGCGCGGGGGCATCGTGACGCAGCGAGGAACGCATCGGTCATAATCTGCACGCCTCGGCAGGTGCGTCAACGGCGATCGGTGCTTTTGCTGCTACGTCAGGCGACGTATCGCACCCCTGGTCCGGGACGGGTAGACTCCGGGCGTACCCCCCAATCATCAATGGCACACGCGACTCACGTCATTCCGACCACCGCCCCCGACGGCGAGGTCGTCGTCGAACGGGCGGCCCCGGCGCGCGAGCGCTTCAGCTGGGCGCTCTACGACTTCGCGAACACCATCTTCTCGATGAACGTCGCGACGTTGTATTTCGCCGTCTGGCTGGTGTCCGACCTGCACGTCAGGAACACCGCGATGGCGATCGGCAACGGCGTCTCGTCGCTGCTCGTCGCGCTTTCGATCCCGGTGTTCGGCGCGATCTCCGACGCCACCCGCCGGCGCAAGCCGTGGGTGGTGTGGTTCACCGCGCTCGCCTGCCTGGCGACGATCGCGATCGGCGTGATCGGCCAGACGATGGTGCCCGTGACGGGAGACGAGACCATCGGCGCCGCGGCGCTCCCCGCCGGCTGGCAGCTGCCGATGCCGGCGCTCGTCGCGGTGATCGCCGCATTCATCGTCGCGAACTACGCCTACCAGGGGGCGCTCCCATTCTACAACGCGATGCTGCCGGAGCTCGCGCCCCTGCGCGAGCAGGGGCGGCTCTCGGGGATCGGCACCGCGCTCGGCTACGTCGGCTCCATCGCCGGCGTCGCCCTCGTGTCGGCGTTCTTCAACGGATCGGTGGCCGGCGCGCTGGCGCTGCCCCCCGCGACATTGTCGACGCTGCGCACGATCGTTCCCTTCACGGCGCACGGTGGACGCGTCAGCACCTTCGTGCCGACGGCGCTGCTCTTCTTCGTCTTCACCATCCCGCTGATCCTCTGGTGCCGCGACCATCTCGCGGGCACCGTCCAGCGGACCCGCGTCCGCTGGCGCGAAGCCTTCGTCGACGTCGTGCGAACGGTGCGCGACGCGAAGCAGCACCCGGGCGCGCTGCGCTTCATCCTCGCCTCGTTCCTGTATCAGGATGCGATGGGGACGATCATCAGCTACATGGCGCTGTATGCGGTCGTGGCGATGGGCTTCGCGAAGGGCTCCGAGGTGAAGCTCTTCCTGATCCTCACCGTGCCGGCGGTGATCGGGAGCTACCTGTGCGGAATCATCACCGACCGCATCGGCCCGAAGAAGACGCTGATGGGCGTGATCGCCGCGTGGGTGGTGCTGCTCGCGGCGATGATCCTCGCGCCCTCGCAGCAGGCCTTCTGGGTGGTCGGCTTCCTGATCGGCCTGATCTACGGCGGCGTGAGCACGGCCGAGCGTCCGCTGCTGCTCAGCCTCGTGCCCGACGTCGAGGCGGGGCGCTACTTCGGGCTGATGGTGCTCTCGGCGCGCGCCGCGGCGGTGCTCGGACCGTTCGTCTGGGCGTTCGCGGTCGACGGGCTGACGCCGTCGTTCGGGACCGGGATCGCCTACCGGGCCGCGGTGGGGACGGTCGCGATCGCGATGCTGGTCGCGCTGGTGATCCTGCGAAAGGTACCGGACACCTTCGCCCAGCGCACGCGGAGAGCCTGATGCTGTATCCGATGATGCGCGCGCTGGCGAAGATCGCGCTGCGCTGGTACTACAGCGACATCGAGATCGTCGGCGTCGAGCGGGTGCCGCTCGACGTGCCGCTGCTCGTCGTCGCCAACCATCCGAACGCGATGGTGGATCCGATGCTCGTGGCGACGACGCTTCCGCGGCGCGTGACGTTCACGGGAAAGGCGACGCTGTTCGAGAACCCGCTGTTCCGCGTCGTGCTCGGCACGCTGGGGATGGTTCCATTGCGGCGTGCGAGCGACGAACGTGCCCGACGCGGCGCCGGCGGAGCGCCCGATCCCACACGCAATGTGGACGCGTTCAAGGCGGTCGTGAGCGCGCTCGCGGCGCGACGCGCCGTGCTGATCTTCCCGGAAGGGAAGAGCCATGACGAGCCGGCGATGGCGCCGCTGAAGACCGGCACGGCACGCATGGCGCTGCAGGCTCGCGCGGAGGGTGTCCGCGACATCGCGATCCTTCCCGTGGGATTCGTCTTCGAGGACAAGGCGCGCCCGCGCACGCGGATCCTCGTGGAGGTGGGCGATCCGCTGCGCGTCGACGAATGGTCGGCGGGCCAGGCGCACGGGGCCGACGCGCTCACCGCCGAGGTCGACCGGCGACTCCGGGCGCTGACGATGAACTTCGAGTCGGCCGCCGCCGCGGCGGACGTCGAGCTGGTGGCGGCGCCGCTCGCCGCCGAGGGAAGCGGACCGTTAGGCCTCGGTGCCCGCTACGCCGATCTCGTCTCGCTCGCCCGGCGGGTGGACGCGGCCCGGCGCGCGCTGGCCGGCGTCGAGCCGCGGGACGCGGAGCTCGCGGCGCGGGCGCGCGCGCTGCAGGACGACCTGCGCCGGCTCGGCGCGATCGCGACACGCGGCGGGATCGAGCTCCGCGACTCGACGATCGACACGAGCCTTGGCTCGGGCGCGATGTTCGCGCTGCGCGAAGGTGCGTTGGCGCTCGGCGCTCTTCCCGTCGCGTTGCTCGGACGGTTGCTGCACTGGCCGGCGGTGACCATCGCGCGAACGGTGGCCCGTCGGACGAGCAGCTCGGGCTCGGATCCGGCCATGCAGACGATGCTCGTCGGCACGCCGCTCGTGCTCGTCACCTGGGTCGCGGTCGCCGCGATCGCGTGGCGCTTCGCCGGACCGCTCGCCGCGGTCGCCGCGCTGATCGTCCTCCCCGCTCTCGCGCTCGCGGACGTGGCGATGCGCGACCGCGCGGCCCGAGCCCGCGCACGGGCGCGGGCCTATCTCAGGCTGCGCCGCGATCGCGCGCTGCAGCATCAGCTGCTCGCCGCGCTCTCCGTGGCGCGCAACGATGCCGCGCGGCTCGAGGAAGATCTGCGCGCGGCCACATCCGGACGGCACGACGCCGGAGGCGCGGTGCCGGCCTGACGCTGGCTACCGCGCCGCGATCGCCGGGCGCGGCGGGAGAAAGGGTCCGACGAGGTCCCAGTGCCACGCGTCGCGCCGGACGCCGGTGCGCGGGTCCTTGAGCGGCTTGAACTGGAGCCGCTCGGCGGCGATCCCGACCGCGCGCCCGTAGGCCAGCAGGAGCTCGCGATCGGTGGAGACCAGGTGCGCCATCGGGCGTCCCTTCCAGACGTGCCGATGGAGCCAGAGCCCGCCGTCCATCGCGTGGATCATCCCCTCGCGCCGATCGGTGAACTCGCGATAGCGGGGGACAGAGTGGGGAGCGCGCGCGGGATCGGTCACCGCCGCGTGCTCCGCGCTACTGGCAGGTGATGAGGCCTTCGCTCGTCGCCGGCGCGAGCGGTGCCGCGCCGGCGTAGAAGAGGGAGCAACGGAGCGGCCACGCCTGCGGATGCGTCACGCTCGCGGACCAGCCCGCGGTGTTCGCTTCGGGAAGCGTGATCACCACCCCCGGCGACGGCCTGAAGTTCAGCGAGTCGAGCGCGGAGGTGTAATGGTTGTTCGTGTAGAAGTACGACTCTTCCGCCGTCGCGAGATTGCGCAGATCGGTGCGCAATGCCGCGGCGTTCGCCTTCCCCTTGGTGTTCTTGAACCTCGGGATCGCCATCGCCGCGAGGATCCCGATGACGACAACGACCACCAGCATCTCGACGAGCGTGAATGCGGCTCTGCGTCGCATTGGAATCCGGCGTGGGGGACGGCACGATGTGGGCGCCGCCTGCGGCGCCGGTTACACCATCGTAAGAAAAAGACGCCCCGATGGTGCCGATGTCACAATCCCAGCCCGTGACGGCCATCACAGCTTCGTCTCGAGCCAGTTCACGCCGGTGCCGATGTCGACCACGAGCGGGACGGACAGCTCCGCCGCGTGCTCCATCTCCTCACGAACCAGGGCCTGGAGAGCCTCCAGCTCCTCCGCCGGAGTCTCGAACACCAGCTCGTCGTGCACCTGCAGGATCATCGCGCTTCGCAGTCCCTGTTCACGCAGCGCGCGATGGATGCGGATCATCGCGATCTTGATCAGATCGGCCGCCGACCCCTGGATGGGCGAGTTCGTCGCCGTCCGCTCGCCGAACGCGCGGATGTTGAAGTTCCGGTCGCGTAGCTCCGGGATGTAGCGCCGCCGGCCGAAGATGGTCTGCACGTACCCCTGCGCGCGCGCCAGGTCGACCATCGAATCGAGGTACTTGCGGATCCCCTCGAAGCGCTCGAAGTAGCGCGTGATGAACTCCTTCGCCTCGGCGTGCGCGATGCCGAGCTGACGGGAGAGCGCGTGCGCCCCCTGGCCGTAGATCGTCGCGAAGTTGATCGTCTTCGCGCGGCCGCGCATCGCCGAGGTGACCTCCTCGAGCGGGACCTCGAAGATAAGCGCCGCGGTCTGGCGATGGATGTCGCCGCCGCTCCGGAACGCCTGCACGAACGCCGGGTCGTGCGAGAGATGCGCGAGCAGCCGCAGCTCGATCTGCGAGTAGTCGGCGGAGAGCAGCGTCCATCCCTCGCGTGGGATGAAGCCGCGCCGGATGTCGCGCCCGAGCTCGCGCCGGATCGGGATGTTCTGGAGGTTCGGGTCGCTCGACGAGAGGCGTCCGGTGGTCGCGACGGTCTGGTTGAAGGACGTGTGAATGCGCCCCGTCTGTGGGTTCACCATCGCCGGAAGCGCGTCGATGTACGTGCTCTCGAGCTTCGAGAGCTCGCGATACTCCATGAGCAGCGAGGGAAGCGCGTGTCCCTCCTCGGCGAGCTCCTGGAGGACGCTGGCGTCGGTCGACGGACCCGTCGCCGTGCGCTTGATGACCGGCAGCCCCAGCTTCTCGAAGAGGATCTCGCGGAGCTGCGGGTTCGAGTTGATGTTGAACTCCATCCCCGCCGCTTCGTGGATCTGCTTCTCGACGCGCTCGCGCTCCGCCTGGAAGCGCGTCTTCAGCGACGTGAACCAGGGGATGTCGATGGACACTCCCATCCACTCCATGTCGCCGAGCACCTCGACGAGGGGAAGCTCGACCTCGCGGAAGAGAAGCGTCAGCGCGTGCGCCTCGAGCTGCGGCTCGAAGAGCGCGCGCAGGCGCAGCGTCATGTCGCCGTCCTCGCACGAGTAGTCACGCGCGCACTCGATCGGCACCTGATCGTACGGGATCGCGTTCCGTCCCTTGCCGCAGAGCTCATCGAAGCTCGTCATGCGGTAGTCGAGGAACTCGAGCGCGAGAACGTCGAGGCCGTGCGAGCGACGTCCGGGATCGAGGACGTAGCTGGCGAGCATGGTGTCGAAGTCGAGCCCGCGCAGGCGGATGCCCGCGCGGCGCAGCGCGAGCAGGTCGTACTTCGCGTTCTGCGCCGTCTTCCGCACCCCGGGATCCTCGAGGAGGTCGCGAAGCGGCCGCATCTCCGGGCTCTCGATCGGCGGCAGGTTCTGCACCGTCTGCGCGCCGCGCATGAGCGCGCGCTCGGCGATGCTCGATGGCTCGGCGGGCGCGACGGCCTTCTTCTTTCGCGCCTTCGGCTTCGCGGCGACCGGCGCGGCTTCGTCACCCCCCATGACGAGGCCGCGGTCCTCGGGCGCGTCCGTCGGCGCGCGATCGCCCGACGCGTCGAGGAGCAGGTCGCCCTGCGTGCCGTCGCGCAGGCGGTGGCGGAGCGGGAAGTAGTACGCCTCGCCGACCCCGACGGCGATCGTGACGCCGACGAGAGTGGCGCGCAGCGGATCGACCTTCTGCGGACTGTCCGGATCGATGAGCGTCTCCGTGTCGACGGCGATCGTCCCCGCCTCGCGCGCCCGCGCGACGACGCGCTCCATCGCGGCCACGTCGTCGACCGTGACGTATCGGGTCTCGATCGCCGGCAGCGTGAGCGCGGGCGGGGGCGGAAAGTCGAGCGCCGGGTCGTTCTCAGGCAGCGCGCCCGGCGTGTCGTTGATCGACAGCGCGTCGGCTGCGGGCAGCCCCGTGCCTAACGGCCGTCCCGCGCCCGCCGCCGCGGCAGCCTGCTTGGCGAGCCCCTGGAACTCGAGCTCGAGGTAGAGGTTCTTGAGCCGCATCCAGTCGGGATCGCGCACGCGCAGCCGCTCCAGATCGAGCGTCACCGGCACGTCGCGGCGGATGGTCACCAGCTCCTTCGAGAGCACGGCGAGATCGGCGTACTGCTGCAGCGCCTCGCGGGGACGCTTCTTCGCGATGTTCTCCACGTTCGCGAGGATCCGTTCGAGCGGACCGTAGGTGTTCACGAGCTCACCCGCGGTCTTGTCGCCGATCCCCTTCACCCCCGGCACGTTGTCCGAGGAGTCGCCGACGAGCGCCAGGTAATCGATGACCAGCTCGGGCGGCACGCCGAGTCGCTCGCTGCCGTTCTCGACGCCGACCCATTGCTCCTCGACGCTCGCCGGCCCGCCGCGGCCGGGGTTGAGAAGCCAGACGCCCGGAGCGACGAGCTGCTGGAAGTCCTTGTCGCCCGAGACGACGACGACGTTCACCCCGCGCGGGACGCCCTCCGTCGCGAGCGTGCCGATGACGTCGTCCGCCTCGTACCCGTCGCAGGAGAGCACCGGGATGTGCATCGCCTCGAGCAGCTCGGAGATGCGTGCCATCCCACGGTCGAAGTCCGCCTGCAGCTCTTCGCCCAGCTTCTCGCGCGTCGCCTTGTACGCGGGGTAGCGCTCGTGGCGGAAGGAGAGCCCCGCATCGTGCACCCAGCCGAGGTACTCCGGCCGGTGATTGGCGAGGAGCCGCTGCAGGAAGTTGGCGACGCCCCACACGGCGGAGGTGTTCTCACCGCGGCTCGTGGTCAGCGGGCGCGAGAGCAGGGCGAAGAACGCGCGATAGATCAGCGCGTAGCCGTCGACGAGAAAGAGGCGGGGTGCTGGCGGCGGTGCGGGCGCGGGCATGTGGTGAAAACAAACACCGCGAGCGGTGTGTGCCTAGGCGCCCCAGGCGGGTGCCAGGTGCCAGGCGTCAGGAACGGCGGTGACCGCGGTTGACGCAGTGCCTCACGCCTGGCCCCTGGCGGCACTTCATAAAAGCACGACCGCCTGCCGGGGTCGGCAGGCGGAGGCGGGATCGCAGGGCCGGGAAGCCGGCGCGAGCTCAGAGCCGCTGAACGTTCGCGGCGTGAAGCCCCTTGTCGCCGGACTTGATCTCGAATTCGACGAGCTGTCCTTCGGCGAGCGTCTTGAAACCGTCCATCGTGATCGCGGAGAAGTGGACGAAGACGTCCTCACCGCCGTCTTGCTCAATGAAGCCGTAGCCCTTGGCATCATTGAACCATTTCACTTTCCCTTTGGCCATACGAGGCTGCCTCCTGCGGGGTGAATCATGCACCGCTGCGACGACACGTGTGGCGCGCCGCCCGGCGCGCGGGGCCTATATAGGAACACCTTGTATTTTTGTCAATATCGCAGGGCCCGCCCCGCCACGACGGCCGCTCCCACCAGTGCCACCAGGCGCGCGTTGTCGTCACGTGGCCAGGGAAGACGCTCGGCGACCGCGGCGACGACGGACGCACCGAGCGCGATCGCGAAGGGAAGGCTCGCCAGCAGCCACGCGCCGGCGAGGGTGGCGATCGCGCACGCGGCGCTCCCCTCGAGCGACTTCCCGTCGCGCGGCGAACGGTGCGCGCCGAAGCGCATCCCGACGAGCGCCGCCGCGGTGTCGCCGACCGCCGCCGCCCACGTCGCCGCGATCGCCGCGTCGCGCGGGAGCAGCGAGACCGCGGCGCACATCGACACGAGCAGCCAGGTCGCGCCGGTGAGCGCGCGCCGCTCGTGCGCGCGGAGCATCGCCGCGAACGAGCGCTCGAAGAGCCGTTCGACACCGGCCGACGCACGACGCGCCCACTCGACGAGGAGCGCGGTCGCCGCGAGCGCCACGAGGAGCACCACGGCGGTCCGCTGCGGAAAGCCGCTGGCGAGCGCGATGGGGACGGCGACGCTCGTCAGGTGGATCGCCTTTCGCGCCAGCTCGCGCCGCCACGAGCCGCCGCTCGTCACCTCGGCGCGCGGCCGCGGCGCCCGCCGCCGCTCATCGCTGGCGAACGCGCCGCACGAGCGACTGGAACTCCATCTCGCTCGTCGTCGTGAGGCGGTAGCGGCCGAACCCCGTCTGATCGATGAACACGAGCTGCGTGCGGTACTGGGTGTATTCCCAGATCTGCACGCGGCCACGCTGCGCGATGTCGCCCTGGCCCTGCTCGTAGATCTGGTCGGGGTCGCCGAGCGAGACGAACACCTTGCCCCGATCGGTGAGCCACCCCGGCCCTCCCTCCTCGCGGTAGCGCAGGTTTGCCTGCTCGATGCGGATGAAGTAGTCCCGCAGCCCCTCGTGCTCGGGGGTGGTCGGGTCGGGATCGGTGGCCTTCAGGAAGGCAAGCCACGCGCGTCCGCGATCCTGCGGCACCGCGTTGCGCAGCGGCGCGAGCACGTCGGGCAGCGCGTAGTAGCGAAGGTACGAGAGCATCTCGTCGAACGACGTGATCGCGATCCCTTCGCCGAAGCTGACGACGAGCCGCGTGCGCGTCGTGTCGCTCCCGGCGCCGCCCCAGGCGAGGAAGGTGTCGACGCCGGGACCGAGCTGGGTGATCGGGAGGGTGATCAGACCGCTCGACATCCCGCCGTTCGTGGGAAGGGGAACGGAGTCGCGCCACAGCTCCACGCCGTTCGCGTCGCGGACCGCCGTCTGAACGGGGCCGCTCCCGCCGTATCGCTCGAGGTAGACCATGAGCGAGGAGTCCTGCCCGAACACCGCCGTCTCGCGCGCGTTGGGCACGAGCACTGGCAGCGTGTCGCGGCGCAGCCGCGGCTCCGCCTCGTACACCGGCACCGCGGAGGAGAAGCCCGGGGTCCCGATGCGCGGCACCGTGACGTCCACGTCGCGCACCGTCGTCCGCCCGCTCTCGACGTCGCGCACGGTGAGATTGAGCGTGTAGCTCTGCGGCGCGAGCCGCACGTACTGCTGGAAGATGAGGCTCTCGTCTCCGCGGCTCGTCTCCTTGTACGACGCGACGCGGACGATCTGGCGCCCCTGCTCCTTGCGCACCGAGCCGCCCGCGCGTCGCGCGTCGACGATCACGTCGTAGCCCGCCCGATAGTGATCCCCCTCGCGCACGAAGGTCAGCGCGCGGTTAGGCAGCGAGAGCGTGAGCAGCACCAGCGTCGTGTCCGGCGTCGCCGTCGCGAAGACGTGCGTCGTGCCGACGAACGGGACGGGGGTCGTCTCGACGAAGAGCCCGGCGTCGCGATAGAGTCGCGACACGTCGAGCGCCGAGGGGACGCCGGGACTCCGGTTCGCCGGCGAGGTCCCGCGATCGACCGGCGTCCGACCGCCGCAGGCGGCGAGCAGCACGCCGACGACCAGCGACGCGGTGAGCCCTGCGACTCGTCTGCAGGGAGCCGGAAGTCGAACGGGCGTGATGTCGAGCATGAAGGATCGTTCCAGGTGACAGGGTCGAGGGCCTGCACCGCCGCCCTCGCTTCGCCTACTCTAGCGTGCGCCGCGGTCGCTTGCCACCGTCCGGCGGCCGGATTAGGTTCGCCGCGTGTCGCACCAGTCGCTCGTCGGACGCACGATCGCCGGATATACCCTCACCGCGCTGGTCGGTGAGGGTGGAACGTCCGCCGTATATCGCGCGGAACATCCGGTCAACGGAACGGTCGCCGTGAAGGTGCTTCGCGAGAAGCTGCGCGAGGATCGTACCGCAGTCGCCCGCTTCACGCGCGAGGCACGCTTCGGCTCCCGCGTCCACCACGACAACGTGGTGCGCACCATCGAGATCGGCGAGGGGGAGCCGGGGCTCCACTTCCTCGCCACTGAGTGGGCGGCCGGCGAGCTGCTCGAGCGCTATGCGCGCCGCAAGGCGCCGCTCCCCGCGGACGAGGTCGTCGTCATCGTCGACCAGATCGCCGAAGCGGTGCAGGCCGCCCACGCGGCGGGGATCGTCCATCGCGACCTGAAGCCGGACAACGTGATGTACGATCCGTCGACGCGGCGCGTGAAGCTGCTCGACTTCGGGATCGCCGCGGACACCGAGATGGGCGCCGAGGAACGCCTCACGCGCGCCGGCTTCTTCGTCGGGACGCTCCTCTACGTCGCCCCCGAGGCGCTCTCCGGAGAGCTCGTGTCGCCCGCCGCCGATCAGTGGAGCCTGGCGACGATCGCCTACTACCTGCTCTCCAGCTGCCACCCGTACGCCGCGCGCACCCCGCGCGAGATGTTCACCAAGCTGCTCTCGCAGCCGCCCGTCCCTCTCGGGACGGCGAAGGAAGGATTGAGGATCGCTCCGGGGATCGAGAGCGTCGTGATGCGCGGGCTGTCGCGCGATCCGGCGAAGCGCTACCCGAGCGTGCGCGAGTTCGCCGCCGCGCTCTCCGCGGCCGTCGCCACCGCCGCCGCGGAGCCCGCCGTCGCGGCGCCGAGCGAGGACGACAACACCCTCCTCGAGAAGGCGCGCGCGCTCTTCCGGCGCCGCCGCGAGCGTTAGGCCCGGCCGGACGGCCCGATCACCGGAGTCGCCGTCGGCGTCGTCCGGTGCGGCGCCGCGCGGATGTCGCCGCGATCGACGGGAATCCAGGCGGTGAAGGTCGATCCCTTGCCGAGCGCGCTCCGCACGGTCACCTCACCGCCCAGCAGGCGCGCGAGACGCCGCGAGATGGGCAGGCCGAGCCCCGTGCCGCGATGCATCGAGTCCCCGCGCGGGCCCGCGTTCACCTGCTCGAACTCCTCGAAGATGCGCGCGTGATCCGCCGGCGCGATCCCGATCCCCGTGTCGATCACCTGGAGCGCGATCCACGCACGCGTCGGATCGGGCGCCTGCGCGCGCAGCTCGGCGTATGCCGGCGTCGTCGACTCGCCGGCGAGCGCCGCGTCGACGAAGCGCGCCTTCACCTCGATGCGCCCCGCCGGCGTGTACTTCACCGCGTTGCCGATCAGGTTGACGAGGATCTGCCGCAGATGCGCCGGATCGGTGCGCACGCGCGGCAACGTCGCCGGCACGGAGAGCGAGATCGCCAGCTCCTTCTCCGAGACGAGCGGCTCGACCTCGGTCGCGACGTCGAACACGAAGGGTCGCAGGTCCACCGACTCCTGATGCACCTCGAGCCGTCCCGCCGCCATCTTCGCGATGTCGAGCACCTGATCCACCAGATGCCGGAGGTGCCCCGCCGAGGCCGCGATGCGCTCCACCGGCGCGACCTGGCGCGGCGCCAGCTCCCCGTACACGCCGTCGCGCAGCAGGTCCACGAACCCCACGATCGCGTTCAGTGGCGTGCGCAGCTCGTGCGAGACGTTCGCGAGGAACTCGCTCTTCGCCCGGTTCGCGCGCAGCGCTTCCGTCGACAGCCGCTCGAGCTCGCGCGACCGCTCGGCCGCGTACACCGCCTCCCGCCGCTCGCGAACCATCCCCCACGCGAGCGCGGCGAGCGCGATCAACCCGATCGTCCAGAGCAGCGACCGCGCGTGCCCGATGTTCGTATCGTGCCGGAGCAGCACCTGCCACTCCCTGCCGTCGGGCGCCGGGAACGTGACGCGCATCTCGTCCCCCTCGCTCGTCGGCCAGTCCCGCGACGCGATGGTGTCCGTCCCGGCGAGGATCAGCAGCCCGGTCTGCTCCGTCGGTGCGTGCCGGAGCGCGGTCGCGAGGATCACGTCGGAGGAGAGGAGCGCGGCGATGAACCCCGCGCAGCTCCGGCGCGGCTGGCTGCAGAGCGGCATCATCATGACCACCCCGCGCACGTCGCCGAAGAGCTGTCCCGGCGCCGAGATGAGCGGCCGTGACGTCAACCGCGCGCGCGCGGCGAGGGAGTCCAGCCCCAGCGTGTGGATCGTGTCCATGTCCGCCGCCGGCAGATGCGCGCCCCCGGTCACCGCGACGTCGTCGACGATCCTGCCGCTCGAGTCCGCGACCCAGAGCCGGCGGATGCCGGGAAGGAAGTCGGTGAGGGCAATCGTGTACTCGGCGAGCGCGGCGCGATGGATCGACGCCTGCCCGTCCGCGTAGACGGCGCGAAGCGCGGCCAGCGCTTCCGCGCGCTGCGAGAGAAAGCTCTCGACGAGCGCCGCCGACTCCGCCGCGTCGACGCGCAGCCGCTCGCGCGACGCCTGCGTCAGCGCGCGGTCGGTCGCGTACAGCCCCGCCAGCACGAACAGGATGACGGCGCCGATGACGACGGACGAGCGACGAAAGCCGAAGGCGGGACCGGGCATGAAGCGGGGAGGGCGTGAGCGTTCACAGTAGGGCCACGCGCCAGCGCGGGCAACAGTGCGCGTTGACTGCCGCGCTTTCCCTCTCTATCCTCCGCGACCATGCCAGCAGATCGTCGCGACTCTCTCCGCCGCATGCTCGCCGAACGATCGGCGCGGCGCGGCCAGTTCACGCTCGCCTCCGGCCGCGCGTCGAGCTTCTACGTCGATGCGCGGCTGACGACGATGAGCCCCGAAGGGCTCGCGCTCATCGGCCCTCTCGCGCTCGAGGAGATCGCCGTGGCGGGCTGGCGGCCGGACAGTGTCGGCGGGCTGACGCTCGGCGCCGATCCGATCAGCTACGCGATCGCCTACGCCAGCGCGGGGACGCCGCGTCTCGTGCGCGCGTTCACCGTGCGCAAGGAAGCGAAGGCCCACGGCACCGGGAAGCTCGTCGAGGGGCCCTTCCGCCCGGGCGACGCGGTGGTCGTGATCGAGGACGTGATCACTACCGGCGGATCGGCGCTGAAGGCCGCGGCGGCGATCGCGGCGGCGGGGGGCGAGATCCTCGGCGTGCTCGCGCTGGTCGATCGCGAAGAGGGCGGCCGTGAGGCGATCGAGAGCGCGGGCTACTCAGTCCGCGCTCTGGCGCGCGCCGCCGACATCCTCCCCCTGCTCGGGGGCTGACGTCGGGAGCGCCACATAGACCACGTCGTCGAGCCAGACGCGCCCGCCCATGCGGCGGGCGAGCCGCTCGGCGAGCGCCAGGCCGGCCTCGCGCTCGGCGGTCCGGTCGCCCCCGGGCTCGTGCCGCACGGAGAGCACCACCGACCCCTGCTCCTGTCTGACGAAGGCGACGCTGACGTCGGTGTGCGGTGCCGCCGCGCGGACCACCGCTCCGACCACGGTGCGCAGGAGCAGCTCCGCGCCTAACGCGTCGGTGCGGACCGTCGGCAGCGCATCCTCGATCACGACGCCGCAGTGGGCCTCCGCCGCGTCCTCCCGCAGGTCGCGGCGCACCGTGCGCACGACGTCGGCGAGGGGCACGTCGTGCCAGGCGAAGGCCTCCTCGCGCGTCGCCGCGTCTCCCAGCCGCCGGCCGATCATCGCGTCGATCGACGTCGCGTTCCGCGTCACCATCGCCCGGAACCGCGGGTTCGCCCGCATGTCCGCGGGGATCGTCTCGTCCTCCATCAGCGAGACCGCGGTCTTGATCGTGCCGAGCGGGTTGCGGATGTCGTGACGCAGCGAGCGATAGCGTGCGCGCATCTCGTCGAGATACTCCTCGACGAATCCCTTGAGCGTGGCGAGCGACAGCAGCGAGCGGGCGCGCTGCAGCCGCCGGGCGATCGCGATCCCGTCGGCCGCGGTGGCCGTGTCGTCGCCTCCCGCCGCCGTCTCCACGGCGTAGAGCGTCATCGCCTCCATGAGGTCGAGCTGCTTCAGCAGCGCGGGGAGGGAAGCGCCCAACCGGAACTCCTCGGCGCCCAGCGCCCAACCGGCGCGAATCAGATCGTCCTGCCAGCAGGGCTCCCCCGAGATCCCGCGGGCGAGCGCGTCGAGCGCGCGCAGGATCTCCCCGGACTGCGGGGTATCAGCCGAGATGACCGGGGAGCCGGGCGCGACGCGAATGCCATTGGCTCGCCAGCGCGCGGCGAGCGCCGGCGCCTCCGCCTGAAGCGCGGAAGCGACGTGGTGGGTCAGCCGCTGGACGGGGGTGCGTTCTGCTTCGAGCACCGAGGGAGCGTTTCCGCCGACCGAGGTCGATCGTCGTGAAAGGTTGCAGGCTGCCACTGTCGTGGCAGCCCCGCGGGTGTACGGCACTGGAATGCAGCATCCATTCCATCCGCAGCCGGCCTGTCGCCCGCATCACCCTCGAGCCCGATTCCAGCGCACGTGAGCCCGGTCGACGAGCCGATGACGAGAGCCCCGATGGGCAGCGCCTATGCGCCCCCCGCCGGCACGTCGCATCCGCAACCCGCCGCCCGAGCCGCGGGCGGCGCCGGCGCGCACGCCGCACGTCTCGGATTCAACGAGGCAGAGGAGCTCGAGAAGGACCTGATCACCTTCCGGCTCGGCCACCGCCGACGGCTGGTGAGCACCCTGGCCATCGCGGTGTCGTTCCTCTGCGCCAGGATCTTCGGCGCGGTCGACATGAGCTACGCGACGATCCTGGCCGTCGCCTGCCTGACGAGCCTCGCGAACTGGGTGCTCACGCGCATCGCGCTCCGTGCGCGGCTGTGGTGGTTTCGCTTCGCCTTCGCCGCCTTCGACGCGGCGCTCATCAGCACGATCATCTATACCTACGGGTCGCCGGGGCTCGTGGTCATCTACTTCCTGGCGATCGTTCCCTATTCCTTCGACCGCGGGCGGGTGCTCGGCTACTTCACCGCGGCTGCCTGCGCCGTGGGGTACGTGATCGCGATGCTCGCGAGCCGGACGGGCCACGCCGCCGATTCGCAGACGACCGCCTGGATCGTCGTCGACGCCGTGCTCCTGCTGCTCGTCTCGCACCAGATCGTGCCCATCGCCTCGAAGCTGATCAGCCGCGTGCGCGAGACGCGCGAGTGCATGTCGGCGGCGGAGCAGGGCGATCTCACCGTGCGCGCCCGGTCGAAGTACGCCGACGAGCTCGGGTTTCTGCAGCGCAGCTTCAACCGGATGCTCGACGAGATCGGACAGCTGATCGCGAGCGTCCAGCACGAATCTGACGAGGTCGCCGCCGTGGCCGAGCAGCTCGCGGCATCCGCGGGCGAGATCAACCTCGCCGGCGATGCCTTCGCCCGGACCGCGAGCGACGTGCATCGCAAGCTCCAGGAGCAGCGCCAGCACGCCGTCACCGGCGTCAGGCAGACGGATCTCGCCCTCGATGCGGCGGCGGGACTGCGGACGCGCGCCGGCGAGATGGAGACCGACGCCCGGGCGCTCGTCGGCGCCGCGAGCTCCAGCCGCGAGGCGACCGGCCGCGCGGCGGAGTCGCTCGTCAGCATCGGTGAGAAGGTGCGTGCGTCGTCCGCGGCCGTCAGCGCCCTCGCCGAATCCTCGGATCGGATCGGCAAGTTCGCGCTCGCCGTCTCCGGCATCGCCCGCCAGACGAACCTGCTCGCCCTGAACGCGGCGATCGAGGCCGCGCGCGCCGGCGAGCATGGAAAGGGGTTCGCCGTCGTCGCCGACGAAGTCGCGAAGCTCGCCGCGCAGAGCGATCGCGCCGCGAAGGAGATCGCCGGCGCGATCGCGTCCGTCCGCGACCAGATCGGGGTCGCCGTGGCCGCGATGACGCAAGGCGAGGAGGAGGTGCGCGACATCGGCAGCGTCGCCGCCGACGCGACCGCGGCGCTTGGTGCCGTGCTCGCCGGGATCGAGCGCATCGCCGCCGTCATCGGCGACGCCGCCGTGGTCTCGCGCGACCAGTCGGACACGATGAGCCGCCTGGCCGACGCCATCCGCTCGATGGAGGGCGTGTCGGCCGAAGCCGCGGCACGCGCCGAGGAAGCGTCCGGCGCCGCATCGTCCCAGACCACCTCGCTCGGCGCGCTCTCCAGCTCGTCCCAGCAGCTCGCCGCGCTCGCCGAACGACTCCGCCGCTCCATCACGCGCTTCACCGTCACCGCCGGCCCGGCGGCGTGACGGTCAGCGGCGAGAAGCGCCGCAGCACCGCCACGTACGGGAGCACGAGCTCGGCGCGGAAACGCTGCAGCATTCCCTCGCCATCGTAGTGCTCCCGGAACTCCACCGCGGTCAGCCCGACCATGGTGCGCACGTGGCGGCCGAAGCTCTGCGGGGAGGAGTAGTCGAGGTGGTTCGACACGCCGGCGACGGACAACCCCGGATTCTCGAGCAGCCGCGCCGCGCGGACCAGCCGTGCTATGGCGAGATAGCGCTTCGGCGCCGGCAGGCGCGCACGGAAGAAGCGGCTCATCAGCGTCGACGGGAGGATGCCTAACGCCTTCGCCAGGGCGCGGATCGTGGCCGCCGCCCGCGGCTGGAAGAGCAGCTCGAAGAACTGCTGGCAGTCGTCGGGCGCGCCCGGGAGGTCCGCGGCGATGCGCGCGAGGGCGAGACGCTGGATGTCGTCGCCGCGCCCTTCGGCGAGCACGGTGCGCAGCTCCCGCCAGCCGGTCGGCTGGCGGACGTCGACGATCGCGCGGACGCCGCTGCGGCCGAGCGCGAGCACGGTCCGCGGCGTCTGCTGCTCGAGCTGCGAGAGAAGGGCGACCGCGGGCACCCGTGGAAACTCCCTGACCATCGTCGCGATCTTTCTCGCGTCGCGCTCCGGGCAGCGGCAGACGGAGACGAGCACGGCGCCGATCGGCCGCTCGCGCAGATCGCGCAGCACGTCGTCGAGTGACTCGCGGTGCAGGGCGCGATAGACGCCGACCCCCGCCGCGTCGACGCGAGCGCGCTCGGCCGGGTCGAGCACCGTCGTCACGGCCGCGAGCTCCACGGGCGCGGGCGACGACGAAGATGAAAGGATCGAGAGCGGCACCGGACCTCCTCGCCTGAGTTGAGCGGCGCGCGGCATGCGCGTCGTGCCGAAACAGTGCGCTCGCACGTCAACTGGACGTCATTCGTCATCCTTCGATCGCCACTCGCATGTCGCCCGACGAATTCGCGCTCGCCCTTCGCGCCCTCGGTACTCCGCTCTTCCTCGACGACGCCGGCACTCCGACGGCGCTGGGAACCGAGTACGCGGGGACGGCCGACGATGGCACCGAGGTGCGCATCATCCAGCTCGCGGCCCGCCTAACGACCGGACTGCGCGACCTCGATGCGTTCGTGCGCGCGGTCGAGCACCACGGATATCTGGGCGCGGGGATCGCCGGATCGGCGCTCTTCGTCGTGGAGGCGCGGCCGGACGGGGAGCCGCTCGCCGTGCGAGTCGCGCGCGAGGGGGTCATCCGGCCGACGACGCTCGCGCCGCTCGCGCACGCCGCCGCGCTGCAGCTCGCGCGATCTCTCGCCGCCTTTGGCGCGCACGGCTTGATCACTCCGGAGACGCTGCGAGTCGGCACGGCAGGGAAGGTGTCGATCCGATGGAGCGGCATCGTCCCCGGGCTCGTCGCGGCGGGCGCCGACGCCGCCGCGGTCATGGAGCATCTCGGAGCGACGGATTACCTCGCGCCCGAGGTCGCGGCGGGCGCGCCCTTCGATGCACGGAGCGACGTCTACGCGCTCGGCACGACGCTCTACGTCGCGACCACCGGCCGGGCTCCGTTCGGCGGCCGCACCACGGCCTCGACCATGGCCGCCGTCCTCACCGAGGACAGCATGATCGAGGCGAGCCCCGCGCAGAGGCTGACTGCGGCCGTGCTCCGCGCGATCGAGCAGGATCCCGCCGATCGCTGGGCCGACGCGGAACGGTTCGCCCGCGCCATCGAGGGGACGCCGCACAATCGTCCCGCGGCGGAATCACCGAGGAAGCGCCGCCGCGGATCGGCGAGAATCGCGATCGCCGCCGCAGCCGTCGGAACGATCCTATACCTCCTCCGGCGCCTGACGCACTAGATTCCAGGGGCATGCGGGCGGCCGGACGGTCGCGACGGTTCGCCGCAAGGCGGGCTTTCGAGGAAAGTCCGGGCTCCCTGGACAGACTGCCAGGTAACTCCTGGGCGCGCGCGCCGCGAGGTTCGCGCGACGGACAGTGCCACAGAAAACAGACCGCCCATGGGCGCGAGCCTGTGGGTAAGGGTGAAAAGGTGGGGTAAGAGCCCACCGCGTCACCGGTAACGGTGGCGGCACGGTAAACCCCAGTCGGAGCAAGGCCAAATAGGCGGCGAGAGGCAGTCCTCCTCGATCAAGACGCCGCGGGTCGGCTGCTGGAGGGTGCGGGTGACCGCACTCCGAGAGGAATGACCGTCCGGACGATTCGTCGTCCGACAGAACCCGGCTTACAGGCCGTCCGTATGCGCTCCACCCGCCCGGTGCCTAACGGCGACGCGCGTCGCCCCGCGCTCGGCGGCGACCATCCCCTCATCGAACGCATGACCCCCCTCTCCCGCGCTGGCCTCGCCGCGCTCCTGGCGCTCACCGCGGCCTGCGGCTCCTCGCGCGCGACGACTCCCACCCCGCTCCCCACGCCGGCGGTGCCACCGGTAGTCGAGAAGCCCGCGCCGGCGAGCGCGCCCCGCGTTGCCGCGCCCGCTCCGCATCCCTTTGCCTACGGGGCCGGCGAATACCGCTACGAGATCCGCAGCGACGCAATCATCACCGCCGAGGGAACGCCGCGCGTGGACACCGTCGCAACACGGGCCATCGTCACCTATCGCGTCTCCGCACGCGACAGCGGTCTTCTCTCCATCGAGGGATCCGTCGACTCGTTCACCGTGACGGGGAGCCGCGGCGGCTCACCGCCGAGCGCGGGACTGCCATTCACGATGACGGTCACGGCGGACGGACATCCCGCCGCTCCTCCCTCGCGAGACAGCGCGGGCGTGTGCACCACTCCCCTCGAGGCCGTGGTGGCGACCAGTCGCGAGCTCATCGCGGCGATCCCCGTCGCTCTGGCGGTTGACGTTCAGTGGACCGATTCGCTGTCCGCGGTGACCTGCCGCGGGACGATCCCGGTAACCACCCGGAGCGAGCGGCACTCGCAGGCTTCGTGGGTCACCGTGCCGGTGGAGTGGGCGCGCCACGAGGGTGATGCGGCATTCGAGATCACCCGCACGACGACGACGTCGGTCGCCGGCGAGGGACGCGCGGCGGGACGCCAGGTCGCCGTCAGCGGGTCGGGACAGGGCACGGGCCTCCTCTACGTCGACCCGGAGCTCGGCGTCCTGCTTGGCGCGGTGGGCAACTCCTCGACGCGCCTGATCGTCGACACCGGAACGCAGCGGCAGCAATTCCTGCAGATGGTCCGACAGCACATCTCGCTGCTGCGCTGACCCGCGCGCCGTGGCGCGCTACTCGTCGGCAGGAAGCTGCGGCGGCGGATGCGCCGCCGAGCACCGCGCACCCTGCAGTAGCCCGGTGCCCGGCATCCAGCGTCCCGAGAAGACGCGCCGCAATGCGCGCCAGATGAGACGAACGACGAGGATGAGCGCGATCAGGACGACGAGCGCGAGCGCCATCGTGATCCACGGGTGGTGCCACACGAACAGCGAGACGCTCGCGACGAGCCCGAGCTCGGCCACGTTCGAGACGCCGTTCGTCAGCGGCTCCGGCGACGTGTCGATGGCGTAGCGCAGCCCGAGCTTCGTCGTGTGGGTGACGACGCCCAGCCCACCCCCGAGGAGCGCCGCGGCGAGGATGATGGCCGAGTCGCCATGCCATGCCGTCATCACAGCGAGAGCGGCGGCGGCTGGCGGCCGGATCAGGCTGTGAAAGGTCTCCCAGGCGGATGCGACTCCGGGAATCAGCGTCGCGATGAACTCGAACAGGTAGAGCACGACCGCGATCCCGATCACCACCGGATGGGCCACCGCGGAGAGCCCTCCGGGAAGTGGCCCGATCCAGTCCATCCGCTCCGCAAGCCCGAGGATGGCGATGGTCGCGTACAGGTTGATCCCGCTCGCGTACGCGACCCCCAATGCTTGCACGAGCGAAACGATCGGCGTCATTGGGCTCCCCGGGTGGAGGGCTAGGCGGCCGTCAGTCGACGAGCCTCAGCGGCATCACAAGGCACAAATACTGTGCCGGATCGCTCCATTGTTCCGGTTCGAGGGTGGCCGCTCTTTCCGGGGCACGGAAGGTCATCCGAACCTCATCCGTCGGGATGAAGCGCAGGATCTCGAGCAGGTAGCTCGCGTTGAAGCCGATATCGAGCGGATCGCCCGTGAATCGGACGGCGAGCTCGTCCTGCGCGTCGCCCAGGTCGGGGGTCTGCACGCTGAACTTCGCCATTCCGGCGTTGAACGACATGCGGATCCGATGGGTCTGGTCCGACGCGATCACCGACATCCGCTTCAGGGCACTGGTCAGCGCTGCCTTGTCGGCGATCGCGACCTTGTCGTTGTCCTTCGGGATGACCTGCTCGTAGTTCGGATACGGCCCCTCGATGAGCCGCGTATAGACCGCGGTGAACGGCGATCGGAAGCCCAGGTGGTTCTCCCCACGCGCGATCTCGAGCTCCTCGTCGGCGGGGAAGAGCCGGCGAATCTGCTCGAGTGCCTTCGGTGGAACGATCAGATCGGCGGACGGCATTCCGCTCGATTTGATCGGTACCTGCATCTTCGCCAGCCGGTGGCCGTTCGTGGCGACCATTCGCATCATGTCCGGCCGGAGCTCCCACAGCACGCCGTTCAGGATCGGCCGGCTCTCCTCCGTGGAGACCGCGAACGCCGTATGCGAGATGAGCTTCTGCAGCTCGCCGGAGCGGACACGCCAGCTTTCGCTGAATTTGATGCTCGGAAACGAGGGAAACTCATCACGCGGGAGCCCCAGGAGGCGGAAGTGCGCACGGCCGCAGTCCAGTGTCACACGCTGCTCGCCGGAGCTGGCGACGCGAACCGGCGCCGGCGGAAGCTCCCGGGCGATCTCGGAAAGCTTCTTCGCCGGGATCGTGATGGCGCCGCCTGTCTCGACATCGGCGCTGATCTCCGTGCTCACGGCGATGTCGAGATCCGTTCCGGAAAGGCGAATGCCCTTTTCCGTGGTCTCGACCAGGATGTTTGCCAGCACGGGCAGCGTCGTCTTGGCCGGGATGCTCGCTGCGACGGCGGCGAGTCCCTCCTGAAGCTTCTCCCGCGTGATCGTGAAGCGCATTGGCTCCTGGATGTTGATCGTTCGAGGGCTCTATCTGTTACTAGATGCTTTAAAGCTCTGGTAGTAGCAGCAGTAGAGCATGTGGAGCTGTGGAAAGACGGCTCAACTTACTGCGATCACGAGCCTTCCGATACGCCTCGTGATGTGAATCCGATGTACGATCATGTGGAGCGGCGGGGAGTTCCCGCTCGAGCTGCCCGATTGCGTGGAAAGATGCCTCTCGCCCGGGGAGATCTAGAGCATCGATTGTAGAAGGAGACGAAGCTTTTCCACACGCTTGGCGAAGGTTCCATCGGTCGGGATGGTCTCGGTCACTCGCTCGATGCTGTGAATGACCGTGGAATGATCGCGGCCGCCGAATGCCATTCCGATCTCGACGAGAGGCGTGCCGAGGAGCTCGCGGGTGAGATACATCCCGACGTGGCGTGGAGTCGTAAGAGTCTTCGTGCGCGTCTTCGACTTCAGCCCGTCCGCGGTCACGCCCCATTCCCTGGCTACCGCATTCTGGATGGCGATGATGTCCAGCTGACCACCACCGGGGGCTGCGTTCGCCTCCGGACCCGAACGAAGCTTGTCGCGGAGCGCCTCACGGGCGAGGTCGACGGTGACTTCGCGATGACGGAGCGAGGCATAGGCGAGCAGCTTGATGATGGATCCTTCCAGCTCCCGCACGCTCGAGCGAATGTGCTCGGCGATGAACCGGATGACGTCTTCGGGGATCGTCAGCTCGAGATGGTCGAGATGCGCCTTGTGGCGGAGGATCGCGATCCGATGCTCCAGGTCAGGCAGCTCGATGTCGGCAACCATTCCCCACTGGAAGCGACTCACGAGACGTGCCTCCAGCCCCGGGATCTCCGACGGCGGCCGGTCGCTCGTGAGGATGATCTGCCGGCCGGCTTCGTAGAGCGCGTTGAAGGTGTGGAAGAACTCTTCCTGAGTTGCTTCCTTCCCCTTCAGGAAGTGGACGTCGTCGACGAGCAGGAGGTCGATCTCGCGGTACCGGCGACGGAAATCCTGAGTCGTCCGGCTCTGAATGGAAGCGACGAGCTCGTTGGTGAACTGCTCGGTCCCGACGAAGGCGATGCGCGTTTCCGGCTTCCGTGTGAGGATCTCATGGGCGACGGCCTGCATGAGGTGCGTCTTGCCCAGCCCGGTATCTCCGTAGAGGAAGAGCGGGTTGTAGACCTTTCCCGGCGCCTGTGCAGCAGCATGAGCCGCTGCCGCCGCCAGCTCGTTCGACTTCCCGATGACGAAGTGATCGAACGTATAACGGTCGCTCAGTGGCGCGAATGTGTTGGCTCTCTGATTCTGCGGTGGCCTGGTTTCTCCCTGTGGCGCGACCGCTGGAGGAGCGACGAAGAGGTCCATCTGGGGACGCGTCTTCCGCTCTTCGTTCACGCGGAACGCGATGCGAATCGGGTGGCCCAGCGCCACGGGACCGTAGCCGGCGAGCAGGTCCGCATGCTTCGACTCGTTCCAGTCGGCCGCGAACTGGTCGGGCGCGCCGACCAGCAGCGTATCACCGTCGATCGCGAGTGGCTCGGTGGGCTCGAGCCAGGTGCGAAAGGTCTGTTCGGGGAGCTCCTGCCGGGCGCGGTCGAGGAGGCGGGACCAGATTTCGCGCGCGGTGAGCGACATGCGGTGGGTGTGGAAAAGTCCGAGGGGAGGCGAAGCTACCGGCGCCGTGTGGATAAGTCAACCGAACAGCCGGCGACAGGGACCGGCGAGCGATCACCCGGCCCAGCCGCGAGCAGATCACCCGATCCGACGCCCATCGTTGACGTTTCTCGCATGGGTTGACGTATCTGTCGAGCCCCGATAGGTTTAGCGGTCTGTACCCGGTCGCACCCGAAACGCATCAGAGGCATTTCCATGGGCAAGCCAACCTACCGCCCGCGCAACAAGCGCCGCATCAGAAAGCACGGCTTCCGTACCCGCATGTCCGACAAGTGGGGCCGTGAAGTGCTCGCGCGGCGCCGCAAGAAGGGCCGGAAGCGGCTCACCGTGCAGCTCCCCAGCAAGTACGCCGGCGCGTAAGCCCGAGCGCGCGCGTCAGGCATTCATCTCCATCGACGCGTACGTCCGCCGATCTTCCGCGTAGTCATCGCATCACGCGCGGCCTCGAGCTCCGCGTGATCGCGCGAACAGGGAAGCGACTTCGCACCGAACATCTCGACGTTCGGGTAGTCGCTTCCCTTTCGCACGCAGGTCATCCACGCGCGGGCTTCGTCGTGCCGAAGCATGGCCGGTCGGCGGTCGAGCGGAATCGTTTGAAGCGTCGGCTCCGGGAGATCGTCCGTACGAGAGTTCTCCCCGGCGCGCCGCCGGTCGACCTGGTGCTCACCACGCGGCCGTCGGCATACAAGCTCTCCTTCGACGCATTGCTCGCGATCGGCGAACACATCCGACGGGAGACGGACCGCGTCGCGCCGCGGCTTCTCGCCGCGTCGAGCTCACCGCCTCCGGAAGGGGAATGACGCGCACGAGCGAGCGGTTGCCGGCACTCGCGCCGGATATATTGAAGGCGTGCGCACGGTGCTCATCCTCCTCGTCCGCGGCTACCAGGTCGCGCTCTCGCCGATGCTCGGCGGTCAGTGTCGCTACATGCCGAGCTGCTCGGCGTACGCGATCGAGGCACTCGAGCGCCACGGCGCGATGCGAGGCAGCTGGCTCGCGGCGCGGCGCGTACTCCGCTGTCATCCGTTCCGACCGGGCGGTTTCGACCCGGTGCCCTGAACGGCGCGCGTCGCTTCGTCCAATCGCAACTTCCCGCTCCGTCTCCGACACGACGCGCGTGATCGCTCGCGCCATGCTTCCATGACCAGACGCATCATCCTCGCGGCTCTGCTGATCGGCCTCGTCCTGTGGTTGACGCCGATTCTCTTCCCGACGCCGAAGACGCCGCCTCGCCCGAGCGGAGCAGCCACCGGTGCGGCACCCGCAACCGCCACGGGGGCGGCGAGCGCCGCGACGCCGACCGCCGGCGCATCCACGGCGGCGGCGCAGCCTAACGCGCTCGGCCAGGCGCCGACGGCGGCGACCGGCGTGCCGGGGATCGCGCCGGTGACGCCCGAGACGACGACAATCAGCGGGCCGCGGGCAGAGATGCGATTCAGCTCGCAGGGTGCGGCGCTCGTCGGCGCCGTGATGAAGGACTTCCGCTCGCTGCAGCGGAACGGGCCCCCGCACGTCGAGCTGGCGCGTCCGGGCGAGCCCCTGCTCTCGTTCGCGATCGCCACGCCGACCGACACGATCCCGCTCGCCGGAACGTCGTTCACGACGAACAAGCTCGCCGACAACGCGGTCGCGTACCAGGCGGCCACGCCCGCCGGCCAGGTGGACGTCCGCTACGCCATCGTGCCGGACAGCTACGTCGTGCGGGTCACGGGCGCGCTGCACGGCGCGCCGGCCGGAACCACCCTGCTCGTCGCTCTTCCGCAGGGGCTCCGCTCCTCGGAGGCGGACACCACGGACGACATGCGTCACCTCGCCATCGCCTACAAGCGGAAGACCGAGGACGCGAAGGGAGTCGCCTTCACCAAGGTGGATCCCGGCAAGCAGGAGCTGATCCAGGGGCCGATCACCTGGGCGGTGACGAAGAACAAGTACTTCCTCGTCGCGGTCGCGGCGCGGGACACGGCGCACGCGTTCGGCCCGCTGACGATCACCGGGCTCCCGCGCGCGTCGAAGACGGTGACGCACATGGCGGGAGCGCTCCAGGTTCCCCTCGCCGACGGCGCCTTCGCGTTCGACGTCTACGCCGGCCCGCAGGAGTGGCGGCGGCTCCGCGCGTTAGGCAGGGACCTCGACACGGCCAACCCGTACGGCGGCTTCCTCCAGGGCGTCGTCCAGCCGTTCGCGACGCTGGTGATGCGCGCGCTGCTCTGGCTGCACGAGACGTTCAACATGAGCTACGGGTGGGTGCTCGTGCTCTTCGGCGTCATGATCCGCCTCCTCACCTGGCCGCTCAACCAGAGCGCGATGCGGACGAGCCTGAAGATGCAGCGCATCCAGCCGGAGCTGCAGGAGCTGCAGAAGAGGCATCGCGGTGATCCGCAGCGGCTGAACGCGGAGATGATGCGGCTCTACAAGGAGCACGACATGAGCCCCTTCAGCTCGCTCGCCGGGTGCATGCCGATGCTCATCCCGATGCCGATCCTCTTCGCGCTCTTCTTCGTGTTCCAGAACACGATCGAGTTCCGCGGGGTGCCCTTCCTCTGGCTCCCCGACATCTCGCTGCGCGATCCGTACTACATCCTGCCGATCCTGATGGGGATCTCGATGTTCCTCCTCTCCTGGATCGGCATGCGCGGGGTGCCGCCGAACCCGCAGGCGAAGATGATGGCCTACGTCATGCCGATCGTGATGACGGTGATCTTCTTCCGCTTCCCGTCCGGCCTGAACCTCTACTACACGGTGCAGAACCTCGTGACGATCCCGCAGCAGTGGATGCTGTCGAAGGAGCGCGCGAAGGCGAACGTGCGGCCGGTGGTGAGCACCCCGGGACCGGCGCGAGCACGAGGATCGCGGGCCTGACCAGCGACTGACGCGCGAGGGGACGAGGTGCGGATCACCTACATCGGACACGCGACGCTGCTGCTCGAGCTGGCCGGGCGGCGCATCCTCACCGACCCGAACTTCGATCCGCATCTCGGGCGGTTCCTCCCGCGCGTCAGCCCACCGGGGATCGCCCTCGGCGCGCTGCCGTCGCTCGACGCGATCCTCCTCTCGCACGCGCACGCGGACCATCTCTCCTTCGAGTCGCTGGAGATGCTGCCGCGCACGATCCCGCTCTTCGCGCCGCCGCCGATCGCGAAGTGGCTGACCGCGCGCGGCCATTCGAACGCGGTGCCGGTCGGTCCCGGTGACACGGTCCGCGTCGGCGACGTATCGATCGCCGCGGCCGCGGCGAAGCACGTGGGCAGCCGCTACGCGGTGGACCGCTGGCGCAGCGCGGCGAACATGTACCTGCTCGACGACGGGCCGGAAACGGTGTTCTTCGCCGGCGATACCGCGCTCACGCCGCTCACGGGACAGCTCGTCGCCGAGCGTGTGGCGGCGAGCGGGCGACAGCTCGACGTCGCTCTCCTTCCGATCGGGCACGCGCCCTGGTGGAAGTTCAACTTCCGGCGCGGCCACCTGACGAGCGAGGACGCGCTCGCCCTCTTCGAGCGGCTCGACGCGAAGGTGCTCATTCCCTACCACTGGGGAACCTTCCGTCACGTCACCGCCGGCGCACACGACGCGATCGTCCGGCTTCGTGCGCGTCTCCCGGAGCACGCGCGCGGCCACCAGGTCCGGATCATCGAGCCGGGCGAAGCGTTCGAGCTCGAGGCCGCGACCGCGGCGAAGTGACGATGGCCGGCGACGCGACGCGCCCGGCCCCGACGAGCGCCGTCGCCGCGCTCGGCGCGCTGCGCGGAGGGAGCGACACGATCGCGGCGATCGCGACGCCACCGGGACGGGGCGCGCTCGCCATCGTACGGCTCAGCGGCGCGGATGCGGAGCAGGTGGCGTCGCGCGTCGTCGCCGGCTGGCCGACGCCGGCGCGCGTCGCGACTCTCGCCATCCTGCGCGATCCGGCGACCGGCGAGGTGCTCGACGAGGCGATCGTCACGCGATTCGAGGGAGGGCGCTCCTTCACCGGCGAGCCCATGGTCGAGCTCTCGACGCATGGCGGGGTCGTGACCTCCGCCCTGGTGCTCGGCGCGCTGCTCGCCGCGGGCGCGCGCCAGGCCGCGCCCGGCGAGTTCACGCGCAGAGCCGTCGCGAGCGGGAAGCTCACGCTCACCCAGGGCGAAGCGATCGGCGACGTCATCGACGCCACGTCGCGCGCGGCGCAGCGCGTCGCGCTGGCGACGCTGGATGGCGGGCTCGCGCGCCGCGTGGTCGCGCTCCGCGACGCGCTGCTCGAGGTCGAGGCCCTGATCGCCTACGAGATCGACTTTCCGGAGGAGGACGACGGCCCCATCGCGCCGGCGCGGGTGAGCGAGTCCGTGGCGCGGGTGGCGTCGATGCTCGACGCGCTCCTGGCAACCGCTCCGGCGGGGGAGCTCGTGCGCGAGGGCGCGGTCGTGGTGCTCGCCGGCCCGCCTAACGCGGGCAAGTCGTCGCTCTTCAACGCGCTGCTCGGCCAGGCCCGCGCGCTGGTGACGCCGATCCCGGGGACGACGCGCGACGCGATCGAGGCAGTGGTCGACGGGCGAAGCTGGCCGCTGCGGCTCGTCGACACGGCGGGGCTCCGCGAGACGGCGGACTCACTGGAGCGGCTGGGGATCGAGGTGAGCGAGCGCTACCTGGAGCGCGCGCAGGTGGTGCTCGCCTGCGCCGAGCACGCGGCCGGGCTCGCGGCGACGTGCGCGTGGATCTCGCGGCTGACCGGCGCCCCGGTCATCGAGGTGGCGACGAAGCGAGACCGTCCGGAAGCGGAGCCGGTGGCCAGCGGCTCCGCGGCGCTCGAGGTGAGCGCCGAGACGGGCGCCGGGCTGGACGCGCTGCTCGCCCGCATCGAGGACACGCTCGCGACCGCGTTAGGCGCGCCCTCCTTCGACGCGCCGGTGGTGACCCGCGCGCGTCACCTGGTGGCGCTGCGCGCGGCGCGGGAGGAGCTCGCCGCGTTCGCCACGGCGTGGTCCGCCGCGGCACTCCCGGCGCCGGTGATGGCGGTGCACCTGCGGAGCGCCGTCGGGGCGCTCGAGGAGCTGATCGGCGTCGTCGACACGGAGGACGTGCTCGACCGTGTCTTCCGCTCGTTCTGCGTCGGGAAGTAAGGGGTCAGGGGCCAGGGGGTAAGGAACGGCGGCAAACGCAGTTCCTTACGCCTGGCTGCTGGCCCCCGCCGTTAGGCGGTCGCGGCGCCGCTGCGCGCGAGGTCGGTGAGCTCGGCAGCGCCGGCGCGCACGGCCCAGGACAGGCCCCGCGACTGGATCGCCGGCTCGACGAGGCGGGCACCGAGCAGGTAGCCGCTCCGCTCGGGCAGCACGTAGCGGTCGACGGTGCGCGCCTCGTCGCTCATCCCGCCCGACAGGTAGCGGAGCCGCAGTCCGAGCGCGCTCGCGTCGAGCTCGGGTGCGACGGCGCGGGCGATGACGCTCTCCAGCTCGCGGACGCGCGCATACTGCCGCCGGCCGTAGCCGAAGTACTCCCACGCCGCGTGGCCCGGGCTGATCGACTGCGAGACCTGCACGGCGAGCCCCTCGTTGACGAGGAGCTCGCGAAGCGAGGCATGGCGTCCGGTCTCCCAGTACGAGTAGTAGCCGCCCGCCTCCTCGACGAGCGCGCGCATCTCGCTCCGGCTGCCGGGTGACGTGTACCTGACGGCGTGCGCTATCTCGTGGGCGAGCCAGAGCGGGACGAGCTCGGGATCGAGGCCGAGTCCCTGCGTCTCCGGATTCGCGACGCTGGTGAAGTGCTCGAGGCAGACGAAGGCGATCCCGCGGCCGTCGACGACGAGCTCACCGGCGTTCGCCGCACCGACGCCGACCATCAGCACGACGTCGAGGTCGACGTCGACGTCGAGGAGGGTGGCGCACTGCTCTTCGGTGGCGCGGGCGAGGGAGACGACGTCGGTGCGCTCGAGCATCGCGCGGAGGTCAGCGCGATCGGCGGCAACCGTGCTGCGAACGACGTCGTGGAAGTGCGCGCCGTCGGGATCGACGACGTAGTTCTGCCAGTAGGCCGTCAGGAGACGGCGGTGGGTGTCGAAGTAGCGTTGGTAGGCGGCAACCGGGTCTGAGCTCTGGAGGGCGGAGAAGAAATCCGGGAGCAGGTTGATGAGCATCAACGCCCAGGTCGCGGGTGGGGGCGCGGAACCGGCGAGTCGCCCGGTGTCGAGACGGGCGGAATGATAGCGGCGCATGTCGGACCGAACAAGGGCGATGTGCACACCGGATCGGCGAACGGCGCCATCGCGAAGCGCGTGGCACAGAATTTCCTTTGGCACGAAAAGCGGGAGAAGGTGAAGCGCAGGAAGCAGGCAGGTAGCCAATGACGACGCTCCAGCAGATCGACCTCAAGTGCCCGGTGTGTGAGACCCGCTTCCGCTCGCAAGCGGTGGTCTCAACCAATTCGTTCGGCGGCAAGCGCACCGATTTCCACGAGCGCGCCGCCGGCACGCAGCCGTTGCCGTACCTGATCCATACGTGCAACCGGTGCGGCTACTCGGGTGCCGAGCGCGACTTCACCGAGGAAGCCGACGTCACGCCGACGCTGAAGGAGCACGTGTGGAACGAGCTCGCGCCGGTCGCGTCGACGGGGATGTCGGGCTCGGAGAAGTACGAGGCCGCCGCCAAGGTCGCCGACTGGCAGTCGAGCGAGCCGCGGCACGTCGCGGATCTTCTCCTCCGGGCGGCGTGGTGCTGCGTCGACGAGGGGGACATCGAGGCGGAGCGCTTCTTCCGTCGCAAGGCGGCGTGGAAGTTCGAGGAGGCGCTGGCCAGCTTCGACGGCGTGCCGCGCGAGGAGCGCGCGGTGCTCACCTATCTGGTGGGCGAGCTGTGGCGGCGCGTCGGCGACCTGAAGCGGGCGGCGACGTGGTTCAATCTCGTCGCCGACGAAGTGACCGACCCACAGTCGCAGCGCTGGATCATCGACGCCGCGCGACAGCAGCGAGACTGCCCGCGAGAGTGGTTCGGCTGAACTGAAGGGGTCAGGGGCCAGGCGTCAGGAAGGGCGCAACGGAAACCGCGGTCGAGTTCACTCTCGACCGCGGTTTGCTCTTACGCAGTGCCTGACGCCTTGCCCCTGACCCCTCTAAGTCTCACCGCGTCCCGAACAACCGATCCCCCGCGTCGCCGAGGCCGGGGAGAATGTAGCCCTGCGGATTGAGCTCGCGGTCGAGCGCGGCGCAGTAGACGATCACGTCCGGATGCGCGTCAGCGAGGCGCCGCACGCCCTCGGGCGCGGCGACGAGACACAGGAAGCGGATGCGCGTCGCGCCCGCGCGCTTGAGGGAAGCGACCGCCGACACCGCGCTCCCGCCGGTGGCGAGCATCGGATCGAGGAGAAAGAAGTCGCGCTCCGCCGCGTCGCCGGGCACCTTGAAGTAGTAGTCGACCGGCTCGAGCGTGTCGTGATCGCGATAGAGGCCGATGTGGCCCACGCGCGCGGCGGGGACGAGCCGGAGGATTCCCTCGACCATCCCGAGCCCCGCGCGAAGGATCGGCACGAGGGTCAGCTTCTTGCCGCTGACCTGACGGCCCTCGGTCGTTTCGAGCGGCGTCTCGACCGTCACCGGCTCGAGGAGCAGATCGGCGGTCGCCTCGTAGGCCATGAGCATCGCGATCTCGTCGACGAGCTCCTTGAAGATCTTCGTCGGCGTCCGCTTGTCGCGGAGCACCGTGACCTTGTGCTGAACGAGCGGATGTGCGACGCGTCGCAGGGTGGGGAAGAGCGGGGTGGTGTCCATGCGGGGGAAGCTAGTAATTTCGCGACCATGAAAGAATACCAGGCGGTGATGCTGCAGCTGACCCGGCACCCTCGCGACGACGAGAACGCGCTGACCGATCTCCTGAACGAGCGAAGCCGCTCGCGCTGGGAGCCGGCGATGATGGCGCAGGACGGCACCCGCCTGACGGTCGTGTTCCGGCGCGACGTCGTCGAGACCTGAGCGGGAGCGACCATCGCATGGAGCTCGAGTTCTACGGCGCGGCGCGCGAGGTCACCGGGTCCTGCCACATCCTCCGCGTCGGCGGGCGCACCGTGCTCCTCGACTGCGGCCTGTTCCAGGGAAAACGCAGCGACGCGGACGCGAAGAATCGCACGCTGCCGGTTCCGATCGGGGAGATCGACGCGGTGGTGCTCTCGCACGCGCACATCGATCACGCCGGCCGCCTGCCCTTTCTCGTCGCGCAGGGCTACGACAGGACGATCTGGGCGACGCCGGCGACGCGCGACCTCTGCGCGTTGATGCTCGCCGACAGCGCGCATATCCAGGAACAGGACGCGAAGCATCTGACGCGGCACGGCAAGCCGTACGTGCCGCCGCTCTACGCGATGCGCGACGCGGTGCGCGTGCAGGAGCTGATGGTCGGGATCCCGTACAACAAGCCGTTCGACGTCGTTCCCGGCGTGCGCGTCACCTACGTCGACGCCGGGCACATCCTCGGCTCCGCGTCGGTGATGGTGGACTGCAGCGAGAACGGCGCCTCGTGCCGGCTCGTCTTCTCGGCCGACGTCGGGCGCTACGGGCTCCCGATCATTCGCGACCCGCGCGCCCCCGAGGGCGCGGACGTGGTGGTGATGGAGTCGACGTACGGCGACCGCGACCACCAGCCGGTCGAGGACATGCGCGCGCGGCTCGGCGCGGTGATCAGCGCGACCGCGGCGCGCGGCGGCCGCGTGATGATCCCCGCCTTCGCCGTCGGGCGGACGCAGGAGATCATCTACGACCTGCACATCCTCGCGCGCGAGAAGCGCATCCCGGCGATCCCCATCTACGTCGACAGCCCGCTGGCGATCGGGACGACGGACGTCTTCGAGCTGCACCCGGACCTCTTCGACCAGACCGAGGAGTTCGTGCGCGAGGTCGCCGAGCTGTTCCGCTTCGATCTCGTGCACTACACGCGCGACGTCAGCGAGTCGAAGGCGCTCAACTCGCAGCACGGGCCGATGATCATCATCGCCGCCTCGGGGATGGCGGAGAGCGGGCGCATCGTCCATCATCTCGCGAACGGGGTCGGCGATCCGCGTAACACGGTGCTGATCGTCGGCTTCCAGGCCGAGCACACGCTCGGGCGCCGGATCGTGGAGACGCGGCCGATGCTGAACATCCTCGGCGAGCAGCATCCGTTGCGCGCGGAGGTCGTGGTGCTGAACGGCTACAGCGCGCACGCCGACCGGACCGAGCTGGCGCGCTGGCTCGGCGAGGTGCGCGCGAAGTCACCGGCGCTGCGCGAGGTTCATCTGGTGCACGGCGAGCCGGCGGCGCAGGACGCGCTGCGCGAGCGCCTAACGGCGAACGGGTACCGGGTGGATGCACCCGAACCACGCACGCGGATCACCCTCTGACACCCGCCTCGTGAGCCAGGACGACGAGACGCCGGGAGCGACGGAGAGCGGGCGGCGCCCCGCCGTCGCCGCCCGCGGCGAACCGAACGGCGAGTCGGCGCCGGCGAAGATCCTCGCCGCGGCCGCGCGACGCGTGCGCGACGCGGGGCTCGTCCGGCTGAGCATGCAGGACGTCGCGACCGAGGCCGGGGTGAGCAAGGCGCTCATCCACTACCACTTTCGCGACCGCGACGCGCTGCTCGCGCGGCTCATCGAATGGCTCACCGAGCGGCTGCTCACCCGCGAGCGCGCGGCGCTGGACGGCTGCAAGCCCGCCGAGGCGATCGACGCGGTGTGGCGCTGGATCGCGGACGAGCTGGCGCTCGAGGAGCTCCGCGTGCTGCTCGAGCTGCTTCACGATCCTTCCCCCGGCGCGGCCTCGGCGGCGCGGCGCGCGGCGCGTCTGCGCCACCTCGAGGCGGAAGCGACGGCGACGCGGCTCTTCGCACTGCTCGACCTGCGCCCGCGCGTCCCGGTCGAGCTGCTGTCTGGAGTCGTCGTCGCCGTGCTCGACGGGCTCGCCCTGGAAGCGACCCTGAACCCCGAGCGCGAATCGCGCGTCTCCTTCGACGTCTTCTGGCTGGCGCTCCTCAGCCTGGCGGAATGAGCGGCCGGTAGCCGCGGCGCGGGCGTTCCCGCCCGGCGGGACGCGCACTACCTTGTTCGCGATGACCGCCGAAGCACAGGCTCGCCCGCGCCCGCGCGCCCTGGACGCTCGTGGCGCCGACCCGCGATCCACCCCCAGGCGGCGGCTCGGGTGGCGGCTGCTCGCCGCGGTGATCGTCGCGCTGCTCGGGGGGTGGATCCTCACGATGGCGGAGATCGTCACCACCGGGCGCCGCGACGAAGCGCGGCCCGCGTCGGCGATCGTCGTGCTCGGGGCCGCGCAGTACGTCGGCCGGCCGTCGCCGGTGCTCCGGGCACGCCTCGATCACGCCATCGAGCTCTGGCGCGCGGGAATGGCGCCGCGGGTGATCTTCACCGGGGGACGCGGCGAGGGGGACACGACGAGCGAGGCCGCGGTGAGCCGTCGCTACGCGCTCCGCCGCGGGGTCCCGGACAGCGCGATCGTCCTCGAGACGCAGGGACGGACGACGCGCGAGTCGCTGAGCGGGGTCGCGGCGATCCTGAAGGGCCAGCCGCGCCACGACGTGATCCTCGTCAGCGATCCCTTTCACATGCTGCGGCTGTCCATACTGGCGCGGCGGTTCGGTCTCGAGCCGCTCACGTCGCCGACGCGGACGAGCCCGATCTCGCAGAACCGGGATCAGGCGTGGCGCTATGTGGTCGGCGAGTCGTTCAAGGTACCCGTCGTCTTTCTTCTCGAACGGAGGTCGCAGTGAGAGGGATTCGCCAGCTGACCGTGACGACCGCGCTGCTCGCCGGCGCGGTCGCGCTCGCGGCGCCGCGCGGCATCGCGCAGTCGGTGCCGTCGATCAGGGTCGAGCGGTTCACGCTCCCCAACGGGCTCGAAGTGCTGCTTCACGAGGATCATTCGACGCCGATCGTCGCCGTCGACACCTGGTACCACGTCGGCTCCTCGAACGAGCAGCCGGGGCGCACGGGGTTCGCGCATCTCTTCGAGCACATCATGTTCATGGGCTCGGAGCACGTCCCGGTCGGCGCCTTCGACCAGTGGCTCGAGTCGGCGGGAGCGTACAACAACGGCTCGACGACGCAGGACCGCACGAACTACTACGAGGTGATGCCGTCGAACGCGCTCCCGCTCGCGCTCTGGCTCGACGCGGACCGCATGGGCTGGCTGCTGCCGACGATGGACCAGGCGAAGCTCGACCTGCAGCGCGACGTCGTGAAGAACGAGCGGCGCGAGCGCGTCGACAACGTGCCGTACGGGCGGGCCAGCGAGACCATCCTCGGCGCGCTCTTCCCGAAGAGCCATCCATACTCGTGGCCCGTGATCGGCTCGATGGCCGATCTCTCGGCGGCGTCGCTCGAGGACGTCAAGAATTTCTTCCGCACGTACTACGCGCCGAACAACGCGACGCTGACGATCGCCGGCGACTTCGACGCGGACAGCGTGAAGCGGTGGGTGAACCGCTACTTCGCGCAGATCCCGCGCGGTCCGGCGGTGCCGTCGAACACGAGCGTCCCGCCCGTCTCGCTCGCGCGCGACACCGTGCTCGTGCTCGAGGACCGCGTGCAGCTGCCGCGGCTCTACTATGCCTGGCACACGCCGAAGGCGCTGACCGACGACGACGCGGCGCTCGACGTCCTCGCCTTCATCCTCGCCGGGGACAAGAGCTCGCGGCTGTACACGAAGCTCGTCTACCAGGCGCAGAGCGCGCAGCAGGTGAACGCGAACCAGTCCAGCGCGCGGCTCGACAGCTGGTTCCAGGTCGTCGCGACGCCGAAGCAGGGACATACGCCCACCGAGATGGCGGCGGCGATCGACTCGGAGATCGCGCGGCTCGCGAAGGACGGACCGACGCCGCGCGAGGTGGAGCGCGCGCAGAACTCCTACCGCACGAACTTCCTCGACGCGATGGCGAGCGTGCTCGGCAAGGCGGAGCAGCTGAACAACTACAACTATCTCGTCGGCCAGCCCGACTACACGAAGCAGGACGCGGCGCGCTACGACCGCGTGACGCCAGCCGACGTGCAGCGAGTAGCGTCGCGATATCTCACGGCGCCGAAGGTCGTGCTGACGATCGTCCCGCAGGGAAAGACCGACATGGCCGTGAAGGGAGGCACCCGCTGATGCGCCACGCCATTCCGATCGCCGCGCTCGTCGTCGCGGCCTGCACGAGCGCGCCGGC
>JABFXC010000016.1 GCA_013361935.1 Gemmatimonadaceae bacterium
GGTCGGGGGCCGAGCTCCGCGCCGCGGACGCGGCGAGATCGCGGAGGCCGAGGCGGAGCCCGATCGCGCCATACGTGGCCGGCTGGTAGCCCTGCAGCGGATCGGCGGGATACCGCCCCGCGCTCGCGGTGATCGCGAGGTCGCGCGACACCCAGAGCGCGACGCTCGCGTTCACCCAGGCGCGCGCTCCGCCGCCTAACGCTCCGCGATCGCCGCCCCGCGCGCCGATCGTCGCGCCGACGTCCGCCTTCCCGGCCACCGCGCGCAGGGCGAGCTGGGCGTCGGTGAAGGAGATGCTGTCCGCGACCCGCGTCGGCGCGACCGACATCGTCGCGATCAGGCCGCGCCCCTCGAGCCAGAGGCCGGCCTCGCTCCCGCGCACGTCGTGCCAGCCGAGGCTGTCCCACGTCTGGCCGATCGACCCGCCCACCCAGGCGCCGGCGGCGCCGTGGATCGCGTGCAGGCGGAGGGTGGCCAGCGACTGCGCGGTGCGGTTCCCGTCGGCGTGCAGGCTTCCCCCCGTCGTCCCGGCGATCTCGCCGACGATCGGGCGCCATGGCGTGAACGCCGCCCCGGCGAGCAGCCCCTGCGTGCTCCAGCCGCCGCCGGTGAACTGCGAGAGCCCACCCGCGGCGTCGAGCGCGGCGTTCGCGCGCGCGGCGTGCAGCGCGGGAGCGATCGTGAAGGCCCCGCTCGCCGCGGTGTCGCCCGCGTAGCGGAGACGCGAGCTCGAGGCTTCGATCGTCGCGCTGCTCTGCGCGGCGAGTGGCGCGACGGCGAGCGCCGTGCCGGCGAGCGTCGCCACGACGCTCGCCACCATGAGACCGCGATTCGTCATGAAGCGGATCCGACGCGAAGGACCGAGCTGCTCGTGCCGAAATCGTCGCTGATGGTCGTCGCGTACGGATCGCTCACCCATCGCTCGCCGTCGACGATGAAGGCATACTCGTGGCGGCCCGCGGGGAGCGTCACCGACGCCGCCCAGACGCTGTCCCCCGTCGCCGACGCGAGCGGCGTCGCGCTCGGCGACCAGCCGTTGAAGTCGCCGACCAGGGCGACGTGGTGCGCCTCGGGGTGCACGAGGGTGAAGCGGACGACGTACACCGTGTCCGGCGACGCATGCGCTGCGGCGACGGATCGCGAGTCGACGGCGCGCGGACCGGCGCTGAAGCGGCCGAGCACCGCGAAGAGCGTGAGCCCGGCGGCGAGCGCGAGTCCCGTCAGAGGAGTGACGCGGACGTCAGGGCCGCGGCGCCACCAGGGTGCACGCGCCGTGGTCCTCGCGGCGGCCCGCACGTCGCGCATCACGCGCTCGTCGAAGTCCTCGCCGAAGCGCACCGGCGCGCGCAGTGGCGCGGCCAGCCGCTCGACATCGTCGTCCGGAATGTCGCGCTCGTTCGCGTCGCGCGGGGAATGGTCAGTCATGGGCCACCTCCTCCAGCAGTTCACGGAGCCGGGCGCAGGCGCGCTTCACCCGCATCTTCAGCGCGGAGACGCCGGCCCCGGTGATCCTCGACATCTCCTCGTAGCTCACGTCCTCGACGTGCTTCAGCACGAACGCCTCGCGCTGCTCCGCCGGCAGCAGGTCGAGCGCGCGCTGGAGCTCGTGCAGCGACGGACCCTCGTCGGCCTCCTCGAGCTCGGTGCTCTCCGCCGCGATGGACGCCAGCGTCTCCTGGTCGTCGTCATACCAGCGCGCGCGCCGCGCCCGCCGCGTCGTGAAGCTGCGGCACTCGTTGAGGACGATCTGGTAGAGCCACGCCGCGAACTGCTCCGGCTGGCGGCACCGGTCCAGCGCGCGATACGCGCGCACGAACGCCGACTGCAGCACGTCCTCCGCGTCCGACTCGTTGCCCACCATTCGCGTCGCGAAGCGCGCGAAGTTGTCGCGGTAGCGGCGCACGAGCACCGCGAACGCGTCCGCCTCGCCGGCGAGGACGCGAGTGATCGCTTCCTCGTCGGACATGTGCCACGGATCACGCGCTGTCGCGTCGCGAGAGCCCATCGATCGATAGACTACACGATCGACGAGCGGGTCACCGCCGATCGCGCTTCCCCGGCCGCGTCACGCGCCGACCGCCTCTCCCGTCGCCTGGTCGAAGAACAGCAGGTGCCCGACGTCGATCGACAGCTCCACCGGCTCGCCCGGCCTCGGGAGGGGCTGCGGGGCCAGCGAGGCGGTGAGCTCCTGGCCCTCGGCGCGCGCGTGGAGCAGCGTCTCGCTGCCCAGCGGCTCGACGACGTCGACGACGAAGCCGCCCACCTCGCGCGCCGTCGCCGGCCGCGGCGCGACGTGCACGTGCTCGGGCCGCACGCCCGCGACGATCGGTCCGCCGACGTACATCGCCAGCTTTCGCGCGCGGTCGTCGTCCACGGGCAGGGTCGCCTTTCCGGCGCGGAAGACGACGCCGCTCGCCGCGCGCTCGAGCGTGCCGCGCAGCACGTTCATCGGCGGGCTCCCGATGAACGTCGCGACGAAGAGGTTCCGCGGCCGCTCGTACAGCGCGATCGGCGTGTCGATCTGCTGGACCTTTCCCGCGTTCATGACGACGATGCGGTCGCCCATCGTCATCGCCTCGGTCTGGTCGTGGGTGACGTAGACGGAGGTGACGCCGAGCCGGCGCTGGAGACGCGAGATCTCGCGGCGCGTCGCGACGCGGAGCTTCGCGTCGAGGTTGGAGAGCGGCTCGTCGAAGAGGAACACCTTCGGCTGTCGCACGATGGCCCGGCCGATGGCGACGCGCTGCCGCTGCCCCCCGGAGAGCTGCCGCGGCAGCCGGTCGAGCAGGGGGACGATGTCGAGCATCTGCGCGGTGTCCGTGATGCGCCGGTCGACGTCCGCGGCGGACATGTTCCGGATGCGCAGGGCGAAGCGCATGTTGTCGCGCACGGTCATGTGCGGGTACAGCGCGTACGTCTGGAAGACCATCGCGATGTCGCGCTTCGCCGGCGGCAGGTCGTTCACCTGCACGCCGTCGATGAGCAGCCGGCCGGCGGTGATCGACTCGAGCCCGGCGATCATCCGCAGCGTCGTGCTCTTCCCGCACCCCGACGGCCCGACGAGGACGACGAGCTCGCCGTCGGCGACCTCGAGGTCGACGCCGTGCACGGCGACGGCCCCGCCTTCATATACTTTACGAACGCCCTCCAGCGTCAGGCGCGCCATGGACTCTCCTCATGATGACGACGAGCACGTACCGGTTCCCTGAAGGATTCCTCTGGGGCGCGGCGACCTCCGCGTACCAGATCGAAGGCTCTCCCCTCGCCGACGGCGCGGGCCCGAGCATCTGGCAGCGCTTCGCGCACACGCCGGGGATGATGCACGACGGCGACACCGGCGACGTCGCCTGCGACCACTACAAGCGCTGGCGCGACGACGTCGCGCTGATGGGCGAGCTCGGACTGCGCGCGTATCGATTCTCGATCTCCTGGAGCAGGATCCTTCCCGATGGACGCGGCCGCGTCAACCGGAAGGGGCTCGCATTCTACGAGCGGCTCGTCGACGCGCTGCTCGAGCGGCAGATCATGCCCGTCGCGACGCTCTACCACTGGGATCTGCCCGCCGCGCTCGACGACATGGGCGGCTGGCTCAACCGCGACGTCGCGAGCTGGTTCGCCGACTACGCGACGGTGATGTACCGCGCGCTCGCCGACCGCGTCCCGATGTGGGCGACGCTCAACGAGCCGTGGGTCGTCGCGCACGCGGGCTACGTCGAGGGGACGCTCGCCCCCGGACACCGCAGTCTGTACGAAGCGCCGATCGTCGCGCACAACCTGATGCGCGCGCACGGCGCGGGCGTGCAGGCGTATCGCGCCGCCGCCAAGCAGCGCATCGGCCTCGTCGTCAACCTCGAGCCGAAGCACACCGCGACGCAGGAGGAGGAAGACCTGCTCGCGACGAAGCACGCCGACGCGTACATGAACCGGCAGTACCTCGACCTTGCGATGCTCGGCCGCGACCCCGAGGAGATGCGCGCGATATTCGGCGACGCATGGCCGGACTTCCCCGCCGAGGACTACGCGTTGATCAAGCAGCCGCTCGACTGGGTCGGCGTCAATTACTACACGCGCAGCGTCAACAAGTGGTCGGCGAAGCGCTGGCCGGTTCGCGCGCGCCCCGTGCGGCAGTGGAACGCGACGTACACCGAGACCGGCTGGGAGGTCTACCCGCGCGGGCTCACCGAGACCCTCGCGTGGGTGACGAAGCGCTACGGTCCCATTCCGCTCTACGTGACGGAGAACGGCGCCGCCTTCTTCGATCCCCCGACGCCGATCGACGGCGAGGTCGACGACCCGAACCGCGTCGCCTACTATCGCGCGCACATCCGCGCCGTGCACGACGCGATCGCCGCCGGCGCCGACGTCCGCGGCTACTTCGCCTGGAGTCTCCTCGACAACCTCGAATGGAGCCTCGGCTTCGCGAAGCGCTTCGGGATCGTGCACGTCGATTTTTCCAGTCTCCGGCGGACGGTGAAGCGGAGTGGGCGGGTGTACGCGGAGATCGTACGGACGAATGGAGCGTCGCTTTGAGGGGACCAGGGGCCAGGCGTCAGGAACGGCGTTGACGGCAGTTGACGCAGTGCCTTCCGCCTGGCCCCTGGCCCCTCTCACTTCACCGCCCCCGCCGTGATCCCCCTGATGTAGTACCGCTGCAGGAAGAGAAAGACCAGCATCACCGGCAGCACCGTCACCACCGAGCCGGCCATCATCAGCTCGGCGTCCTGCACGTGCTCGCCGACGAGGTTGGCGATGGCGACGGGGAGGGTGTACTTGCGGTCGTCGCTGAGGATGATCAGCGGCCACATGAAGTCGTTCCACGTCGCGAGGAAGGTCCAGATCGCGAGCGTCGCGAGGATGGGCGCGATCACCGGGAGCACGACGAGGCGGTAGAGCTGCAGCTCGCTCGCCCCGTCGACGCGGGCGGCGTCGAGCAGGTCGTCGGGGATGGCGAGCGCGTACTGGTAGGTGAGCAGGATCCCGAAGATGCTCGCCAGCCCGGGGATGATCACCCCCCAGTAGCTGTTCACGAGGTGCAGCTCCTTCATCAGGAGAAAGAGCGGGAGCATCGCGACCTGCGCGGGGAGGATCAGCCCGATGCCTAACGACCGGTAGACGCGCGCCCGGTGCCGGAAGCGCAGCTTCGCCAGCGCGTACCCGGCCATCGAGTTGATGAGCACCGAGAGCGCGGTGACGACGAGCGCGATGAGCGCGCTGTTGAAGAGCGCCCGTCCGAGGTTGAGCCGGGTGAACAGATCGCGATAGTGCGCGATCGTCGGCGCGCGCGGGATCAGGTGCGGCGGATACGTGCTCGCCTCCCCCGTCGCCATGAACGACGCCGAGAGCATCCAGAGCAACGGAAAGACGGCGACCAGCGCGCCGGCGATCAACGCGGTGTAGAGGAGAACGCGACGAGAAAGGGACGACATCATCCTGTCGGGCGTGCGATGCACGAAACGGCGGGATGCACGATGCACGAAACGGCGGGATGCACGATGCACGAAACGGCGGGATGCACGGGCCGTGCATCGCGCACTGTCGCGGATCGTGCATCGCGCACTGTCGCGGATCGCGAATCAGGCATGTTCCCCGGCTCCTGCCCCGAATCGACGCTGCACGAGCGTCGCTCCCGCAATGATCACGAACAGCACGAACGCGATCGACGCCGCGAAGCCCATGCGCCACCAGCGGAAGCCTTCCTCGTACATGTAGAGCACCACGCTCGTCGTCGCCCGCAGCGGGCCGCCGGCGGTCATCACGTAGGGCTCGGCGAAGAGCTGGAAGTAGCCGATCATCGTCACCACGCCGACGAAGGCGAGGGCGGGGCCGAGCATCGGGAGGGTGATGTGCCAGAAGCGGGCGACCGGGCCCGCGCCGTCGAGCTCCGCGGCCTCGTACAGCTCCTCGGGGACGCTCTGCAGCGCTGCGACGAAGATCAGCATGTTGTAGCCGAAGTTCTTCCACACCGCCATCACGATGATCGCCGGCATCGCCCAGTGCGGGTCGCCCAGCCAGTCGATGGGATGCACGCCCACCTTCGCGAGCGCCCAGTTGAGCAAGCCGTACTGCGGGTGGTAGAGGTATTTCCAGACGATGGCGACGGCGACCAGCGTCGTCACGAATGGGGCGAAGTAGATCGTGCGGAAGAATCCCTTCCAGCGGACCATCTTCGCGTCGAGCAGCAGCGCGGCGCCGAGGGAGACGGCGACGGTGAGCGGCCCGCCGACGAGGGCGAAGTAGAAGGTGTTGCCCAGCGCCTTCCAGAAGATCGGATCGTGGAAGAGGCGCACGTAGTTCCCGAGCCCGACGAAGCGCGCGTTGTGCAGGCTCGCGACCGCGTAGATGTCGAAGTCGGTGAGGCTGAGGACGAGCGACGCGGCGACGGGGACGAGGAAGAAGATCGCGATGAGGCCGAGCGCGGGGGCGAGGAAGATCCACGCGGCGCGCGACTGCGCGCTCGCCGGCTCCAGGCGGACGACCTCGTACTCGACCGTGCGCTCACGGTCGTAGTCGGTCCGGCGGGTCAGCGGCGGGCGAGCAGCCATCGGCGCTTCTCGAGCATCGCGTTGACCTCGGCGTCGAGCTGGGCGAGCGCGTCCTTCTCCGAGACCCGGCCGCGCACCACGCGCTCCCCCGTCTCGAAGACCTTCGTCGCGATGTTCTCCCACTCGGGGACCTTGGGTGTGGGCGCGACGTGGCGGAGCTGCTCGAGGAAGGCGACCATCGCCGCGCTCGAGTCGAGCTTCGCGAGCTTCCACGCGCTCTCGCGCGCGGGCAGGTCGCCGGTGAGCCGCGCGAACTTCGCCTGCTGCGCCGGCTCGGAGAGGAACTCGATGAGCTGCCATGCCTCGCGCTTGTGCTCGGAGCCGGCGAACATGACGACGCTGGAGCCGCCGGCGAGGGAGAGCCCGGGATACGGCTGGCCGTCCGGCGCGGGGAGGGGCATCGCCGCCCACGCGCCCTGCAGCGAATCGGGAAGACGGTTCTTCAGCTCGCCGATCTGCCACGGGCCGCTGATGAAGCTGGCGAAGGTGCCCCTGGCGAACTCCTGGTAGAGGTTCGAGATCTCCGATGCGCTCACCGTCGGCGCGATGGAGTCGCGGTAGAGCGAGACGTAGAAGTGGAAGGCGCGGGCGAAGGCGGAGTCGGAGAAGGCGCCGTAGCGGCCGCCCTGGGCGAGGATCGGCGAGCCGGCCTGCAGACTCAACGCGACGGGCTGCGCCCACTCGTTGGTCGGAAGGAGGATTCCCCACTTCGCCTTCCCCGTGCGCTGCACCTTCCGCATCGCGTCCCGCCACGCGCTCCACGTCCTCGGCGGCTCGGCGACGCCGGCGGCGGCGAAGAGATCCTTTCGATAGAAGACCAGCCGCGTGTCGACGTACCAGGGGATGCCGAAGAGGGTGTCGTTCACGACATTGGTGTCCCAGATCCCGCGGAAGTAGTCGGCGCTGTCGACGACGGCGGAGGCACGGACGTGGCCGCCTAACGGCGCGAGGGCGCCGATCGCCTCGAACTCGGGGACCCAGGTGTTGCCGAGCTGCGCGACGTCCGGTGTCGCCTCGCCGACGAAGCTTGTGAGCAGCTTCTCGTGCGCCGCGGTCCAGGGCATCTGCTGAACGCGCACCTTGATGCCGGGGTGCAGGCGCTCGAACTCGGGGATCATCTGCCCGACGACCTCACCCTCGCGTCCCATCCCCCAGAAGCGGAGCTCGACGTGGTCGCGGGGGCCGCTGCCCACGCAGGCGAAGAGGGTGAGCGACGCCGCGGCGACGAGAACGCGCGTCGCCGCCGTCCAGGTCTCTCTGTTGGCCACGGAGCCTTTCGTGATTGGCATCGGATCGTTCCGTGTGGTGCGGGAGCTCGTCAGCGCAACGAGCCGGCCATCGCGCCTGTCATCGAAACACGAAGCTCACGAAGGTTCACGAAGACGCGCCACGGCAACATCCTTTGTGGCACTTCGTGGACTTCGTGTTCAACAGCGGTTGCTATAGTCATCAGCCGGCCAGAGGGAGTTGCGAAACGCCCTCGGAGCGATCCGATGCGAACACCATCGAACGATACAGCTTCCCTTCAAGTCTCTCCGTGATGGTGCGGCGTGCGCCGAGCCTCTGCGACCGTCGGGAATCTCTGATGTCGCGGGGAGGACGGGAGTCCGGGAGATCGGCGCGTGGCGACCGCTCTTCGTGACCATCGTTCTCTGTGGGCATGTTCATGATTGTCCTTTGCAAGAGCATTGAACACGAGGTCCACGAAGGTTCACGAAGAACACCAACAGCACCAACAACACTTCCCCGGATACCGAGGACGGAGACTCCCCACCTCCCGTCCTCCCCGCGACGTAAAAGATCCCGGAACCCACGACAGCCCCAGCGCACGGTGCCCGGATGAGTCCAGGCTCGCGCAACCCAGATCACGGCCCCAGCCACCCGCCCGTGAACCCGGCCCGCTCGAGTCCCTTCCTTATATAGGGGCTCTTCTTCATGTACTTCCAGATCAGCTCACTGCGGTAGTTCTCGATCATGCCGAGGATCGGGCCCTGGTCGATGCCCAGGTAGTCGGTGTCGAACCAGCCCATCGTGCCGACGACGTGGCCGTAGCGCGCGGCGCCGGCGTTGGTGAAGGTCGGGTTGAACGCGTCGACGAAGCCGTACTGCGAGAAGAGCGCGTCGCCGTACTTCGCGCGCATCGTCTTGAGCGCGGGGATCGCGATCTCCGGGGCGAAGGCGACCGAGCCCCCCGCCGCCGTCGGCGCAAGCGTCCCGTCGTCGGCGATCTCGTTGGCCGCGGCGCCGCGCGCCCAGTAGGTGCGGAACTGCCGGCTGCGGCCGCCTAACGTCAACGTCGTGTCCGCGGGGCCGTCGCTCGCGGTGAGACCCCAGACGTCCGCCGAGTAGTCGCGGAACTGCGCCGGGTTGGCGATCGCGTAGCTCCGCTGCGAGAGCGCGGCGCGGCGGGAGTTCTCGAAGTAGTCGATCCCGTGGGCGCGCATGTAGCCATCCTGGATCCCGCGGAAGTCGACGTACATCTGCGAGTACTGGTGCCCGAAGAGCGGGGCGAAGTTGACGTGCGTCTGCCCGTAAAAGGTGAGCCAGGGATTCGTGCTCGTGAACGCCGTCCACGCCGACGCGTCGATCGGGTGCGTCGGGCTGCCTAACGCGAGGAGGTAGAGGAGCATCGCCTCGTCGTAGCCGTCGTAGCTCACCGTCAGCCAGCCGTGCTCCGGGCTCCAGCCCATCGACAGCTTCGGCGACGTCTGCGGCGTCGTCGCCTGCGTCCAGTCGACGCGCATGTAGAGCGAGTCCGCGTAGGCGCGGATCGACGCCTCCGTCGCGTTCGCCTGGTCGAAGTACTCGCGGCAGAAGAGCGCCCCGCCGAGCAGGAGCGCGGTGTCGATCGTCGACAGCTCCACCGTCTGGAAGCGCGCCCCCGAGCTCATGTCGAGGAAGTGGTAGAAGAATCCCCAGTTCCCACTGACGCCCGACGTCGCCGGCCCCTGCGGCGCCTGGTAGAACCAGCGCAGCGTCGTCAGCGTGCGATCCGCCGCCTGCGAACGGGTGACGTAGCCGCGCTCGACGCCGACGGGATACGCGGCGAGCGCGAAGCCGACCGCGGCGATGCTCGAGAAGCTCGGGCTCGGCCAGCGGTCGGGAGTGAGCCCGTTCGCGGCGTTGGTGCGCTCCCAGAAGAAATTGAACGTCCGCGTCTGGACGGTATCGAGAAACGGCTCGGCGCGGAGATCCGGACGCGGGGCGGTAATCGAACCGTGCGCGCAGGCCTGGCCGATGAGGGGCAGGACGAGGAGCAGGATGAGGAGGGGGGATGTGGGACGGGACGTCCCATGGTGCCGGTGGCGTTGCATCTGGGGCGGGGAGAAAGTGCGACGGGGAGCCAGTGCCATCATGCGCACGGGCTCCCCGCCGGTCAAATCAGGGTGAGGTGAGGACTAGAAGTTGAGCTCCGCGCCGAGCTGGTAGCGGCGGGCGTCGCTCACCGTGCAGCCGGCGGTGCCGAACGCGGGGTTCGGCGTCCAGGGCGAGGTCGGGGTGGCGCGCACGAAGCGCGCGCCGGTGTTGTAGCAGCCGAGGTTGTCGTGATTGAGCGCGTTGAAGATGTCGAGCGTGATTCCCATCGCGACGCTCTGGAATGCGCCGTTCGTTCCCCCGATGTGCGCGCCGAAGTTGAAGAAGTCCTTCCGGAAGCGCAGGTCGAGATTGCGGTACGGGAAGGTTCCCGGCACGGTGAAGCCGCCGCGCTGGTAGAAGTTCACCGAGTCGTTCGCCGAGGTGATGTTGCAGAAGCGGGTGTTGCAGCCGACGTCCTGCCGGTACTTCCCGCCGAGCGTGAGAAGCCCCGACATCTGGATCCCCCAGAGGTACGGCAGGTCGGTGATCCCGTTCATCACCAGGCGCACCTTCTCGTCGTTCGACGGATGGCGCGGGATGCTCGCCGAGGTCGGGTAGTCGAAGTCGTCGCCGGCGTTGTCCGCGCCCTTCACGTCGCGGTTCGAGAAGCTGCCGGCGAAGCCGAAGCCCCAGCCGATCGACTTCTCCGTCGCGCGGCGGTAGGGACGGTCGAGCTGGAGCTGGAGCGCCTTGTACCAGGTCTCCTTGTCGTTCGTGGAGTAGATGAAGTTGTTGTAGCCGTGCGGGCCAAGGTCGAAGTCGACGCAGCAGCGGCCGGAGGAGTTCACGCCGTGATTCGCCCAGTTGAGCGCCATCTGGTCGTAGGCGTGGACGTAGGCGAAGGTCGCCGTCCCGACGAAGGTGCCGAAGACCTGGCGCACGCCGAGGTTGCTCTGCTGCGACTTCGGGATCTTCGCGTCGTTCGCGATGAACCACGCCTCGGGCAGACCGGCGCGCCGGGCGACCGGATCGAGCACGCTGCGATCGGCGGTGAGATACGAGTCGCTCCACGCGACCTGGCCGGGAACCGGCGTCACTCCGCGCGGCGCGAAGTTGATGGTGTACGACGGGTGCGCGATCTTCTGGTATTCGTCGACCGCGTAGAGATCGAAGGGGATGCGGTCGTAGTAGAGGCCCCATCCGCCGAACACCGTCGTCCGGCTGTCCTTGTCGATCGCGTACGAGAAGCCGACGCGCGGCTGGAAGGCGCCGTAGAATGGCTTCCGCTCGCTGCCGGTGCTGATGTAGCGATTGAGGTCGAGCGGGTTCGGGAGCTGGCTGTTGTAGCGGCGCAGCGTGTCGACCACCGCCTGGGGAGTGACGTAGTCCCGGTTGAGCATGTACGACTCGTAGTCCCAGCGCACGCCGACGTTGAAGGTCAGGCGCGGGACCGGGGTCCAGTCGTCCTGCACGTACGCGCCGACCTGGCGGTTGTTCGCGTTGAACACCGGGTCGCCGCTCTGGTAGTTCACCGCGTACGGGGTGTTGTAGTTGTACGTCTGGTCGCCGTTCCCCGTGTTCGCGATCGCCGAGTAGAAGAACTCCGGCGTCGCGCCGTTGTCCTTGACGATGCCGTAGTGGACGAAGTCGAGGCTGAGCCCCGTCTTCACGACGTGGTCGCCGAACCAGCGCCATCCGGAGTACGTGTAGTCGTCGCGCAGGCCGAGGCGCTTCTGGTTGAAGTCCTAGATGCTCGCGTTCGCGCCGATGCGCGCTTCGCCGCCGTTGTAGAAGAAGTGGCGGATCGGATCGCCCGGCTGGTTGGGGGCCGGGTTCCGGCGGAAGACCGAGTAGTCGACCTTCGCCTCGTTGAGCGCGGCGCCCTTGAACCAGTTGTACTTCGCCTGCCCGATGCGGACGATCTGGCGGTAGTTCACCGCGTTCTGGTAGGTCGTGATCCCGCCGAAGTCGCGGACGTCGGTCTCGTGGCGGTCGCTGTAGCTGATCTCCGCGTTGGAGTTCTCGCTCAGCGCGTCGTCGATCTTCGCGAAGTAGAGGTTCTCGCGGAAGGGCGAGATGAAGCTGCCGTTGTAGCGCGTGACGTTCACCGTGTCGAGCGCGGGGAAGCTCGTCGCCGGCGCGTTGATGTTCACGCGGTTCGAGCGGTCCTGATAGTTCCCCTCGTACGACCCGAAGAAGTGCATCTTGTCCTTGATGATCGGGCCGCCGATGCTGAACGCGGCGAGCGAGCGCTTGTAGTCGGGACGGTTGTAGAGATTTCCCGCCTTGTTCGCCGCCGTCTGGTCCTTCCGCTGGAAGCTGTCCAGCTGGACCATGTTCTTGTTCTGGTAGGCGAACATCGCGTTCCCGCTCCACGTGTTGCCGCCGGACTTCGTCTGCGCGGTGATGATCGCGCTCGACGCCTTCTGGTATTCGGCCTTGAAGTTCTGGCTGATGACGCGGTACTCCTGGATCGCGCTGCGCGGGAAGGGATTGCCGCGGCTCGCGTCCTGGCCGGCGATGCCGCCCGCGGTCAGGTCGTTCTTCAGGCTCGTCCCGTCGATGAAGAGGTTGACGGAGTTCGCGCTCTGCCCGCCCGCGGAGAAGGTGCGGAACTGGCCGTTGACGCGATCCTCCGTCACCGTGACGCCCGGCGCGAGCGCGGCGAGGTCGAGGAAGTTGCGGCTCGGCGTCGGCAGCTTCTCGATCTGGGCGGTGGTGACGTTGGTGGCGACCTCGGAGGTCCGGGTCTCCGCCACCGGCGCGGTGGCGATGACCGCGACCGCGGCGAGGGTGGTCGGCTGCGTCGTGAGGGTGAAGTTCTGGATCTGCGTCGCGCCGATCTGGACGACCACGCGGCGCGTCACCGGCGAGAAGCCGATGCGGCGGACGGTCATGTCGTACGTGCCCGGGGTGAGCCCGGCGATGACGTACGTCCCGTCGTCGCGGCTCTCGGTGCCGCGCGGGACGCCGCTCTCGACGTTGCGCGCGCCGATCTGCACGGTGTTGAGTGGCGCGCCGCCCTCGCCGGTGACGACGCCGCGCACCGTCCCCGTGGTGTTCTGCGCGCGGGCAAGGGTGCCCCCTCCGCTCAGCCCGAGCAGCGCCGCCACCATCGCCGCGCCCCCGAGCCATCGATTCAACGAATTGCCTCGCATGGTGCCTCCGTGTAACAGGTTGCCAGGTGCCAGGTGCCAGGTGCCAGGTGCCAGGTGCCAGGTGCCAGGTGCCAGGTGCCAGGTGCCAGTGAACAGTCGCTCGTCGCCGTCAGCCATCAGCCTTCAGCCTTCAGCCTTCAGCCTGCCCCGCCCCGCACGACGCGCGCACCACGAGCTCCGTGGCGAAGGTCTCGCGCACCCGCGCGTG
>JABFXC010000056.1 GCA_013361935.1 Gemmatimonadaceae bacterium
TCCTCGCCGACGGCCCGGATCGCCTGCTCGATGGCCGCCGGATGGTCGCCCTCGCGGCCGCCGACCGAGGCCACGAGGAAGGAACGATCCCCGTCCTCGAGCAGCGCCAGCCAGCCGACGTCCCGCGGGTCGACTCGCGCCGCGGCGACGACGATGCGATCACGGTCCGCACGCGCGCTCGCCGACGCCGAGCGCCAGCGCGCGAGACGGCGGCGCACCGACTCGGCGAGCGCCGGCGGCGCAGCGCGCTCGTCCGCGGCGGCGATCCCGATGTCGGGCATCACATCGCCTAACGCGAGGCGCGCGGCGGCGAGCTTCGCGGCGAGCCGCTCGCGAATCGCGATCATCGTCGCCGCGCGCACCGGTGGCTCGACGACATATACATGAACGACCGGGGCCGCGGCGCCGGGGCGGCGCACGCGGCCGAGCCGCTGCTCGAGCCGCGCAGCCGTCCAGGGAAGATCGAGATGCGCGAGCACCGACGCGCCCTGGAGGTCGACTCCCTCGCTCGCGACGTCGGTCGCGATGACGGCATCGATGCGGCGGTGCGCCGCGGAGGCGGGCGCGTGGGGCGCGAACGCGGCGAACACCTCCGACCGTCCGACCGCGCCGCTGGCCATGCGCCCGCTCGCGGCAGTCAACGTACAAATCCGGGGAACCACTCGGAGCTCGCGCCAGTAGGCGTCGACGGTCTCGGCGAACTGGGTGAAGGCGAGCAGCCGATCGCCGGGGTGCGCGCGCCACGCGTCGAGCAGTGCGCGGGAGCGGCGACGGTCGACCTCGCCCCCGCGCGCGGCGAGCCGGCGCGAGAGATCGCCTAACGCGTCGCGGTGGCGCGCAACCGCCGCCCGAAGCGCGGCCAGCGACTCCTCCGAGACCGGGCCGGCGTCGGCGGGGGCGAGAAGCGCGGGAAGAGACAGCTGCTGCGCATCGTCGCCCAGCGTCCACGCGGCGAGCTCGCCGCGGGTGGGATGACGTCCCGCGTCCAGCGACGTCTCGAGCGCGTGCGCCTGCGCGAGCCGGCGCCGGATGCCGCCGCGGAGCGCGGCCGCGCTCGAGCTCCACTGGCGAACCATGGTCACGATGGCCAGCGCGTGTGCCCGGCCGCCATCGGCCGCGGGCACCGCGGGGGGAAGCTCGAGGATCGCCTCGACGATGTCGTCGTCCGCCGTGGCGACGACGATCGGATGCGGCCCGTCGACGCGCGGCAGCACCGGGCCGCGGTCGAGGTCGTCGCGCGAGCGCCGGACGACGCAGCGCGCGAGGGCGCCGTCTCCGAGCGCGCGGGCACGGCCACCGAGGAAGAGCGTGAGCAGCGCGAGGAGATCGTCGCGCGAGTTGTGCACCGGTGTCGCGGAGAGCAGGAGCGTATCCACGCCCGCGACCAGCCGCGCCAGCCCGGCGTACCGCTTCGTCGCCGGATTGCGCGCGTGGTGCGCCTCGTCGACGACGACGAGGTCGTGCAACCCTCCCGCGGACGGGTCGCGTGCGCGACTGAGCGCCTCGATGGATCGGATCTCCACCGCGACGCCGGCTCGCGCGGCGGCAGCGCGCCACACGTCGCGCAGCGCCGCGGGGACGACGACGAGCGGGCGGGCGTAGCTCGACGCCACCGCGAGCGCGACGAAGGTCTTGCCGAGACCGACGTCGTCGGCGAGCAGCGCGCCGCGGAACTCGGCGATCGACGACCGCAGCCGCGTGACGGCATCGCGCTGATGCGGCCAGAGCTCGACCTCGCCGAGGCGCGCCGGCACGTCGGCATCGGGGAGCAGGGTCCGCGCGAACACGGCGCGCACGGCGTCCAGCGGCGCGGGGATCCAGGGCGGCGCGCTCACCGGTGCGCCCACGTCAGCAATGGCTCGACGTCGGCGCGGCGGACCCGATAGGCGGCGAGGCTCGCCTCGGCGAGCTCGGCGACCGACGGCGGATCGCCGTCGAAGCCGCGGCTGCCTAACGGCGCGAGGATCGCGCGGGCGCGCGGCCAGTCGCGCGGCACGGGGGCGATGGCCATCGTCCAGCCGAGGTAGCGATGATAGCCGCCGCGCGCCGGCTCGGCGACGAGCGCCAGCCACGCGGCGAGCAGCGGCGACGCGAGGAGCGCGGTGAAGGCGAGGGCGTCCTCCACCGTCGGCAGGCGGGCGACGTAGCAGCTGTTCAGCGCGACCGTCGGGTCGCCGGGGAGAAGGCACGCCGCGCGCAGGGTGCGGCCGACGTCCGCCCAGACGACGCGCGGGAGATCGTGGCGCGCGCCGTCGATGCGGAAGAGCGACCACCACCGCGTTCCCGCGCGGAGGTCGCTGCGCCGCTCCAGCGCCCGCCGGTGCGGAGCGAGGTGCCTCGCCGCGCCCGGCGGGAGCTTCGCGAGCGGCGCGCCGTCCGCGCCGTGCGTCCAGGCGACGCTCTCTTCCGCGCGGACGCGCCACGGCGTGAGCGTCTCGCCGCGGACGAGCGGGCGCAGGAGCTCGTGCTCGACGCACGTCCCGCCGCGGACGACGAACGCCTCGTTGAGCCCGCACTTCACGCCGAGCATCGGGCGACCGGCGACGCTCGCGACCAGAGTGTCGGCGTCGCGGCGCAGGCGGTCGAAGGCCCGGCGCACTTCGGCGGGCACGAGGATCCACGGGCTGCCCGGCGAATCGTCGAGCGCGAGCGCGCCGCGGGCGATCGTCCATCGCAGCGTCGCGTCGCGGCGGCGGAGCGCGCAGCGGATCTCCGGCGACGCCTCGCCGGCGGTGGCGACGACGAGCGACGGATACACCGCGGCGTCGAACGAGGGCGCGGACTCGGAGAGATCCTCGGCATGGACGATGGGACAGCGCTCGGCGAGAAGGCGCCGCACGCCGCCGCCGGCGAGGGAGCGCCAGAGCTTCGCGGGAAGGAGCAGGGCGAGCGATCCCCCCGGAGCGAGGAGCTCGGTGCATCGCTCGACGAAGAGCGCGGCGAGGTCGACCTGCGCGGCGAAGCCACGCCCCGCGGCGGCGTCGGCGGCGCCGCGCTCCCACCCCGCGAGCTGGAAGACGCGGTAGCGCTCGCGCAGCCGCTCGCGCGCGCGCGGCGGAATGTTGTGCAGTCGCACCCACGGCGGATTGCCGACGATCAGGTCGAACCCGCCGGTTGCGTGCACGTCGGCGAAGCAGGCCGGGTACGAGAAGGGGAGCGCGCCGCCGCCGCC
>JABFXC010000163.1 GCA_013361935.1 Gemmatimonadaceae bacterium
CGAATCCCTCCTAGTACCTGTGCGCCCGCTCCTCGCCGTCGTCGCGCATCTCTTCGTCGCGCGGGGTGTCGTTGAGCGTGCCTTCCGAGACGTTCCCGCGAGGCGCGTCGCCGGAGGAGGCGATGTTCTCGACGCCTTCGCCGGCGACGGGGTCGGTGTAGGACGGACGTTGTCCGGACTCCGAGGTCTGCAGCTCACGCTGCCGCGTGCTCACGTCGTCGTACGACTCCGTGCGATGGCCGCCCGCGCTGTCGCCGGCGCTCGACGTCGTCCGCTCGTTGCTCTGGTAGGTCATCGAGCCGTGCGGGTTCGCGCCGGGATACGAAGTCTCGTCCGTCGAGCTGCTCGCGCCGCCGCCGAGATCGAACGCGGCGCCGCTCGACGCGGGCCCGATCTCCGACTGCTGCTCGCGCGCGATCGCGTCCTGCGCCGCGGAGACGTCGCTCGTTCCGCGGAGCACGACGCCGTTGTCGATCACCGTCGCGACGTTGCCGCTCGCGAGACGGCCCGTCCCGAAGCCCTCGATCGTGTCGATCTCGTTTGCCGCGCTCGATCCCGGCGCGTCGCTCCCCGTGCCGACGCTCCGCTCCGTGCCGGTGGAGGTCAGGTCGTTCGGCTTCGAGCTGTCGCCGGTGAGCGACGACTGTGACGCGGCGCCGCGGACGTATGCCGTGCGCGCGTAGTCGCGCATCTCCTCCCAGTCGGCGGCCGCGGTGTTGTTCGCGTCGCTCGACCAGCCGCGCTGGAGGTCGGGCTCGATCTCGTCGAAGGAGCGGCCCGTATAGTCGGGATTGCGGCTCGCGAGGTAGCCGAGCTGGTACGCGGGGCGCACCGCCTCGTAGGTGCGGCTGGTGCTGCTCGCTTCCGTCGCGCGCGTTTCGTAGTCGCTCCGGAAATGCTCGTCGTCGGCGTGGCTGAAGTTCGACGCCGCCTCGGAGATCGCGCGTCCCGCCCACCAGCCGCCGATGGCGCCGGCGATGCCGCCGATCACCGTGCCGATGGGTCCACCCAGCGATCCGATCGCCGCGCCGGCGATCACTCCGCCGATCCCGCCGGCCGCTTCGCCCACCTGATCGCCCACCGTCGGGTGGTCGTGATGATGCTCCACGACGTCGTCCGCGGCGACGCGCTCGCGCGCGTGTCCCAGCGGGCCGTCCAGCTCGTCCAGGTTGTGATTGGTGCGGTCCGTGCGGTCAGCAAGATCGGCCGGACCACTGCCCGCGACGAGCGAGTCGTCGCGCACGAGCGAGTCGGCGTGGGTGTACCCCTCGCCCTCGTCGGCGCGCCGCAGCTCGTTGTCGCGCAGCTCCGATGCCCGCTCCGACTCGCGGCCGGCGTTCCGGGCTTCCTCGTTGCGCAGCTCTTCGTTCCGTTCCATGCTCCCTCCCGCGAGATAACCATCGACGATGCGTCAGTGCCGTACCCTCCGGACGGGGGCAAAAGCGGGACCAGCCGCGGCGCTCGCGACGCGGGGCGGACACCACCGATGAGCGAAGACACCAGCGACGCACCCGCGCCCGGCCGGATCCGGATCGGCGCGCAGGGATGGAACTACGACGCCTGGCTCGGCGGCTTCTATCCCACCGGTACGCGGGCGACGGACTTCCTCTCCGTGTACGCCCGCGCATTCGACACCGTCGAGGTCGACTCGACCTTCTACGCCATTCCCCCCGAGCGCACCATCGAGGGGTGGGTGCGCCGCACGCCCGACGACTTCGTCTTCGCGCTCAAGCTGCCGCAGTCCATCACCCACGAGCGCCGGCTGCGCGACTCGGAGGACGAGACGGTGCTCTTCGTCGAGCGTGCGCGCGGGCTCGGCCGCAAGCTCGGTCCGGTGCTCATGCAGCTGGGTCCGGACTTCACCATCCACGAGCTCCCCGCGCTCACCGCGTATCTCGCCGGCTGGCCGCCGGAGATCCCGCTCGCCGTCGAGTTCCGGCATCCGTCGTGGATCGCGCGCGACGTGCACGCCCTGCTCACCGCGCACGGGGTGTCGCTCGCGCTGAGCGACGGGCCATGGATCCCCCGCGACACCCTGCTCGACCTCGCCGCGCATCCGACGGCCGACTTCTTCTACATCCGCTGGATGGGTCCGGACCGCAGCATCACCGACCACTCGCGAGTGCAGGTCGATCGTTCGCGGGAGATCGAGCGCTGGACGCGGGCGATGCGCGCGATGGCCGCCGGCGGCCGCGCGGTCTGGGCGTACTCGAGCAATTACTACGCGGGGCACGCACCGCAGACCGCCCGCGACGCGCAGGCCGCGCTCGGCCAGCGCGTGGTGCCCCCGGAGACGCTCGGGGTTCAGATGTCGCTGTTCTAGTTTCCTCGCGCCGGGTCGGGGTGGTCTCGGTACGACTGCGACGTGGAAGTGGACGGGGGGACGGGGGAGCGAGCAGGGGAGACGGGGACGACGTGGGGCGTGGGACGTGGGAGGGCGGACTCACACGTCAGACGTCGTCCCAGCCCCACCCTCGCTCCCCCGTCGCCACGTTCACTCCCACGTCGAACAGGACCGGCCATTGCGCATCTCGCGCTCTCCGAACACTGTTCGGCAGTGAGACTTCGTACCCTTGCCTTCGTCCTCGCCGCGATCGTCGGCGCGGCCGTGTTCGCCCGGCTCGGCGTCTGGCAGATCGACCGCCTCCATCAGCGCCAGGCGCTCAACGCCACCATCCGCGCGCGGCTCGTCGCGGCGCCGGTGCCGGTGGAGTCGCTGACGGGGCCGCCCGCGTCGCTGCGCTTCCGGCGCGCGGTCGTGCACGGTACTCCGAGCTACAACGGCGAGGCGCTGCTCGTGCAGCGCACGATGAACGGCAGCCCGGGCGTGTATCTCCTGACTCCGGTGCGCGACGCGCGCGGCGACACGGCCACGCTCGTCGTGCGTGGCTGGGTCTACGCACCCGACGGCGCGACCATCGACCGCAGCCGCTGGCACGAGGGCGACAGCCTAACGGTCGACGGCTGGCTCGACACCCTGCCGGCGACCGGACGGCCCGACACCATCGCCGGCCATCCCGACGCGCTCCGCCGCCTCGATCGGGCCACGCTGGAGCGGCATGCCGGCGTTCCCCTGCGCGCCGTGTATCTCTGGGCGACCGGGCCGAAACCGGCGGGTCCCGCCGCCGCCGCACCGGCACGCTTTACGCTTCCCGAGCTCGACGACGGGCCGCATCGCAGCTATGCGGTCCAGTGGTTCGCCTTCGCCGCGATCGCCCTCGTCGGCGCGGGAATCGTGGTGCGCAACGACCGCCGTCCGGGCGGCGCGAGAGCGGCGTCCGCGCCTCGCGCCCCCGACGTGCATCCATCCGGAGGAGCAGATGGCCGAACAGAGTAAGGCACTTGCGTCGGAGACCGAAGCCCGCGACGTCGCCGAGGCCGCGCGCGAGAGCGAGTGGGAGCATCCGAGCTTCGTTCGCGAGCTCTTCCTCGGCCGCTTCCGGCTCGACCTCATCGACCCGCACCCGCCGGTGCACGACGCGGCGGAGGAAGCGCGGGCGAAGCCGTTCATGGACAAGCTCGACGCGTTCCTCCGCCGCGTCGACTCCGAGGAGATCGACCGCACCGGCGAGATCCCGGAGCCCCTCGTTCAGGAGCTCCGCGAGATGGGCGCCTTCGGCATCAAGATCCCGAAGGAGTACGGCGGGCTCGGTCTCTCGCAGATGAGCTACGTCCGCGCGATGCAGCTCGTCACCTCGAAGGACGGCTCGCTCACCGCGCTCCTCTCCGCGCACCAGTCGATCGGGCTTCCGCAGCCGCTCAAGCTCTTCGGTACCGAGGAGCAGAAGAAGCGGTTCTTCCCGCGTCTCGCCAAGGGCGCCATCTCCGCCTTCGCGCTCACCGAGGTCGACGCGGGCAGCGATCCCGCGAACATGCATACCTCGGCGACGCTCAGTCCCGACGGCAAGCACTGGATCATCAACGGCGAGAAGCTCTGGTGCACCAACGGCACGCGCGCCGAGCTGTTCGTCGTGATGGCGCGGACCCCCGACGTCGAGGTGAACGGAAAGAAGAAGAAGCAGATCACGGCCTTCATCGTCGAGGCGAGCATGCCCGGCGTCTCCGTGAAGCATCGCTGCCGCTTCATGGGGCTCAAGGCGATCGAGAACGGCGTCATCCACTTCGAGAACGTGAAGGTCCCCGCGGAGAACGTGCTCTGGGGAGTGGGGAAGGGGCTCAAGCTCGCGCTCATCACCCTCAACACGGGGCGGCTCACGCTCCCCGCGAGCTGCGCGGGCATCGGCAAGGCGATGCTCCAGGTGATGCGCACGTGGGGGAACGAGCGCGTGCAGTGGGGACAGCCGATCGGCCGCCACGAGGCCATCGCGAAGAAGATCGCCCGCTGCGCGTCGGACACCTTCACAATGGAAGCGGTGGGCGAGCTCGCCTGCGCGCTGTACGAGAAGGGCGGCTACGACATCCGCCTCGAGGCGGCCATCGCCAAGATGTACAACACGGAGCTCGGCTGGCGCATCGTCGACGACACCCTGCAGGTGCGTGGGGGACGCGGCTACGAGACCGCCGCGTCGCTCGAGGCGCGCGGCGAGCTGCCGATCCCGATCGAGCGCGCGATGCGGGACTTCCGCATCAACCTGATCTTCGAGGGCTCGTCGGAGATCATGCGCCTCTTCATCGCCCGCGAGGCGGTGGATCATCACTTCAAGACCGCGTTCGCGCTGGTCGCTCCCGATTCATCCATGGGCGACCGCGCGGCCGCGGCCGGCCGCGCCGCGAAGTTCTACCCGACCTGGTATGCGGCGCGCTGGGTGGGGAAGGGGCAGGTCCCGGTGAGCTACTCGAGCCACGGGAAGCTCGCGAAGCACCTCCGCTTCATCGAGCGCAACACCCGCCACCTCGGCCGCGCGATCTTCCACGCGATGGTCCGTTTCGGCCCCAAGCTCGAGCGTCGTCAGCTCGTGCTCTTCCGCGCGGTGGACATCGGCGCCGAGCTGTTCGCGATGAGCGCGGCCTGCGTGCGCGCGCGGATGCTGGCGAAGCAGGGGCAGAAGGAAGCGATCGAGCTCGCCGACTATTTCTGCCGCGAGGCGCGCGTCCGCGTCGAGCAGCACTTCCGCGAGCTGTACGGCCCGAACGACAAGGCGATGTACGACGTCGCGAAGCACGTGCTCAAGGGCGAGCACGTCTGGATCGAGCAGGGCATCGTCGGATTGCTCGGCGGCATCGACGCGGCGCGCGAGGGGGAGTCGTCACGCGTGGCGCCGCATCGCGAGACGGCGGGCGTCTAGCTGGCCGCCAGGGGCCAGGCGTGAGGAACCGCGTTTACCGCAGTGCCTTGCGCCTGGCCCCTGACCGCCGCCCTCAGGCGCTCGCCGCCGCCGCCGGCACTTCCTCCGGAGCCGTCGCGCCGACGATCGTGAGGATGATCCCGAACACCGCGTGCAGCACGAGGTCGTAGCCGCCGATCGGGATGAAGCCGAAGGTATCGGGGAAGACGAAGCCCACGCCGGTGAGGATCAGGTAGAGCCCACCGGAGATCATGCAGTAGCGCCGCGCGGCGCTCGGCGTCCTCGCCGCGAGCAGACCCCAGATGCCGAACACCAGGTGCACGGCGTTGTGCAGCGCGTTCACCGGGAAGAGACCGGCCAGCTTCGTCGCCGTTTCCATGTTCGCGTCCATGGACATTCCGCCGGTCGCGAAGCCGGCGATCGCCGCGCCGGTGAAGGCGAGGCCGAAGAGAAGAGCGGTCTTCTGCGCGAAGCGCATGGTCGTCTCCCGTCAGGAGGGTTGGGTGCGGTGTCGAGAACGGCAACCGCCGCCCGCACGCCGCTAGGAGACCGACTCCTCGATGCGCCTGGCCGTCACGCCGACCCCCGGCCGCGACAGCTGGAGCAGCATCACCGCGAGGGCGATCGCCGCTCCGCCGACCAGGGTCCGCGGGCCCAGCCCCTGGCCGAGCACCAGCGCGCCGAGCAGCGACGCCCAGAACGGCTCGACCGTCGAGACGATGCCCGTGCGCACCGGGCCGAGCACGGACAGCCCGTTCAGGAAGAGCACGAACCCGGCGACGGTCGAGACGCCGGCGAGAAGCAGGATCGCGATCCACGCGCGCGCGCCGAACGCGGTCGTCAGCGTCAATGTCTGCATCGTGGCGTCGGCGAGCCAGGGCCGCGCCGCGAGCGCGGCGAGGCCGATGAGCGCGAAGGCGATCGTCGCGCCGCAGGCGAGCAGCGCCGAGGCGGCGCGCGCCGAGAGCCCGGTGCTCAGCTTGCCGATGAACGGGATGTAGAGCGCGTACACGAGCGCCGCGAAGAGCGCGAGCGCGACGCCGACGGGGTGCATCATCCGCGTCCCCGGTGTCCCGACCATGATCGCGATCCCGCCGAGCGAGAGGATCAGCGCGACGACGCGCGGCGCGTTCAGCCGCTCCGTTCCGCGGAGCGCGGCGATGACCGCGATCCACGACGGATAGGTATAGAACAGGAAGACCAGCGTCGGAACGGGGATCCAGCGCAGGGCGAGCAGGCTGGTGAAGTTGATCACCGCCTGCGGCGGCCCGCCTAACGCGACGAGCCGCCACCCCTGGCGCCGCGCCCCCCGCAGCGCCGCGGGACCGCCGGCGAGCAGGAACAGCCCCGCGCCGCCGAGCAGGAAGCGCCACGTCAGGATCGAGAGCAGCGGCGCGCCGTCGCGCTCGGCCAGCGTCACGAAGATCGCGATCGACCCGAAGCAGCACGCCGACGCGACGATCATCGCCGTCGCCAGCGGGGTCGAGCGGCTCACGGTCCGTCCCTCAGCGCAGGTTGAGGAAGTGGATCGCGATCGTGAAGTAGACGACGATCCCGGCCACGTCCACCAGCGAGGCGACGAAGGGCGACGATGCGATCGCCGGGTCGAAGCCGAGCCTCGTGAAGATCATCGGCAGCATCGCGCCGACGATCGTCCCGATCAGCACCACCCCGAGCAGGGTGAAGGCGATGACGAAGGCGATCGACGTCCCGTTCCCCCACATCAGCGCGCGGCCGAAGCCGATCAACCCGAGGAACGCGCCGAGCGCGATCCCCTGCCCGATCTCGCGGGCGAGGACGCGCACCGTGTCGCGCAGCTCGACGTCGCCGACGGCGAGGGCGCGGGTGATCAGCGTCGCCGACTGCGACCCGGAGTTGCCCCCGGAGCTGATGATCAGCGGGACGAAGAACATCAGCGCCGTCACCGACTCGAGCACTCCCGAATAGTGCCGGAGCGCGACGCCGGTGAACATCTCCTCCACGAAGAGGAGGATGAGCCAGCCGCCGCGCTTGCGCGCGAGGTTCCAGAACCCGGTGGCGAAGTACGGCTCGTCGAGCGGCTGGACCGCGCCGAGCTTCTGGACATCCTCCGTCTGCTCCTCGACGAGGGCGTCGATGACGTCGTCGACGGTGACGACGCCCATGATGCGCGAGCTCTCGTCGACCACCGGCACGGCGACGAGGTCGTACTCGCGGGTGAGCTGCGCGACCTCCGACCGGTCGGCGGTCGCGGGGACCGTCACGACCTCCTCCCACGCGACGTCGGCGACCTTCGCGCCCTCGGGAGCGGCGAGGAGCTCGCGCAGCGACATCACGCCCTGCACGCGCCCCTCGGCGTCGGTCGCGTAGATGGAGTACATCGCTTCCTTGCGCCCGCCGCGGGCGATGACGCGCACCTGGGCGAGGGCGTCCTCCACCGACATCGACGCGGCGACGGAGACGAACTCCGTCGTCATGATCCCGCCCGCGCTCTCCGGATCGAAGGCGAGGAGGCGCTCGGTCTCGCGCCGCGCTTCGGCGGGGATCTCGGCGAGGATGTCGTCGGCGTGCTCCTCCTCCAGCTCCTCGAGGACGTCGGCGCGGTCGTCCGGCGTCATGTGGGAGACGAGCGACGCCGCCTGCTTCGCCGTCATCTCCTCGAGGACTTCGGCGCGCAGCTCCTCGTCGAGATACTCGAGGACGTCGGCGGCGCGCTCCTTGGAGAGCGCGGCGAGGAGCACCGGGACCATCTCGCGCGGGATCGCCTCGGCGACGTCGGCGAGATCGGCGGGGTGCATCTCCTCCGTCTCGGCCGCGACGCTCTGCGGCTCCTCCTCGAGGAGCACGAGGATGTCCGGCGCGAGGAGCGCGGCGACCGGTCGCTCTTCCTTTCGCTGGGGTGGCGTCATCGGGCCGTCGGGTGGGAGCGTCCGCGGCGCCGCGCCGGAGTGAGGTTGCGCGGCGCCGCCGTGTCGCGCGTCACGTGCGATGCGTCACGCGCACTCGCGGGCGCGTCAAGTTAGGGGCGCGCGGCGTGGCGAACAAGCCGTGCCACTCGTCTTCAGGGAGGCCGAACTCACTCCGGCCGCTCACCTCAGCACTCTCCGATGCGAGTCTTCGTCACTGGCGCCGCGAGCCCGCTCGGCCGCGCCCTCGTCTCCGCCCTGAAGCGTCGCGGGGACCATGTGGTCGGTCTCGTCCGCCGCCGCGGCGGCGTGCAGGTCCTCAAGAATCTGGGCGCGGAAGCCGTCCTCGGCGACGTCCGCCGCTCCGAGTCCCTCGCCCGCCAGATGGCCGGCTGCGACGCGGTGTTCCACGTCGCGCATTTCTTCGACTTCTGGGCCCGCGATACCCGCACCTTCGACTCCGTCAACGTCGGGGGGACGAAGAACGCGATCGCCGCCGCCGTCGTCGCGAAGGTGCCGCGGCTCATCCACGTCTCCAGCGCCCTCGCCATCGGCGAGCCGCGCGGCGAGACAGGATACGAGTGGACACGCCATCGCGGCGAGACGCGGAGCGAGTTCGAGCGGTCGAAGCTCGAGGCCGAGCGTCTCGCGATGCGGCTGCGCGGGAAGGGGATCGAGATCGTGGTCGTCGAGCCTTCGCTGATCCTCGCCCAATCGGACATGGGGTGGATCGGGCGCGTGATGACCCGCGCCGTCACCGGCGGCCCACGCTTCGCGACCGACACCCCGCTCTCCTGGGTGACCGCCGAGGACGCGGCGCAGGGGATGATCGCGGCTCTCGATCGGGGGAAGAACGGCGAGCGCTACATCCTGAGCAGCGAGCGCATGTCCATGCGCCAGCTCATGGATCGCGTCGCCCAGCTCACCGGGCGGCGGGCGTCGCGGAAATGGTCGCCGCGCCAGCTCGAGACCGTGGCGGCGATCTCGGAGATGGTCGCCACGCCGTTCGGAAAGCGGCCGATCCTCGCCCCCGACGAGGCGCGCTTCCTGATGAACGGCCTCCGCGTCGACGGCGGCTACGCGCGCAGCGAGCTCGGAGTGAAGTACACGCCGATCTCCTCCGTCCTGCCGACGATCGTGCAGAGCTATCAGCGCGCGCTCGATCGCTTCGTGAACTAGCGCGAGCCATCCGGACGCGAGCGGGCCGGTGCATCGCGATGCACCGGCCCGCTCGCGCGTTCGCGCTTGCCGATTCCTGACAGCCGCCCGAAACCGTCGATGCAACCTTTCCGTACGAGCCGCTGTCCCATCGCCGGGCCAGCAGAGTGCCGGCCGCAACAGCCCACGCGTCACCAGTCCCCATTTTCCATGCGCCGCGTCATCACCCTCTGCGCGCTCGTCGTGCCCGCCGTGCTCTCCGCACAGGCGAACGTCAGTGTCGCATCGGCGAGCCATCCGTCGACGGATCCCGTCGCCGGTGCACGGCCCGCAGTCACCGCGAACACCGCGACCGCCGTGCGCGCCAACGACGCGATCGTGCTCGACGGGCGCGGGACCGACGCCGTGTGGGAGCGCGCGCCGGAGATCAGCGCCTTCCGCGAGTTCGAGCCGAACGAGGACGGCGACCCGAAGATGCGGACGACGGCGAAGGTCGCCTTCGACGATCACAACCTCTACGTCTTCGTCCACGCCTACGACCCGCATCCCGACTCGATCGTCGGGCGCCTGACGCGCCGCGATCAGGGAAGCGCGTCGGACTGGCTGATCGTCCTCATCGACTCGTACAACGACCACCGCACGGGGTTCGAGTTCCACGTGAACCCGGCGGGCGTCAAGCGCGACATGTCGATCATCAACGACGGCGAGGAGGACGATTCGTGGGACGCGGTGTGGGACGTCCAGACCGCGATCGTCGCCGACGGGTGGACGGCGGAGTTCCGCATCCCCTTCAGCCAGCTCCGCTTCCCGCCTAACGGCGCGCCGACCTTCGGGATGATGTTCGGGCGCAAGGTCGGCCGCACGAACGAGGGAATCGCCTGGCCGGCGCTGCGCAAGTCGAAGGGCGGCCTCGTCTCGCAGTTCGCCGAGGTGTCCGGATTCGCCGGGCTCGCCAGTCCGCGCCGGCTCGAGGTCACCCCGTACACGGTGATGAAGAGCGTCCCGCAGTCACAGCTCGACGCCGGCGGCGCCGTCGCCGGCCACGACCGCGCCCAGCTCAGCACGATGGGCGCCGACATCAAGTACGGCGTCACCTCGAACCTCACCCTCGACGCGACCATCAATCCCGACTTCGGGCAGGTCGAGGCGGATCCATCCAACCTCAACCTCACCGCGTTCGAGACCTTCTACTCGGAGCGGCGCCCCTTCTTCATGGAGGGGGCGGGTCTCTTCCGCTTCGACCTGAACTGCAACGACGGCACCTGCAGCGGCCTGTTCTACTCCCGCCGCATCGGCCGCCGCCCGCAGCTCAACGGCGACATCCAGTCGATCGACCCCACCGCCAGCGTCAGCAACTCGACCCCGATCCTCGGCGCGGCGAAGCTCACCGGCCGCACGCAGTCGGGGCTGCAGGTCGGATTCTTCGACGCGGTCACCGAGGAGCGCCGCGCCTACGGCAACACGATCGGATCGCTCGTCGCCGAGCCGCGGACGAACTACCTCGTCGGCCGCGTCGCGCAGGACTTCCGCGGCGGGAAGAGCGCGATCGGGATCATGGCCACCTCGACCAACCGTTCGCTCGACGACTTCACGCGGCAGCATCTCGGGCGGTCGGCGTACGTGCTCGGCCTCGACGGGCGCCACCGCTTCTGGAAGAATGACTACGAGGTCACCGGCTTCGTCGCGGCGAGCCGCGTCCAGGGCACCGCGGACGCGATCTCCCTGCTCCAGACGAGCTCGCGGCACCAGTACGACCGGCCCGACGACGATCTCACCTTCGATCCGACGCGCACCGCGATGAACGGCTCGGCGGAGCAGCTCTCCTTCAACAAGGTCGGCGGCGGGATCACGCGCTTCAACTTCAACTTCCGCCAGCTCTCGCCCGGCTTCGAGGTGAACGACGTCGGCTACCTGTCGCGCGCCGACACGCGCACCGCCAATGGATGGGTGGGGCTGCAGTTCAACAAGCCGACCTCCTGGTATCGCATGGCGCGGCTGAACTTCAACCAGTGGAACGGCTGGACGACGGAAGGGCTGCAGACGGAGATGGGCGGGAACGTCAACTTCCACGTGCAGCTCCCGACGATGTGGTGGTTCCACATGGGCGCGAGCGAGAACGGCTTCGTTCCCGTGTACGACGACCGCGCCTCGCGCGGCGGGCCGGCGGTGCGCTACTCGCCGAGCTTCAGCCCCTGGTTCGGGTTCGCGGGCGACGACCGCAAGCGGCTGACGCCGTACTTCTTCTCCGGCGCCTTCTGGGCCGACGAGGGCGCGTCGCACGGCTTCTTCGTCGATCCGCAGATCGAGTTCCGCGCGTCGGACCGGCTGAAGCTCTCGGCGGGGCCGCACTTCCAGCACGACATCAACGACAGCCAGTGGTTCGGCCGCTTCGTCACGCAGAACGCGGACTCGAGCTACGGCACGCACTACGGCTTCGCGCGGCTCGATCAGCGCACGCTCTCGATGACGACGCGCATGGATTACACGGCGACGCCGACGCTGACCATGCAGCTCTATCTGGCGCCGTACGTGACGGTTGGGAGCTACCGGAACCTGCGCGAGCTGAAGGATCCGCGCGCGGCGCGCTACGCCGATCGCTTCCAGGCGTACACGCCCTTCGACTTCGCCGACACGGCCGCTTTCAGGGGCTTCGGCCCGTCGACGCACGACTTCAACTACAAGGCGCTGAACACCAACGCGGTGCTGCGCTGGGAGTACCGCCCGGGCTCGACGATCTTCTTCGTCTGGCAGCAGGGGCGCGAGCAATGGGATCGGAACATGGGCAGCTACGAGGCGCGGCGCGATTACCGCGATCTCTTCCGCGCGCATCCCGACAACACGTTCCTGATCAAAGCGTCCTACTGGTTCACCTTGTAGGGGGGTAAGCCAGGTGGGCGCCTAGAGGAGCGGCAGCGAACGCTGCCGCTCCTCGCTCGTTTCCAGGAGCTCGTAGCCGGCGAGCGCGATCGCGTCGCCGATCGCCGCCGGCGTCGCGCGGCCGTCGTGCTCGATCGTCGCCCGCCCGATCGCGACATCCGCCGTCGCCACGCCGGCGACGGTGGTCAACGCCGTATAGACGGCGCGGGTGCAGTGGACGGAGCGCATCCCGGCGATGCGCGCGACGGTGACGAAGCGTGGCACGAGTGGAAAGCTATCCGCGGCATCGACGTTGCGCGCCGGCGGTGGCCCGGGCGAACTTACCGCCACACTCGAACCCCGCCTCCATGCCCCGCGTCGCCTTCCTCGGCCTCGGCGCCATCGGCGCCCCGATGGCCCGCCACCTCGCCCGCAAGTTCGACCTCGCGGTCTGGAACCGGACCGCGTCGCGCGCCGTCGCCTTCGCCTCCACCCACCACGGAGCGACGCACGCGCGCACTCCGGCACAGGCGGCGACGATGCGCGACATCGTGATCACCTGCCTGCCGACGTCGCACGAGGTCGAGGCGCTGCTCGACGGCGCGGACGGGCTGATCGCCGGACTGCAGAAGGGCGCGATCCTCGTCGACTGCACCTCGGGCGACCCGGCGACCTCGCGTCGGATCGCCGCGCGGCTCGCCGAGGCGGGCGTGTCGTTCATCGACGCGCCGGTGAGCGGCGGGGTGAGCGGAGCGGAAAAGGGCGAGCTGACGGTGATGGTGGGTGGCAAGGCCGCGGACCTCGAGAAGGCCCGCCCGGTGCTCGAGTCCTTCGGGAAGAAGATCGTCCACTGCGGCGACGTCGGCGCGGGCGACGCGATCAAGGCGGTGAACAACGCGCTCCTCGCCGTGCACATCTGGGCGACGGCGGAAGGGCTCGCCGCGCTCGCGAAGTCCGGCGTCGATCCGAAGATCGCGCTCGACGTGATCAACTCGTCGAGCGGGCGGTCGAACACGTCGATCAATCTCTTCCCCGAGCGGGTGACGAGCCGCGCCTTCCCGCGCACGTTCAAGCTTGCGCTGCTCGACAAGGATGTCGGGATCGCCGCGGAGGTCGCCCGCGCGCAGAAGGTCGCGTCGCCGCTGCTGCAGCTCACCGCGGAGCTCTTCCGCCTCGCCCACGGCGAGCTGGGCGAGGAGGCGGACCACGTCGAGGCGGTGAAGATCGTGGAGAAGTGGGCGGGGACGGAGATCTCATGACTTCCGTCCGGCCTTCGATCTCCGGCTCGCACCCGAGCCAGCATCCCGAGACCGTCGGCGTCGCCGAGGTGCGGTCGCACTTTCCGGCGCTCGAGCGCAGGCACCTCGGCCACCCGGTCGCCTACTTCGACGGGCCCGGCGGGACGCAGGTGCCGCGCGAGGTGGTGCAGGCGATGTCCGACTACCTGCTGCATCACAACGCGAACACGCACTGGGCTTACCCGACGAGCGTCGAGACCGACGCGATCATCGAGTCGGCGCGCGGGGCGCTCGCCGATCTGCTCAACGCCACGCCGCGCGAGATCTCCGTCGGCCAGAACATGACCTCCATCGCCTTCCACCTCGGCAGGGCGTTAGGCAGGCGGTGGGGGAAGGGCGACGAGATCGTCGTCACGGAGCTCGACCACCGCGCGAACGTCGATCCGTGGAAGGCGCTGGAGAAGGATCGCGGCGTCGTCGTGCGGATGGCCCGCGCCGACGAGAAGAGCGGCACGGTGGATCTCGACGATTTGGCGCGGCTGATCGGACCGCGCACGAAGCTGGTCGCGGTGGGCGCCGCGTCGAACGCCCTCGGCACGATCACCGACGTGGCGCGGGTCTGCGCGATTGCACGCGACGCGGGCGCGCTCAGCTTCGTCGACGCGGTGCACTATGCGCCGCACGCGCTCGTCGACGTGCGGGCGATGGGCTGCGACTTCCTCGCCTGCTCTGCGTACAAGTTCTACGGCCCGCACATCGGGGTGCTCTACGGCCGCGAGGATCTCGTCGCCTCGCTCGATGTGCCGAAGCTCGTCCCCGCGCCCGACGCGCCGCCCGAGAAGCTGGAGACCGGGACACAGAGCCACGAATCGATGGCCGGTGCGGCCGCGGCGGTGGACTTCCTCGCCAGCCTCGCCAACGGCCCGACGCGCCGCGCGCGCCTCGAGCGCGCCTACGCCGGCTTCCACGCGCGCAAGCGCGAGCTCTTCGCCCGCCTCTGGAACGGCCTTGGCGCGATCCGCGGCGTGACGCGCTACGGCACGCCGCCGGAAGCGGTGCGCACCCCGACCGCCGCCTTCACGGTGAAGGGGGTGGACTCGGAACGCGTGGTTCGGCATCTCGCCGAGCGAGGAGTCTTCGCGTCACACGGCGACTTCTACGCGTCGACGATCGTGGAGAAGCTCGGACTCGCCGAGGAAGGTCTCGTGCGCGCGGGGTGCGCGATCTACACGACCCCCGACGAGATCGACCGGCTGCTCGAGGGCGTGGCGGCGGTCGCGCGTTAGGCACGTCGCGGGTCGCGTCGCGGGTCGCGTCGCGTCGCGGGTCGCGTGGAGGCTCGTCGTGCATTCGGGCATCGCGCGGTTTGGGCAGGAAGCACGGCGGAAGAACTGCCCTCTCCAAGAACTGCGGAAGGGCTCCTCTCGGGGGCATCATCCAAGTGCTCCGAGCCCGAAAGCTTTGTTGGGGCATGCGGGGCGAGATGGTCTCGCCATGCATGCCCCAAAATCAGATCTCGGCTCGTGCCGGTAGAATCTTCCGTCGTTCTTCCGCAGTGCTTGCGTAGTTCTTCCCGGAAGAACCGCGCGATCTCCCCGCGAACGACAGCCCTCCACGCGACTCACCGAGAATGCCCGCCGAGAATGCCCGCGATCGCCGCGGACTCTTTCACCTGCTGCTCGGCGGTGAATAACAGGGAGCCGTGGAGCTACGGGAGGTGCTATGGTGCCGAGCCCCCCAGCCCCTGCGAACTCCTCCTCCGGCCTCCCCGGCTCCCTGTGAAAACAAGCAAAGGTCATGAATGAGTTCGGGGCCCGCCGGGCGAGACGATCTCACCCGGCGGGCCCCGATTCCGGCTCGCTCCCGATCAGCGCGGCTTCTTCGTGCTGTCCGTCGGCGCGGCGACCTTGAGCTTGTCGACGGTCGAGTCGGCGGCGGCCTTCGGAGTGGAGTTGGCGACCGCCGGCGTCGCCGCGCCGTCGGGCGGGTAGGGGCGCTTGCGCGAGACGAGCGTCGGCTCGAGGGCGGGGAGGAAGATGTCGTACTTCGAGCCCGGACTCCACAACACCCAGCCGTCGTAGCCGGCCGCGTAGACGCCGCGCTTCTGGGCGTCGATCTCCGCGGGACCGTACGCGGGCGCGCCGAGGGTGAACGCCTGGATCCACGGACGCACGTGCTCTGGCTTCGCGATCTTCAGCGCGATGTCGCGGTCGTGCGCCTTCGCATTCGCGATGCGCTGGATCGCCTCGGGCTCGGCGTTCGGACGCGCCAGGCCGAAGGAGCCGCGCGGGTAGTGCGAGGGATACGTCATCGGCAGGACGACGTCGACCACCGGCGAGATCTTCTCCCACTCCTGCCCGATCTCGAGCGGGCCCCGCACCGTCGTCACGAGGCCGAAGATGTCCGCCGTGCAGCGCGCGCCGAGCGCGTTGATGCGCTTGCACGCCGCACCGAGGAAATCGGCGAGCGCCTGCGGCTTCGAGACCCCCTTCGCGTCGGGGAACACCTGCTGCGGGAGGCTCGGGTACGGCTCGGGGAAGCGCACGTAGTCGAACTGGATCTCGTCGAAGCCGATGCGCGTCAGCTCCTCGGCGACGCGGATGTTGTACTCGCGGATCATCGGGTCGTACGGGTCGACCCACGTCAGGCCCTGCTTGTCGTGCCACGCGCTGCCGTCGGTCTTCCGGATGGTGTGCTGCGGGTTGACCCGCGCGGCGACGGAGTCCTTGAAGGTCACCATGCGCGCGATCGCGACGATCCCGTGTGCGTGCAGCGTGTCGATGAGCGCGGAGAGGTTCGGGATCGTCCCGCTACGGCCGGCGTTCTTCGAGACCGAGCTGTCGCGGGAGGCGAAGTTCAGCCCGAACTCGTCCTTGAGGTCGAGCACGAGCGCGTTGATCTCCGTCCGGTCGGCGATGTCGATCAGGTGGCGCATCTTCGTGCGGCTCTGCGTCGCCCAGCGGTTGACGTAGAGTGCCCGCACCGTCGCTGGCGCGTCCTTCAGGTGGGCGCCGGCGACGAAATCCACCGTCGACGCGCCCGGCGTCGCCGCGGTCGCGGTGCCGTCGGTGGTCGCGGGAGTCGTGGCCGTCGCGGTCGGCTTCGCGGCGCCCGTGCTGTCGACGGTGTCGCCGTTGGCGCTCTCGCGCCGCGATTCGCCGCTGGCGCACGCCGAGAGAACGAGAAGGATTGCAGGGGTCCAGCGCATGGATCGCATCAGTCGAGAAGGGGAATTCGGGGCGCGAAAGTTAGCGTCACCGGGGACGATCGTGCAGAGGCTCCGGCACGCGTCCGCGCACCCGCTTCATGTATATTGATCGCCGATGTTCTCACGCCGACGTACACTCGCGCTCGTCGCCGGGCTCGCGGCCTGCCGCCCAGGCGGGCGCGACCGCGCCCACGCATCCGAGGGACCCCCACCGCCCCGCGCCGAGTTTCTCGTCGCCGCGGGGGACAGCACCTTCTGGGTCCGCGCCGCGCCCGACGGGATTCGTCGCCGCGGCTCGTCGCTGATGGTCGCCCGGTTCGGCGGCGATTTCTACGAGGTCTACACCGCGGACGACGATCGTTCCTTCTACGACGCGCTCTTCCTCGGCCAGCGCGTCTACCGCCGCGACCTCGTCACCGGCGACTCCGCGCTCGTCTACCGGGACAGCGTCGTTCCGGCGGCCGAGCAGCGGTGGGCGCGCCAGCACCCTGACGAGTCACCGCTCCGGGGCGACGAGGACGCGAGCGAGCATCCGACGGCGTCGGCGACCGCGGAGGTGAGCCTCCTCGACGTCCACGACGCGTACCTCTCCGTGGAGCACCGCACCGACGTCGACGTCGGCGGGGTGACGCACCTGCATCGCACCGTGCGCCGGGTCGTCGATCTTCGCGAGCGCCGCGCCGCGACCGTCGACGATCTCTTCGGCGAAAGCGCGGGCGCGGCGATCCTTCGCGACGCGCGCGGGCTCCTCGCGGCGGCGCGCGACTCGATCCGCGACGAGCGCGATCCGCGCGCGGAGACGGCGCGCGAGGCCGTCGGCGACCTCGCCTTCGACGCGCGCAGCTTCTCGCTCGGCGATCGCGACGGCGCGCCGATCGTGACCTTCACCGTCCCGGAAACGGGAGAGCTCGCGACCGGTGCCGCGCTCGCCCTCGCGCCGATCCCGGCCACCTCGCCGGAGTGGTGGAGCGCGATCGCGTCGACGCTGCCGTCGACGCGCGACTCGGTGGAGGACGCGTGGCACGGGGCCGGGTACGTCGTGCGCGCGCGCTACGACAGCAGCGGAGAGCAGGCCGCGCTCGTGATCGCCGACGCCTCGGGACGCGAGTGGCCGGTGGGGCGCGTCCCCGCACCGGTACGCCATCTCCTCTGGCTCGACGCTCCGGCGATCGACTCGACGCAGCGGCTCGCGCTGGAGCGTGCCTTCGACGACGCGGTGCTCTACGACGACCAGGCGCGCGTCGCGACGGCGCGGCACGGCGGACGGCTGCGCCTCGCGGCGATGCAGCGCCATCCGCGCCGGCCGCGGATCGTTCCGGTCCGTCGCGTGCGCAAGAGCGTCGACCGGTCGCACAGACGACACTTCCCCACATGAAGCCCGACATCTCGCATCGCGCCACGCGCACCGTCCAGGAGAGCCAGCACGAGACCTCCGAGCTGATGATGCCGCAGGACGCGAACGTCCTCGGCCACGTTTTCGGCGGCGTCGTGCTCTCGATGATGGACAAGGCCGCGGCGGTGTCCGCGTTCCGACACGCGCGCAATGCCTGCGTCACCGTCTCGATCGACCGCGTCGACTTCCGCGAGCCGATCCACGTCGGCGACCTGCTGATCATGAAGGCGAGCGTGAACTTCACCGGGCGCAGCTCGATGGAGATCGGGGTGCGCGTGGAGGCCGAGGACCTGATCACCGGCCGGCGGCGCCACACGAACTCGTGCTACATGACCTTCGTCGCGATCGACCGGAACGGGCGGCCGGTGGAGATCCCGGAGGTGGTGCCGGAAACGGACATCGAGAAGCGCCGCTACGCGGCCGCGAAGGAGCGGCGGCGGCGGAGGCTGGAGGAGCGGACCGAGGAAGGGGAAGACTGAACGGCAGAGGTCAGGGGCCAGGGTCAGGGGTCGGGCGCCAGCGGCCAGGCGTCAGGAACGGCGTTACCCGCAGTTGACGCAGTGCCTTCCGCCTGGCCCCTGACCCCTGAGTCAAACCCCTGCAATCCGACCGTTCGAGAGCGCAAATTAGGAGCATGCAGCTCTTCACCGTCGAACAAGCCAATCGCACCCTGCCGCTCGTCCGCCGGATCGTGGCGGACATCGTCGAGACGTACGAGCGGTGGCAGGGGGCGGTGCGTGCGTTCGAGCTGGCGTCGCTCGAGGCGAGCGGGGGCGAGCAGAGCGCGGACGCGGCGGCGCGGCAGCGTGACGCGGAGCGGCTCGCCGAGGAGATCGCCGGATTCGTCCGCGAGCTCGAGGCGATCGGCGTCGAGTTCAAGGGCTACGACGTCGGGCTCGTCGACTTTCCGGCGCGGCTCGGCGACCGCACGGTGTATCTCTGCTGGCGCCTCGGAGAGCCCGAGGTACGGTACTGGCACGAGCTGAACGACGGCTTCGCCGGACGCCAGCCGATCGAAGCGCTCGCTTTCGCCTGATCGGCGCACGACCTCACCCGCAATCCCGCAGCGTTCTCATGGCAACCTTCCGCGCGCCCGACGGCACCGTCTGGACAGTCCTCGTCCGCAATCCCGGCGCGAGCAACGCGATGATCGTCTTCTCGCACCCCGACGGGGAGAGCGCGAAGAAGGATCGCTACAACTGGTACATCAGCAAGGGCCCCGAGGCGAAGAGCGTGACCGGCCGCCTCGACCCGAAGAAGATCGCCGAATCGCTGACGGAGAGCGACGTCGAGCTGCTCTTCCGCCGCTCGATGGGCGTGTCGCGCGGCGGGGCGCTGCCTAACGCGCCGATGCCGGCGCAGGCGGTGTACTCGAGCGGCGAGGAGCGCTAGCGCGCGCGCTCGGCGGCGACGGGCCCCTCGGCGCGCTCCGCCTCGTGCGGGACGTCGAGCTCCAGCCCGTCGCGGGCGATGACGACGTTCGGAAAGACCTGCTTCGCCTCGCGCTCGAGGTCACCCGGATCGCGCGAGTAGCGCGCCGAGAAGTGGGTGAGCACGAGGCGCTTCACGCCCGCGCGGGCGGCGACCCCCGCGGCCTCGCGCGCCGTCGAGTGTCCCGTCTCGACGGCGCGCTCCGCTTCCTCGTCGCCGAAGGTCGCCTCGTGGACGAGGAGATCGGCGCCCTCCGCGGCGGCGACGGTGCTGTCGGCGGGACGCGTGTCGCCTGTGATGACGACGCGCCGGCCGCGGCGCTTCTCGCCGACGAGCACCGACGCCTCGATGACGCGCCCGTCGTCGAGGGTCACCGGCTCGCCGCGATGGATGCGTCCCCAGAGCGGCCCCTCGGGGATGCCGAGGCTGCGCGCGAGCTCCGGGTTGAAGCGGCCGCGCCGCTCCTCCTCGACGAGCGCGTAGCCGAACGCCGTCGCGCCCCCGTGATCGGCGGGGAAGGGGACGATCGCGTAGTCGTTGCGCTTCACCGGCTGGCCCGGCTCGAGCTCCGTGATCTCGATCTCGAACGTTAGGCGATCGGCGCCGAACTGCTCGGCGCGGCGGAGGATGCGCGTGGCACCCTTCGGGCCCCAGAGGCGCAGCGGCTCGGCGCGCCCCTGGAGCGCCATCGTCCGCGTGAGGCCGATCAGGCCGATCAGGTGGTCGGCGTGGAAGTGGGTGAAGAAGATGTCGCGCAGCCCGAAGGCGACCCCGTAGCGCATCATCTGGCGCTGCGTCCCCTCGCCGCAGTCGAAGAGGAGCGTCTCCCCCTCGCGCACGACGGCGATCGAGGACACGTTGCGCTCGACCGTCGGTCGCGAGGCGGAAGTTCCGAGGAGCCGGATCGAGAGCGACATGGCGCTCAATATAGTTCGCGGCGAAACTGTAACGAGCCTAGTCGAGCCCGTCTACGTGCGATGGTCCCGCCCTTGCAAAACGCCACTATCCGCGACGACACGGAGGTCGCTCGCGGAACGGCAGTCTGGTGGCACCCGTTTGGGGCTGCGGGACGGCAGCGGGACGGAGGACCCCCAACACGCGGAGGAGTGATGGCAGAGCGTAGCGAAGGGAAAAGCCGGCGTGGCTTCGCCTCGATGGACCAATCCCGGCAGCGCGAGATCGCCAGCAAGGGCGGTCGCGCGGCGCACGCGAAAGGGACGGCCCACGAGTTCGACTCGAACGAAGCGCGCGCGGCGGGCCGGAAGGGCGGCGAGGCGGTGAGCCGCAATCGGGAGCACATGGCGGCGATCGGCCGCAAGGGTGGCGAAGCGCGCGGCAGCAGCGCGCGGAACAATGCGGCGCGGGGAGCGGCGGCGCGACTGGGCGCCGAGGGCGTGCGGAACGCGGCCTCGGACACCTATCGGTCGACGGAAGGGCGGGCGGACGTGTCGCGCACGACCGCGAACCGTGGCGACACGGATCGCACGCAGCAGCTCCGGGCCGACGAGTTCCCGGCCGACCAGGCGCGCGCCTCGCAGACCCGCGAGTCGAGCATCGGGGGGAGCAACGTGCAGGACAGCCCGAATCGGGACATCAGCACGGCCCGCCCGTAGGGCGGTCCGTCAGGGGTCAGGGGTCAGGGGCCAGGCGGAAGGCACTGCGCAACTGCAGTTGACGCAGTTCCTGACGCCTGGCCCCTGACCCCCGGCCCCTGACGTCACCGCCTAACGCGCAGCCCCCGCACTTCCCGCAGCACCGCGGGATCGATGTTCCCGCCGCTGAGCACCACCACCACCGGCGAACGCAGCCCGGCGAACAGTCCCGCGCGCAGCGCGGCGACGCCCACCGCGCCGGATCCCTCGACGGTCGACGACTCCTCCTCGGCGAGCCAGGCGATCGCGCGGGCGATCTCCTCCTCGGGAACGCGGACGATCTCGTCGAGCGCGGCGCGGCCGATGGCGAGACCTTCCTCGTCGATCCCGCCCGCCAGACCATCGGCGAGCGTGGGGTCGTGGCCGATGTCGACGATGTGCCCCGCGGCGAGCGAGCGAGCCATCGCGTCGGTGCGCTCGCTCTGCGCGCCGAGGATGCGCACCTCCGGCGCCTCCGCGCGCAGCACGCTGCCGATCCCCCCGAGCAGCCCGCCCCCGCCCACCGGCACGATCACCGCGCCGACGCTTGGCAGATCCTCGAGGATCTCCAGCGCGACGGTTCCCTGGCCGGCGATCAGCTCCGCGCCCGCGCAGGGATTCACGAAGCGCGCACCCTCGCGCGCGGCGAGCTCCAGCGCCGCGTCGTGCGCGGCGTCGTAGTCGGGACGCGAGTCGTCGACGCGCGCGCCTAACGCGACGATGCCGTCGCGCTTCACCGCGGGTGCGCTCGCCGGCACGAAGATCGTCGCGGTGATTCCGAAGTGCCGCGCCGCCCACGCCACGCCCAGGCCGTGGTTCCCCGCCGAGGACGCGACGATCCCCCGCGCGCGCTCCGCCTCGCTCAGCGACGCCAGCGTGTTGAACGCGCCCCGCAGCTTGAACGATCCGGTGAGCTGCTCGTTCTCGAGCTTGAGATGCACCTCGACGCCGGCGATGCGCGAGAGCTTCGCCGAGTGCCGCAGCGGCGTCCGATGCGCGACGCCGGCGATGCGCGCGGCGGCGGCGCGGACGCGGTCCGGGTGGACGAGTGGAGGCATTCCCAAAGATGAAGGGGTCAGGGGCCAGGTGTAAGGAACTGCGTCGACTGCAGTTGCGCAGTGCCTTCCGCCTGGAGGCTGACCCCCGCCCCTACGCCGAAACCAGGTCGAGCTCCGGCTCGCCGCTCCAGCGCGCGATGTACCCGCCGACGTCGAACTTGCCGCGCGCGCGGTCGAGCGACATCGGGCGGATCGTGCCCCACACCGGACGCGTCGCGAAGGGACGATCGAACTTGCCGAAGCACCAGAGGATGTTCGCGTAGCTGTTCGGATCGCGGCCGTCGAGCGCGTAGCGATCGTTCAGCCAGATGAGATGCGAGAGCGCGTCGACGTAACGGTCGGTCCAGAGCAGCACCGACTTCCCCCAGAGCATCCGCACCGCGTTGTGCATCTGTCCCGTGGCGAGCAGCTCGCGCTGGCCGGCGTTCCAGAGGGGCTCGCCGGTCTCCGCGCGTGCCAGCTCTTCGCGCGAGTACACGACGTCGCGCGGATCGTCCTCGTGCTCGGCCATCGAGCGGTGCACCCACGTCGGCAGCGCGCCGAGCGTTCCGTGCGCGGGGTTGTGCAGGCAGAAGTTGAGCGAGAGCTCGCGCCAGACGATCATCTCGTCGAGGAACGCCTCGGCCTCCGGCGCGGGCGCGTGCGCGAGCGCGGCGCGCGCGACCTCCGCGGCGCTGATCTGCCCGTAGCGCAGCCAGGGAGAGAGCCGGCTCGAGCCGTCGCCGTCGGTCGGGTCGGCGCGACGCTCGCTGTAGCGCTGCAGCCCCGTGGCCACGAAGTGCGCGAGCCGCTGCCGGCCGGCGCGCGTCCCCCCGCGGGTCGGCACCGCGGGGACGTCGTGGTCGATCTCGCAGCGGGCCACCTCGCGCGTAATGTCGGCACGCGCCACGTCGAGCGCGTCGATCTCCAGCGCGGCGAGCAGCGACGCCGGCATCTCGCGGCGCGGCGCCCGTTCGGCCACCGGCTCGAGAGAGACGTCGCGCAGCTTCGCGAGCTTGGGACGGATGGTGCGTGCGGCGTACTCCTCGCGCGGGAGCATCGCCGCGGGGATGACGCCGACCGAGTCGACGGCGACGACGCGGCATGGCGCCGATGCCGCGAGCCGCGCCGTGCGCTCGGCGACGCCGCCGGTGGGACAGGCGTCGGTGACGACGATGCACGCGCGGCCGATCGCGCGGTCGAGCGCGCGGGAGCGTTCGTTGCGGCGGCGCTTCAGGATGAAGCGGAAGGTGTAGCCCGCCGCGTCCGCCGCGCGGGCGACGTCCTGCGCGCCCTGCATCGCGAAGGTGTGCGTGCGATCCGACGCATGCTCGCCCTCGCAGTCCAACTCGTGGAGGATGAGCAGCGGCCGATTGAGCCGGTCGGCCTCGAGGGTGGCGTAGCGGAGCGCCCAGTTGTCGTGGAGACGCTGGGTGCTCTGCATCAGATACAGGACGAGCTCTCCCTCGGGGACGAGCCGGACGTCGTTCGCTCGGGCGGCGCGCTGGGCGAGCTGATCGCGGACGTAAGGGGAGCCGAGTGGATGCATGCGGCTCCAACGACGCGGGGCGGGAGAACGTTCCTCCGGCCGAGGCCGGCTCGGGACCGCGCGGCCCTCTCCGCCACAACCAAGTTATAGTCGACCCCGGGGCTTGCCGGAAGATGGGGGGGAAGCCGCATCATCGCCGGCTGAAATTTCGAACCCGGACATGGGAGCGTGGCGATGAAGCATGCGGTGGTGATCGTCGGAGCGGGTCCGACGGGGCTGATGCTCGCCGGCGAGCTGGCGCTGGCGGGAGTCGACGTGGCCATCGTCGAGCGACGGGTGAACCAGGAGCTCGTCGGCTCGCGCGCGGGCGGGCTGCACGCGCGCACCCTCGAGATCCTCGACCAGCGCGGGATCGTCGATCGCTTCCTCGCGGAGGGGCAGCGCGCGCAGGTCGCGGCATTCGCGCAGGTGCCGCTGAGCATCGTCGACTTTCCGACCCGCCACAACTACGGGCTCGGGCTCTGGCAGAACCACATCGAGCGCATCCTGGCCGGCTGGGTGGAGGAGCTGCGCGTCCCCATCCTTCGCGGGCGCGAGGTGACCGGCTTCGCGCAGGGCGACGGCGGCGTCGAGATCACGCTCGCCGGCGGCGAAGCGTTAGGCGCCGCGTATCTCGTCGGCTGCGACGGGGGACGCAGCCTGATCCGGAAGACGGCGGGGATCGGGTTTCCGGGCTGGGATCCGACGACGAGCAGCCTGATCGCCGAGGTCGAGATGACCACGGAGCCGGAATTCGGGATCCGCACCGACGCGCGCGGGACCCACGCGTTAGGCAGGGAGAAGTACGAGATCCGCGACGGCAAGGTGGTCTACGCGACCGAGGGACCGGTGCGCGTGATGATCACCGAGCCGCAGGTGAAGTACGGGACCGAGCCGACGCTCGAGGACCTGCGCGAAGGGCTGATCGCCGCGTACGGAACGGACTACGGGATGCACCGCCTCGCGTGGATCACCCGCTTCACAGACATGACCCGCCAGGCGGAGAGCTACCGCGACCGGCGCGTCCTCCTCGCCGGCGACGCCGCGCACATCCACGCGCCCGACGGCGGGCAGGGGCTGAACACGGGAGTGCAGGATGCGGTGAACCTGGGCTGGAAGCTGGCGCAGGTGGTGAAGGGGATATCGCCGGAAAGTCTCCTCGACACGTATCACGCCGAGCGCCATCCGGTGGGAGCGCGGGTGCTGCGGAGCACGATGGCCGCGGTCGCCCTGCGCCGCGCGGACGAACGCACGAAGGCGGCGCGCGAGGCGATGGCCGAGCTTCTCGCGATGGACGAGCCGCGCCGGCGATTCGCCGGGATGATGTCGGGGCTCGACATCCGCTACGATCTCGGCGAGGGCCACCCGCTTCTCGGCCGGCGGATGCCGGACCTCGACATCGTCACCTCCGAGGGCCCGCGGCGAGCGTACGAGCTGCTGCACGACGCGCGTCCGCTGCTGCTCGACCTCGGCGGGCTCGGGGACTTCGACGTCGCCCCATGGGCGGACCGGGTGCGCGCGGTCCGGGCGACGTACGAGGCCGCGTGGGAGCTGCCGGTGATCGGTGCGGTCTCGCGTCCGACCGCCGTGCTGATCCGTCCCGACGGCTACGTGGCGTGGGTGGGAGAGGGGACGACGGGGGGGATCGCCGACGCGCTCGGCAGGTGGTTCGGAGCGGCGGTGTTACCTGAATCACCGTCACCGCGTCCTTGACGCAGAGGGTGGGTTGCCGCTACTTTGTTGCATCGGCGGCCCCGCCCAAGCGGGGCCGCTGTGCTTCCCGCGACGCAGTGTCCAGCCGGCACGAGCTACGTGGGATCAGAGGGGCTGTAGCTCAGTTGGGAGAGCGCTGCAATCGCACTGCAGAGGTCAGGGGTTCGACTCCCCTCAGCTCCACTCGGCAGCAAGCACGACTGGCACGCTTCTGGCCTTGTCCGGATGATGGTTGCCCGCCGCTGTTCGGTAGGACATAGAGTTCCAATGACAGCGGATGTGGCACGTCTCCGGCAAGCATGCTTGCCCAGAGAGATAAGAACGGCGCGACCCTTCGGGGTCGCGCCGTTCGGCGTTTCAGGGTGCTCGACTCACCACGAGTCCCCGCCGCCCGGCGGAGGCCATGCGCCGAGCACCTTTCGAAGCTGTGCGAGCTGGCCGGCGTGATAGCCGTTGTGGAGGGCGAGCCCGTTGAGGGTGCCGAGGCGCGTCTTGCCGGCGAGCGTCGGCCCCGTGTCGCCTAACGGCGCGGCGCCGACGGCCGCGTCGGCGGCGGCGAGCCCGCGGCGGAAGGCGTCGACGGCGTCGAGCCATTCGCGCTCGCTCGACGGCGCCGCGGGGCCGGGCCAGCCCTCGGCGTCATGCGGTGGAGTCGGCGCGTCCTCGCCGGCGAGCCGCGCGAGATAGCGGTCCTGCCAGTAGACCATGTGCGCGAGGAGCTGGAGCGCGGAGTGGTCGAAGCCGGGAGGAGTCCGGCCGGCGAGCTTCCAGTCGAGCGCGTCGACGGCGCGCAGGGGGTCGACGAACTGTCCGTGGCCGCGCAGCGCGCGGCGCAGCTCCTCGGCGAGCACGCTCGGGTCGACGGTGTGCGCGGGCTTCATCGGCCGCTCTCTCCGGTGAGGGTGGACTCGCCGAGCTGCGCGGCGAGGTCGGCGCCGAGCGCGGAGATGGCGTCGGCCATGAAGCGGTCCTTCTGCTGCTCCACGCGCACGGTGACGTCGCTCATCGCCGAGTTGCCTAACGCGGAGATCCAGCGGACGATCGCCGCCTCCTGGACGTCCATGCGGAAGTCGCGGGCGACGAGCGTCTGGCCGCCGGCGCCGGCGCGGGCGACGATGCGCATGGCGATCCCCTCGCCGGTGAAGGGCCGGCGCAGCGCCGCGCCCATCAGATGGTCGACGGCGAGGGGGAAATGCCAGTCGGGCTCGCGGCGCCAGTGCACGCTCCATCCGCGCTCGGTCGCGCCGCGCACCGGCGCGACGTCGGCGACGAGCCCGTTCGCGCCGACGGTGAAGAGCGAGACCTTGCTGGAGAAATCCATCCGCATGCGCAGCGAGTCGGGGGACGTCGCGCGCGCGGGGCCTGCGAGCGGCTGGAGGACTCCGTCGCGCGTGCGCACCCGCACGTGGAGCACGTCGTCCCCGGCGACGATCGTCGCGAAGGGAACACCCTGGTAGTCCTCGAGCACGACGCGATAGCGCGCGGGGCTCGTGTACTTGGCGAGGTACTTCGCGAAGTCCGGGTACGTGGTCGCGAGCCGATCGGTGTGCATCGAGACGCGGAAGGCGAGCGCGGTCGAGCGATCGGGAAGGATCGTCGTCGCGATGGAATCCATGTCGAACAGCCTGCCGAGCGCCGCAGTGGTGCGGGGAAGTCCGCGTCGCCAGAGGGCGCGCAGCTCGGCGCCCGAACGTCCCTCGCCGGCGGCGAGGAAGCGTTGCCGCATCGCGTCGATCTGTGGCGGGGTCGCCGCACCGACCGCCAGCTCGTCGCTGGAGCTCCACTCGTAGACGCCGCCGCCGATCTCGCGGAGGTGCATGGCGTGGCGCGACTCGCCGACGCGCGCGGGCGGGGCCGCGTCGCCGCGGACGTCGAGCAGATAGCGCCCATCGGCCAGCGGCGCGCCGGCGACGACGAGGGTCCGGACCGGCCCGTTGCGCGCGGTCCAGATGACGGTGTCGTCGAAGATGCGCGAGGGGACGAGGGAGCCGCGGACGTAGCGCGGGCGGACGACCTTGAGGCGCTCGGTGCGGGTGAGGGGACCGAGGCGGAGGGCGAGGGCGCGGAAGAAGTCGTCGCTGTTGGTGCGGGCCTCGGCCGTGGTGCGGCCGAGCGTCGCGGCGGGGGAGGATCCGCAGGCGGCGAGGAGGAAGAAGGCGATCGCCTGGACGGCGCGCGGCGCGGACGCGGATCGGGTCACGAAGGAAAGATGGAGGCGGGCGCGCGGTCTGGAGAGAGGGCGCGCGTGGATGGTTCGGGGTTGCTTCGAGAGGTGGGCGCCCGTTATTTTTCAGGTCCGTCCGCGAGGACGTGCACGTCATGCTGCCCCTTGGTGTAACTGGCAACACGCCTGACTCTGGATCAGGAGAGTCCTGGTTCGATCCCAGGAGGGGCAATGAAGAACCCGACAGGCTCGAAGGAGCTTGTCGGGTTTTTCGTTTTCTCCGCGTGGTAGAGTTTCTGATATAGTTTCTCACCCGGGTTTCTCCTCCTCCGGCCCGCCGTTGCTCAAGCCCCACGTTCGCTCCGGCGCGCTCGTCGCAGGCAGTCGACGAGCGCCCGCAATGCGGGCGACGCGTGTCGCCGCTGCGGGTAGTAGAGGTAATATCCGGGGAATGGCGCGCAGAACTCTGCCAGCACCTCGACGAGCGCCCCCGACACGAGGTCGTCGCGCACCCGGTCCTCGCGGATCATCGTCACCCCCGCGCCCGCGCGGGCGAGGCGCGCGTTCATCGCGGGGTCGGTCGTGATCACGCGGCCCGGCACCGCGACCGAGAAGCCGCGTCCGCCCTTCGGCCCCGTCTCGGTGAACTCCCAGCGGTAAGGCGGCGCGTCGGGCGTCGGGTGCCAAGCGAGGCAATCGTGCTCGACCAGCTCGCGTGGGTGCTTCGGCACAGGATGCCGCTCGAAGTAGCTCGGCGCGGCCACCACGACGAGGCGGATGTCGCCCGACACGGGCACCGCGATCATGTCCTTGTCGATCACCTCGCCGAGTCGCGCGCCGGCGTCGTAGCCGTCGGCAACGATGTCGACGGGCGTCTCGCTCACTGCGAGATCAAGCCGCACGTGCGGATGCGTCGCCAGGAAGCCGGCGAGCAGCGGTCCGTTGAAGTACGCCTCGGCGCCCGTCGTCAGGTGCAGGCGGAGGGTGCCCCGCGGCGACTCGCCCAGCTCCCCGACCGCGGCGACCGCGGCCCGCACTTCGTCGAGCGCCGGGCGCACCGAGGCGTACAGTCGCTCGCCGGCCTCCGTGAGATGCACGCTGCGCGTGGTCCGCCGCACGAGCGCGACGCCTACGCGCTCCTCGAGGCGCCGAAGCGCCTGGCTCACTGCCGAGTGGCTCACCCTGAGGCGATCCGCCGCTGCGCGAAAGCCCTTCGCCTCCGCGACCGCGACGAACGTCGCCATCCCGTCCAGTTCGTCCGCCATTGGATGGAAGACTGACCAGCGTGGAAAGCGCTGGCAAGTAGATCGACCGCACTGTGCGCGCTTGATTGCGCTCCATCTCCACAGGATTCCAGATGCAGACAGCGACGCAGATGCAGACACGCGCGCTCGGCAAGAGCGGCCTCGAGGTCTCCGCGCTCGGCTATGGCGCGATGGGCCTCAGCTTCGGCTACGGACCCGCCGTCGACCGCAAGGACGCGGTCGCCCTTCTTCGCGCGGCTGTCGACCGCGGGGTGACCCTGTTCGACACCGCCGAGGCGTACGGGCCGTTCACGAACGAGCAGCTGCTCGGCGAGGCGCTCGCTCCCGTCCGCGAGCGCGTCGTCATCGCGACCAAGTTCGGCTTCGGCATCAACCCGGACGGTACCCGCTACGGCCTCGACTCGCGGCCGGAGCACATCCGGCAGGTCGCCGACGCCGCCCTCCGGCGCCTTCGCGTAGAGGCCATCGACATTCTGTACCAGCACCGCGTCGACCCGAACGTCCCGATCGAGGACGTCGCGGGCACGCTGAAGGAGCTCATCGCCGCGGGGAAGGTGAAGCACTTCGGCCTCTCCGAGGCGAGCGCGAAGACCATCCGACGCGCGCATACCGTCCAACCGGTGACGGCGGTCCAGAGCGAGTATTCGCTCTGGACGCGCGACCCCGAGCGCAACGACGTGCTCGCGACGTGCGAGGAGCTGGGGATCGGCTTCGTCCCATTCAGCCCGCTGGGCGCCGGCTTCCTCACGGGCAGGATCGACACGAGCACAAAGTTCGACGCGAGCGACTTCCGCAACATCTCGCCCCGCTTCGCCGCCGATGCGCGCGCCGCGAACATGGCGCTCGTGGACCTGCTGAAGCGCGTCGCAGCGAAGAAGGAGGCGACCCTCGCGCAGACCGCGCTCGCCTGGCTGCTCGCCCAGAAGCCCTGGATCGTGCCGATCCCCGGTACGACGAAGCTCCACCGCCTCGAGGAGAACCTCGGCGCCGTGAACGTGCAGCTCACCGCCGCAGACCTTCGCGAGATCGAGGAAGCCGCGTCGAAGATTCCCGTGCAAGGCGCGCGGCTTCCCGAAGCGGTCCTGAAGCTGACGAATGGCTGACGGAGTCGTCGGCCGGTACCAACTCTCGCACAACCATGCGCCTCTCCACGCTCTTGATCGTCGCCGCGCTCTCGCCCGTCGCGTTCGGGGCCCTGTGCGCGCAGGCTTCCGCGCAGCCGCCCGCCCTCGACTTGGCGCAGCTGAAGGTACCCACCGGGTTTCAGGTTTCCGTGTACGCCGAGAACGTCGAGAACGCGCGCGAGATGGCGCTCGGTCCGCGCGGCACCGTGTTCGTCGGGTCGCGTCTCGCCGGCAAGGTGCACGCGGTCGTCGACAGCGATGGTGACCACAAGGCGGATCGGGTCGTGCTGATCGCCAGCGGTCTCGACCAGCCTAACGGCGTCGCCATGCGGAACGGCGCGCTGTACGTCGCGACGACGAGCCGGATCCTGCGTTACGACGACATCGAGCGGCACCTCGATGCCGTGCCGGCGCCGGTCGTCGTCCGCGACAGCCTCCCGAACTCGACTGAGGGCCACACCTGGAAGTTCATCGCCTTCGGCCCGGACGGGCTCCTCTACATGTCGGTCGGCGCGCCGTGCAACGTCTGCCTGTCGCCGCCGATGGTGTCCACCATCCTGCGGATGAGACCGGACGGCTCGAAGCTCGAGGTCTTCGCCGAGGGGGTGCGCAACACCGTCGGCTTCGACTGGCATCCGCGGACGCGCGAGCTGTGGTTCACCGACAACGGCCGTGACGCCCTCGGCGACGACCTCCCGAACGACGAGCTGAACGTCGCGTGGAAGCGTGGGCTGCATTTCGGCTTTCCCTTCTGCCATCAGGGCGACGTACCCGACCCGCTGTTCGGCGCGCGGCGCGCCTGCTCGACGACGGAGCCGCCGGTCCAGAAGCTCGGCGCCCACGTGGCTGCGATCGGCTTCACGTTCTACACGGGCAGGATGTTTCCCGCGCGCTACCGGAACGCGGCGATCATCGCGCAGCATGGCTCATGGAACCGGTCGGTGCCGAGCGGCTATCGCGTGATGGTCGCGCACACCGATGGACGCCGCGTGACGAGCTACGAGCCGCTCGTGGAAGGCTTCATCCGCGCCGGCGCGCCAGGCGGCTGGGAGGCGGGGCGCGCGGCGTCGGGCAGGCCTGCCGACGTGCTGCAGCTGCCCGACGGCTCGATCCTCATCAGCGATGACACCGGGAATCGGCTCCTCCGGGTGAGCTACCGCCGATAACCGCCTAACGCGTTCACCAGGACTCTCATGCGAAACACATTCGGCATCCACCGCGCGCTCGCCGGCGCATTCCTCGCTGCCATCCCGCTCGCCACGGTCGTGCGCGCGCAGGGCCCCGCCGAGGTCACGCTCCCCGACACCGGTGTCCAGGCGGAGAACCTCACCTCGAGTGGCGACGGGACCGTCTACTTCGGCAGCATGGCGAAGGGGACGATCTACCGCGCCACGCCAGGCGCCGCGCGGGCGGAGCCGTGGATCCTCGCGTCGACGGCCGGGCTCACGCGGGTGCTCGGCGTTCTCGCGGACGACCGGAGCAGCACTCTGTGGGTCTGCCAGAACGCCACGGACGCCCGTGGTGGCGCGCCGGTGACGGGCCAGACCGCGCTTCGGGCCTTCGACCTGAAAAGCGGAGCTGCGAAGGGCACGTATCCATTTCCGCCGAACAGCGGGATCTGCAACGACATCGCCGTGTCGGCGAGCGGCACGGCGTACGTCTCGGAGTCGTTCGGCGGCCGCATTCACCGGCTCCGACCGGGAGGCACGGCGCTGGAGGTGTGGGCGCACGACAGCGCGCTGACGGTGATCGACGGCCTCGCGGTGCACGCCGATGGCGCGGTGTACGCGAACAACTTCATGACTGGAAAGTTGTATCGCGTGCCCGTGAACGCCGATGGAAGCGCCGGCGCGGTCGTTCCGATCGAGACGTCGCAGCCCTTTGTCCGCCCTGACGGACTACGAAGCGTCGGTCCGCGGACGCTGCTCCAGGCCGAGCAGCAGGGGAGGATCACGGAGCTGACGATCGAGGGCAATCGCGCCGAGGTGCGCGTGCTCCGGGACGGGCTCACTCGGCCTTCGGGCGTGACAGTCGTGGGCGATCGCGTGTTCGCGCTCGTCGATTTCACGAAGGCCGTCGCCGTGCCGTATCGCGCCGGGACGGCTCAGGAAGCCGCGCTGCCGCCCGCCGTGTCTCCCACGAAGGCCGAGCAGGAGATCCTCGACCTCTCGAAGGAGAAGTGGCGCTGGATGTCGGAGAAGAAGGCGGACACGCTCGCGGCGCTCTTCAACGACAAGGCCGTCTTCGTCCACATGGGCGGGAGCTGGGGCAAAGCCCAGGAGGTCGACATCATCCGGAGCGGCGGGATCCACTACAAGCACGCGGAGATCTTCGAGTCGAGCGCGCGCATCATCGACTCGACCGCGATCGTGCTGAGCAGGATTCGCCTCGACGCGGTCGTCGGCGGCAACGAAGTCACCAACCCGTTCATGGTGACGGAGGTGTATGTCCGACACAAAGGGAAGTGGAAGCTGGCATCGCTGTCGTTCACGCGGCTGCTCACCCCATAGTAGGTGACGTTCGGTCACGTCCGGCATCGCTTCCTGCATGGTTTCTCCCGGTGGATCAGGAGAGTCCTGGTTCGATCCCAGGAGGGGCAATAGGTGAAACCCGGCAGGGTCTCTCGAGCCTGCCGGGTTTTCGTTTGCGCCAGCTCAGGACCGCCGGCGCCGGCGAAGCAGCGCATGGATGGCCCCGCCGACGCCCGCGTGGGCGACGACGAACAGCGCTCCCAGAGCGGCGAGCGCCAGCACGGGAAGGGCGAGGCGCCTGACCGTAGCGCTCACCACGATCCCGTGCGCGACGAGAAGGAAGGCCAGGACCAGGGCGAAGACCCATCGCGGCATCGGAAGCGGCGGTAACGAGCGCGTGGTCGGTGCCGGGTCGAGAGACGCGGTCGAAGTACCGTCGGATGCAGTCGCGAGCGCGAAGTGAAGGTCGCTGACGCCGACCGACCCGACTTCGGCGACTCGAAGCCCGGACTCGCCCAGGACGCTCACGATCTCCTCGAGGGCGAGATGCCCGTGCCTGTGCATCCGCGCGAGAACTCCCTTCCGCGCCCGCGCGGGCGTCGCGAAGTCCACGGCCAGCAGGCGACCGCCAGGCTTGAGCACGCGTCGGATCTCTTCGACACACTGGCGACGCGCGGGGCGCGGGAGGTGGTGCAGCATGAGCGTGCTGAAGACGACGTCGAAGGTCGCGTCGGGAAAGGGGAGCTCTTCGACGACCGCGACGCGGAATCGCACCGTGGCTCCGGCGTCCGCGGCCTTCCGGGTGGCGCGCGCGATCATCTCGGGCGAGGCGTCGATGGCGTCGACGCTGCCCGAGTCTCCGACGCGTCGCCTCGCCGCGATGGCGAGCGTCCCCGTTCCGCAGCCGACGTCGAGCACTGCCTCGCCGGGGGCGAGGTGGGCGAGATCGAGGAGCCGGTCGCGGAAAGCACGCTCCCGGCCGAGGGTGAGCATCCAGGCGAGGAGGTCGTAGTAGCGCGCCTCGGAGTGCATCACGAGGCCTTTGGTCTTCGGAACTGACTGGTTGTCGACCGTCATTCGGCGAACCTCGCTGTGGGCTCGTGCCGGCGGGAGGCAGGTTGGCGACGCAAAACCCGGTCGGCTCGAGAGCCGGCCGGGTTTTGCTTTCGTGCACGATGGGTCGAGGCTCTCGCCTCGCGCCTTCCCTTACTGCTCGATCTCGTCGCTCTTCGTGATCGTGTCGGTGTTGTTCTTCAGCGGTCCATATCCCGCGCGTCCCGGATGGTCGGTGATCTGGACGAGCGCGTCGCCGAAGTTGTTCGCGTAGTTGCTCTCCGCGAACTGGTGGCACATGCCGGTCGCGGGGTCCTTCACGCGCGGGCAGTTCCCCTTTTTGTCCGGCGCGTACGCGGGGTTCACCTCGACCTGGATGTGGTAGACGCCCGGCGGCACCACCGCCTGGCCGTCCCCGCCGTCGAGCACGAAGTACTGGCCGCCGAGCTTGAAGACGTAGGTGTCGGCCCATCCGTCGCTGATCCCCTGGAAGCCGTCGCGCGTGAGGTTGCCGCAGTTGCGATAGTTCCAGGTCCCGTCGCCGTTGTTGACGTTGTACGGGTCGGTGTCGAGCATGCAGAAGCCGCGCTTCGCCGCCTTCCAGACGTGGCCGTCTTCCCCGACGAGCTTGTAGGTCGCGTAGTGCTGGAAGTGGAAGTGGCCATGGCAGCTCGCGAACTCGAAGAGCCCGTCCTGGTCGGCGAAGCTGCCGTCGCCGTTCGGGTCCATGTGCTTGAGCGGGCTGCCGACGAAGACGTCGGCGTTGCCGATGTTCGGCGTCGTCACGGTGAAGCGGAGGATGTTGTGCGTCCCCGGCGTCACGCCGCCCTCGATGACGCTGCAGAAATCGGCGGGAAGATCCTCGACGCGGTTGACCCAGTTCTGCTGCGTGGCCTTGCTGTCGACGATGAGATCCGGAAGGCCGACGGTATCGACCGCGTTCTGCGTGAGCGAGGGCCGGCTCGACGGACCGGTGGGACCCGTCCGCGACGTGTCGGCGCACGCGACGGCGAGGAGGGCAGCGACGGATAGTGCGAGGACGCGCATGGAGACCTCTGACTGAGGGGGTTTTCAGCAGGGCCCGGAAGGCTGCGTCGCCTTGAGGGACTGGAAGCCTGGAGCTTCGCAGGCCCTGAGCATGCACCGGCCAGGCGGCGTCGGCAAGCCCGCGTCGCGACCGCCAGCGACGGCGTTCACCATGCGCCGCCTGCCGTTCGCCCCGGCGAATCTCCGGCGGCCACGCGCGATCCATCCGGCGCGGTATGCCTCTCGCGGCGAGGCAGTCGTTCGTGTCCCTTACGCAACCCGGGAGGGTTCCATGCGCATCCGCATCGCCATGCTCCTCGTCGCCGCCTCGCTCGTCACGCTCTCCGGCTGTCACCATCGCAAGGGCGGCTACCTGACGCCGGCGCAGGCCACGGCGCACGCGACGCGTTAGGCGCCGCGCCCGTCGGGCACGCGGCCCGGCGCTCACCGGTGCCAGACGCCATCGATGAACGCGCCGAGCCGGTCGCGCAGCCCCGCCGAGAGCGACTCCAGCGGCGGCTGCTTCACGAGCCGCAGCGTTCCACGCTGATCGAGCACCTCGGCGTGGGAGTCGCCGTGCTTGCCGCGCCAGAAGCGCAGCGTCGCGGTCGCGCCTCCGACGCGCAGGTCGTGCAGGATCACTTCGGGCAGCCACGGCGGGAGCACGGGGTCGACGACGAGGAGCTCCAGCGGCGCCACGGGCTGAAGGCCGAGCAGGGAGTGCACGAGGAGCGCGAAGCCGCTCGCGTTCCAGAGCTGCGGGGCGTTCGCACGCGGATACGCGCCCGGCGTCGGACGCTCGTGCCGCGCGTAGCCACCGACGCATTCGGGAATGCGAGCGTCGGGATACAGCGCGGCGAGATCGAACAGCGCGCGCGAGAGCTCGACCGCGCGCGCGTCGAAGCCGAACCGCCGCAGCCCGAAGACGATCGTGGCGTTCTCCACCGCCCAGACCGCGCCGAGGTGGTAGTCGATCGGGCCATAGGAAGTGTGCTCGCTCGAGAGCGTGCGGATCCCCCAGCCGCTGAACATGTCCGGCGCGAAGAGCCGGTCGACGAGCGCGGGCAGGTGCTCGTCGCTGACGATGCCGGCGGCGAGGCAGTGGCCCGCGTTCGACGTGCAGCCGCGGACGAGCCGCTTCTCCGCGTCGAGCGCGACGCCGATGCAGTCATCATCCGCGACCCACCAGTCGCGGTTGAAGCGCTCCTTGAGATCCATCGCCGAATGCCAGTACGCCTTCGCGTCGTCCCGGGCGCCCATGACCCAGCTCAACACGGCGAACAGCTGCTGCGCGGCGTACCAGTAGCCCTGGAGCTCGCAGGTCCCGAGCGGAGCGGGCACCGGACGACCGTCCTCGTAGACGATGGCGTTCCCCGAGTCCTTCCAGCCCTGGTTCTTGGTGCCGCCGCGCGAACGAGTCTCGTATTCGAGATACCCGTCGCCGTCCATGTCGCCGTAGGCGCGCGCCCAGTCGAGCACGCGGCGCGCGGCGTCCCAGTGCCGCTCGAGACAGCGCTTGTCGCCGGTCCACGAATACAGGTGGGCGAGCGAGATGACGAACATGAACGGGCTCGCGTAGTCGGCGTAATACGCGGAGAACGGATTCAGGTTCAGCCGCTCGAGCGGCCCGCGGCGCAGCTGGAACGGGATGCGCCCCGGCTGCTCGTCGCGCCGGTCGTCGACACGGTCGCCCTGGAGGCGGCCGAGCCGCGTGAGGCTGGCGTCGAGCAGCTGGCCGTGGTCCACGAAGGCCGACTGCCAGCCGGCGGTGATCGCGTCGCGGCCGAACAGGGCGGGGTAGGCCGGCATCCCCGCCTGCGGGGCGAGCCACTCGTCGGGCTCACCGTGCAGCAGCGGGAACGAGGCGAGATCGCGCAGGTTGCGCTCGATGATCGTCTGCTCCGCCGAACTGGCCGGCGTCTCGATGCGCGTGAAGGAGCGTCGCCACGCGGACCATGCCTTCTCGCGTGCCTCGACATCGTGCTGCGACAGCTCGTCGCGAAAATCGCCCGGCACGATGGCGAGTGCGACGGCCGCGGTCTGCTGCGTGTGGAGCGTGAGGCGCGCCGCGAGACCGTCGTCCGCTTCGTGCCAGTCGCCGTCGCCGGTGGCCGAGACTCGCGTCTCGTAGGGCAGATCCGGATGCGCATAATGGAAGCGCAGCACGTTCGCGCCGCGCTGCGTCGTCACGGGTGCGTCCTGCCACCGTTTCCCCGCGAGCGCTTCCTGGATGTCGGCGAAGTCGGCGTCGAGCGTGAAGCCGAGGTCGAAGGAGACCGTTCGCTGCGCGCGGTTGCTGACCTCGAGCACCACGCGCAGGCCGGCCATCGCGACGTCGTAGCGGAGCCGGATGTCGAGCGCCCGGTACGGGATGCCGTGGTCGTCCGTCCGGACCTCGTCGCCGGACTGCCCCGTCCCTCCGCCGCCGAAGGTGTGCATCTCCGGATGGACGTAGTCGAAGCGCAGCCGCGTGGGATCGTCGACGGCCGCTTCACAGACCCACGGCTCGCGCCCGTCGATCGTCAGGCGCAGCGTGCGCAGGTACCGCGCCTCGCGAAAGTAGAAGCCGGAGAGCGTCTGGTCGCCGCCGCACTGGCCGCGCTGATTCACGATCAGTTGCGCCTGACCGTGCCAGGCGTGCAGCAGCTCGGGACGAACGTAGGTCTGCGACATCGGCGAGACGGATCGTCGATGTCGTCCGCTCAATCGGCCCGCCCGGGCGTGGCGGCGGTGTCGGCGCGGACGACGAAGGTGAGAAGGTCGCCCGCCGCCGGCACTGGCCGGCGGATCTCGTGCGTGCTCACTGCGCGGTGGTCCACGACGAGGTGGTGCGAGAGACATGCCATGCGGCGCCGCGGCGGAACATGGCCGCTCGCGTCGTGCCGGTCCGCTATTCGCAGTCAGGTCGGATGAGCTGTCTCGTTCCGACCAGAACCCGGAGCCATGGAGCATGGAAGCCAGAGCGAAGCTGTTCGGACACTCGATCCACCAGATGCTGATTCCCTTTCCTTTCGGCCTGCTCGCGACGGCGGTCATCTTCGACATCATCCGTCTGGCCAGCGGCACGCCGAAGTTCTCCGAGGTGGCCTACTGGATGATCGCGGCGGGCGTGATCAGCGGGCTGCTCGCGGCGCCGTTCGGGACGGCCGACTGGACGAAGATCCCCAGCGGGACGCGCGCGAAGCGCGTCGGCGCGATGCACGGCATCGGGAACGTGGTGCTCGTCGTGCTCTTCGCCGGAAGCTGGTTGCTGCGCAGCGGCGATCCGACGACGCCCGGCACGCTCGCCTACGTGCTCTCGTTCGCGGGCTTCCTGCTCGCTCTCGTCACCGGCTGGCTGGGCGGCGAGCTGGTGGACCGCCTGGGAGTGGGCGTCGACAGCGGCGCGCACGTGGACGCACCGAGCTCGCTCTCGGGAAGACCGGCGACGGCGGAGGTGACCGCCTCCCGCTCTGCACGCGCCTGAGGGGATCATCATGAGCACCGACAAGAAGCGCTCGGCGGCCGAGATCCTCGTCGATCGCCTGCTCGACTGGGAGGTCGATACCATCTTCGGACTCCCGGGCGACGGCATCAACGGGATCATGGAGGCGCTCCGCGTCCGGCAGGAGCGTGTCCGCTTCATCCACGTCCGGCACGAGGAAGCGGCCGCGTTCATGGCCTGCGCGTACGCCAAGTACACGGGGCGCCTCGGCGTCTGCCTCGCCACCTCGGGGCCCGGCGCAATCCATCTCCTCAACGGGCTGTACGACGCGAAGCTCGACGGCGCGCCGGTGCTCGCGATCACGGGGCAGACGTACCACGACCTGCTCGGGATGCACTACCAGCAGGAGGTCGATCTCCTCGCGCTCTTCAAGGACGTCGCGCTGTTCAACCAGCAGGTGATGGGCGCGGCGCACGCGGAGAGCCTCGTCGACGCCGCCTGCCGCGCGGCGCTCGCCGGACGTGGCGTCGCGCACCTCACCTGTCCGGTCGATCTCCAGGAGCAGACCCTCGAGCACGACGAGCGATCGGAGAAGAACATCGAGGGGCACACCTCCCGCGCCTGGTCGCCGCCGATCATGGTGCCGCCGCACGCGGAGATCGTCGCCGCGGCGCGGCTGCTGAGCGAGAAGAAGAAGACGGTGATCCTCGCCGGCCGGGGAGCGCTCGGCGCGGGGACGCTTCTCGAGGAAGCGGCCGAGCGTCTGGGGGCACCGATCGTCAAGCCGCTGCTCGGCAAGGCGACGGTGCCGGACGACTCACCCTACACGACCGGCGGCATCGGCCTGCTCGGCACGGCGCCGTCCGAGGAGGCGATGGAGGAGTGTGACTCGCTGCTCATCGTCGGGTCGAGCTTCCCGTACATGGACTACTACCCGAAGCCGGGCCAGGCGACCGCCATCCAGATCGACGCGGACCCGGCGCGCATCGGACTTCGGTATCCGGTGTCTCGCGGCCTCGCCGGCGACGCGAAGGCGACGCTCGAGGTCCTCGTGCCGCTGCTCGACCGGCGCCGCGATCGCTCGTTCCTCGAGACGGCGCAGAAGCGCGTGAAGGAGTGGAACGCGCTGATGGACGATCGCGGCACGCGCAGCGACAAGCCGCTCAAGCCGCAGGTGGTCGCGCACGAGCTGAGCGCGCTGCTCGCCGACGACGCGATCATCAGCACCGACAGCGGCACGGTCACCGCGTGGGCCGCGCGGCACATCCGCATCCGGCGCGGGCAGCAGTTCTCCTGCTCGGGCAACCTGGCGACGATGGCGCCGGGTCTTCCGTACACCATCGCCGCGCAGCTCGCGTACCCGGGCCGGCAGTGCGTGGCGTTCGTCGGCGACGGCGCCTTCGCGATGCTCATGGCGGAGTTCGCGACCGCGGTGAAGTACGAGCTTCCGATCACGGTGGTGGTGATCCGCAACGACACGCTGGGGATGATCAAGTGGGAGCAGATGGTCTTCCTCGGCAACCCGGAGTACGGTGTCCAGCTCAATCCGATCGACTTCGTGAAGTTCGCCGAGGCGTGCGGCGGCGTCGGGTTTCGGTGCGAGAAGGCGAAGGAGGTGCGGGGCGTGCTCAAGGAGGCACTGGCGTCGAAGCGGCCGGCGCTCGTCGAAGCGGTGGTGGATCCGTACGAGCCGCCGATGCCGCCGCGGATCAAGCTGAAGCAGGCGGAGCACATGGCGAAGGCGCTGGCGCGCGGCGAGCCGCACCGCGGACGCATCGCGCTCACGCTCTTCCGCGACAAGGTGCACGAGCTGTTCTGACCGCGCGGAGGACGACCGTCATGCGCCGCGCCGCGCCCCTGCACCCCATCCTCGTGCACTTCACGATCGCGCTGACCGCGACCGCGCTCGCCTTCGACCTGCTCGGCCGCGTGCTCCACGCGCCGGGACTCGCGGTGGCGGGCTGGTGGACGCTCGCGTTCAGCGCGGCGGCGACGGTTCCGACCGTCGCCACCGGCGTGGTGTCGCGTCTCGGGGTCGACATCGGCGAAGGGGAGGCGCGGGCGTATCTGCGGCTGCACATGGCGCTCGGTCCGGTGTTCTTCGGGATGCTCGTGGCGATGACGGTCTGGCGCGCGGTGCTCTGGACCGCCGGGCGGGAGGTCGGCTGGTGGTATCTCGCCGCGTTAGGCCTCACGGCCGCGACGATGGCGGTGCAGGGGTACCTGGGCGGCGAGCTCGTCTACCGCTGGGGCGCGGCGGTGGAGGGCCGGCACCGCGACCTGCGGCAGCGTCACGCGTCGGACACGCCACCGCGGCCGCGTCGCGACACGCGCCCCGAGCCCGCGCATCCGGCGCCGGGCGGCGCATGAGCACCTTTCTCGGCTGGAACGGGCTGCGCTGGCTGAACGCGCTGACCGCGATCATGGTGCTGCTCGTGATGGTCGACGCGTTCATCGGGCATTACCGCTCGGGATTCGCGGTACGCGCGCAGTACACGCCATTCCTGAGCGGGGGCGCGATCCTGATCGCCGCGGTGCTGGCGGGCATCGCGCCGCACGAGGGCTGGGCGCTCCAGCTGCTGCTCGTCACCGGCGCGGGCGGGGTCCTCACGGGGATCGTCGGCGCGGGCTATCACCACTACTACGGGATCACGAGCAAGCCCGGAGGCTACGGCTGGCTGCTGCACCACCTGATGCATCACGCGCCGCCCCTCGCGCCGTTCGCGCTCTCGGCGGTGGGCGCGCTCGCCGTGCTCGTCGCGACGGGGCTGCGCGGCTCGGGCGCCGTCCTCGGCGTCCCGCTCCGGACCGCGGCGCTGTGCGTGGTCGCGGTGACGCTCGCCGGCGCGGCGCTCCAAGCGACGCTGCTCCACTATCGCGGGGCGTTCAACAACCCGCTCATGTACGCCCCGCTCACCACGCCGGTGCTCTCGGCGGCCGCGGTGCCGTGGCTCATCCTCACGCGCGGGCGCTGGGCGCTGCTCTCGGTGACGGTGCTCTTCGAGGCCACCTTTCTCATCGGCTTCGTCGGCCTCGGGATGCACCTTCGCGGCTTCGACCGGATGATGGGCGGGCTCCGCGTGGCGCTGCCTAACGTTCTGGATGGTCCGGCGATGACGGCCCCGGCGCTCTTCTCGGGATTCGCCGCCGCGGGGCTCACCGCCCTCTACCTGCTGTGACGTCGACGTCGGTCGCGGCGCGAGCATGAGCGGGGGCGAGGGCGACTCCTTCCGGCCGCGCTACCCGGGCTACGACGTCCTCGCCAAGTGGTCGTCGCCCGACTGGGACGATCAGACGCGCGACGTCGTGAGGCGGCGGATCGAGGAGGTGCCGCCGATCCGCTTCTTCACGGGCGACGAAGCCGCCCTGCTCGCGGCCGTCGCCGAACGCATCGTCCCGCAACCCGACCGCGCGGCCGGGGCGCGCGTCCCCATCGTCCCGTTCATCGACGAGCGGCTGCACGAGGACCGGCGGCAGGGGTATCGCTACGAGGGAATCCCGCCGCAGCGCGAGGCGTGGCGCGCGGGGCTCGCGGGCATCGAGGCGACGAGCCGCGCGCTCCACGGACGCGCGTTCGTCGCGCTCGCCGACGCGGAGCAGGACGAGGTGCTCCGCCGTGTCGAGCGCGGCGACCCGCCCGGCGATGCGTGGGCCGGGCTGGACGCCAGGCGGTTCTTCACGAGCGTGCTGTGCGAGACGGTGGTCAAGACGTACTACGCGCATCCCCTCGCGTGGAACGAGACCGGGTACAACGGGCCGTCCTCGCCGCGCGGCCACGTCCGCAAGTGGATCGGTGGCGTCGATCCGTGGGAGGCGCACGAGCGCGACGCGCGATGGGGGACCGGATGACGCGCGTCGCCGATGCGCGCGAGCGGACCCTCACGGCGCCGGGGATCGACGGCGAGCGTGTCCCCATGCGCGACCGCTCGCGCGAGGAGGTCGACTTCTGCATCGTCGGAGCGGGGGCGGGGGGCGGGACGCTCGGCGCGAAGCTCGCCGAAGCCGGGTTCAGCGTCGTCATCATCGATGCCGGCCCGCACTGGGATCCGACGCGCGACTTCGTCTCCGACGAGGCGGCGTCGCATCCGCTGTTCTGGACGGACGAGCGCATCTCCGCCGGCGAGCATCCGATCGAGCTCGGGTCGAACAACTCGGGACGTGGCGTCGGGGGAAGCACCGTCCACTACTCGATGATCGCGATGCGGGCGCACCCCGACGACTTCCGCCGGCGAACGATCCTCGGCGAGATCGCCGGTGCCGAGCTGCGGGACTGGCCGTTAGGCTACGCCGACCTCGAGCCGTTCTACGAGGAGGTCGAGCACGATCTGCAGGTCGCCGGCCCCACGTTCTATCCGTGGGGGCGGCGCCGGAAGCGCTATCCGCAGCGCGAGCACGACCTCAACGCGTGCGCGAAGGTGCTCGTGGAGGGATGCACGAAGCTCGGCATCCCGGTCGCGCCGGCGCCGATCGCGACGCTGAGCGCGCCGCATCGCGGCCGGTCGCCGTGCGTCTACCGCGGATTCTGCAACTACGGCTGCACCACCAACGCGAAGAGCTCCGTCCTCGTCACGTACGTTCCGCGCGCGATCCGCGCCGGTGCCGAGGTGCGTCCGGGGTGCATGGCGGCGCGCATCGAGCACGACAGCCGCGGCCTCGCGACGGGAGTGCTCTATTTCCGCGCCGACGGCGCCGAGCTGCACCGGCAGCGCGCCCGTAACGTCGTCGTCGCCGGATACGCGGTGGAGACGCCGCGGCTGCTGCTCGGCAGCGCGAGCGCGATGTTCCCCGACGGGATGGCCAACTCCTCGGGCTGCGTCGGGCGATGCTTCATGGTGCACACCGGCGACCAGGTGTTCGCGAAGTTCCCCGAGCGCATCAACCAGTACAAGGCGCCCCCGCCCGGCGGCGCGATCACCGAGCACTTCAACCGCACCATCCCGGGCGAGGCGTTCGTCTGCGGCTACACGATCGAGGTCGTGGGACCGCACGTGGTGGACTTCGCCTCGCGCATGGCGACGTCGCGGGGGCTCTGGGGAGCGTCGCTGCGGCGCGAGATGCTCGACTACAACTACTGGTCGGGGCTCGGGATCGTCGGCGAGGTGCTGCCGCGGCGCGACAACCGCGTCGAGCTGCATCACGACGAGCGCGACCGCCACGGCCTCCCCATCCCGCGCGTCGTCTTCGGCTACCACGGGAACGACCAGGCCATCGTGCGGCACGCGGTCCGTCAGATGACATCCATCCTCGAGGCGGCGGGCGGGCGCGAGAGCTGGCACGCCGACCGCACCGCGCATCTGCTCGGCGGCTGCCGCATGGGCCACGACCCGCACGACAGCGTCGTGGACGCGGACTGCCGCTCGCACGACGTGCCGAACCTCTGGATCTGCGACGGCTCGGTGTTTCCGACCTCGGCGGCGGTGAACCCGTCGCTCACGATCCAGGCGATCGCGTCGCGGACTGCGGCGCGCATCCGCGAGCTCGCCGCGCGCCGCGAGCTGTCGCCGCACCACGGGCACGCGGCGCCGGCCGCGCGCATCCACCCTGCACCGCGAGGCACCGCATGAAGCCGGTGATCGTGTTCGACATGAACGAGACGCTGCTCGACATGTCCGCGCTCGACGCGACATTCGGGCGCATCTTCGGCCATCCCCAGCCGTCCGAGCTGCGGAAGCGCTGGTTCGAGCAGGTGCTCCAGCTCTTTCTCACCGCGACCGTCATCGGCCGCTATCGCCCCTTCGACAAGCTGACGCAGGAGGCGCTGGGAATGCTCGCGCGGCAGCAGGGACGCGAGGCGAGCGCCGAGGATCGGAAGGCGCTCGAGGCGGCGCTGGGGAAGATCCCGGCGTACCCCGATGCGCGTCCCGGCCTCGAACGATTGAAGGCCGCGGGCTTCGTCGTCGCGACGCTCACCAACTCGACGGAGAAGGCGGCGGAAAGGCTCCTCGAGCAGGCGGGGCTGCGCCCGCTGTTCGATCGCGTGCTCTCGGCCGACGAGGTGAAGCGCTACAAGCCGGCGCCCGAGGCGTACGCGTACGCCGCGAAGGAGCTCGAGGTCAAGCCGCGCGAGGTGCTGCTGGTGGCCGCCCACGCGTGGGACATCGCCGGCGCGCTCGCCGCCGGATGTCGCGCCGCGTTCATCGAGCGGCCGGGGAAGGTGATGAATCCCGAGGGGCCGCAGCCCGAGCTCTCGGCGCGCGACGTCCAGGATCTCGCCGAGCAGCTCGTTGCGAAGCATGGCTGAACCGTGGCAATGATCGTCGAGCGCCTGGAGGTGGCGGCCTACCGGATTCCCACCGACCGTCCCGAATCCGACGGCACGTTCGCCTGGGACTCGACGACCATGGTGGTCGTCTATGCATTCGCCGGAGGGGAGCGTGGGCTCGGGTGGTCGTATACCGATGCCGCCGCCGCGCCGCTCGTTCGCGACACGCTGGCGGGCGTCGTCTGCGGCCGGGCCGCGCTCTCGGTCGGCTCGCTCTGGGCGGAGATGCTCCGCGCGGTGCGCAACATCGGCCGGGCCGGCGTCGCGTCGGCCGCGATCTCCGCGGTCGACGTCGCGCTCTGGGATCTGCAGGCGCGGCTGCTCGGCCTTCCGCTCGCGCGACTGCTCGGCGCGGTGCGCGACCGCGTGCCTGTCTACGGCAGCGGCGGGTTCACCACGTACTCTGCGCGCGAGCTGCAGGAACAGCTCGCGACGTGGGTGGAGCAGGGAATCCCGCGCGTGAAGATGAAGGTCGGGCGGGAGCCCGCGCGCGACCTCGAACGAGCGCGCGCGGCGCGGCACGCGATCGGCGGCGACGCGGAGCTGTTCGTCGACGCCAACGGCGCCTACACGCGGAAGCAGGCGCTCCGCTTCGCGGAGGAGTTCGCGGCGCTGGGAGTGTCCTGGTTCGAGGAGCCGGTGTCGTCGGACGACCTGCGCGGCCTGCGCCTCATTCGCGACCGCGGGCCCGCGGGGATGGACATCGCCGCGGGAGAGTACGGTCACGACGCCCTCTACTTCCGGCGGATGCTCGAGGCAGGCGCGGTCGACGTGCTGCAGGCCGACGCGACCCGCTGCGGGGGATACTCGGGCTTCCTGCGGGCGAGCACGCTCTGCGAGGCGTTCTCGCTCGATCTTTCCGCGCACACGGCGCCCTACCTTCACCTCCCCATTGCCGCGGCATCGCTCCCGCTCCGGCACGTCGAGTATTTCCACGACCATGCGCGCATCGAGCGCCTGCTCTTCGACGGAACCGCCGAGCCAGTGGAGGGAATGCTCCGCGTGCCCGACGACCGGGCCGGCCACGGCCTCGTGCTGAAGACTCAGGACGCGGAGCGGTACCGCGTCGGCTGATCCCGAGGAGCGCGGTCGCTCAGCCGCCGCCGGCGAATCCCGGGTACAGCGTCATCCCGCCGTCGACGAAGAGCGTCGCGCCGTGAACGTAGTCGGCATCGTCGGAGGCGAGCCATGCGGCGACGCGGCCGATGTCGTCCGGATCTCCCACCCGGCCGTAGGGGATGAGCTTCAGCAGCTTTCGCTCGGCCTCCGGGGTCGACCACGCCTCGACGTTGATGTTGGTCTTGATCGCGCCTGGCGCGATGCTGTTCACGCGGATGCGGCGCGGGCCGAGCTCCTGCGCGATGCTCTCCATGAGCAGCTTGATGCCGCCCTTGGACGCCGCGTAGTTCGCGTGACCCGCCCAGGGAATCGCCTCGTGCACGGAGCTGGTGAAGATGATCTTTCCCGTCGCGCGCGAGACGGCGGGACGCGGACCGCGCCGCAGGAACTCGCGCACCGCGGCGCGCGCGCAGAGGAAGCCGCCGGTGAGGTTCACGTCGATCACCTTCTGCCACTGCGCGAGGGTCATGTCCGCCAGCGCCGCGTCCTGCTGCAGACCGGCGTTGCTGACGAGGATGTCCACCGTGCCGAACTCCCGGACCGTGGCGGCGAAGAGCGAGTCGACGTCCGCCTCCTTGCTGACGTCCGCCGCCACCGCCGTCGCGCGGCCGCCCGCGGCGACGATGTCGCGCACGACGCGATCGGCGTCATCGGGGTGCGCGTGGTAGTTCACGACGACCGCCGCGCCCCGGGCGGCGAGCGCGCGCGCGATGGCCTCGCCGATCCCCGAGTTCGCCCCGGTCACGACGGCCGTCTGGCCGGCGAGGTGGGGAGACTGGTCGCGCTCGGTCGCGCCGGCGTTCGCCGCGGGCTTGTTCACGTCCGTCATGGGGGTGTCCATGAGCGTGCGGGAGAGCAGAAGCGATGCCGCGGCATCTCCTGGGTAGCTGCCACGACGCCCGCTACCGCCACCCCAGCGCGGGCGCGACGTGCGTGAGGATCGCTTCGATCACATGCACGTTGTATTCGACGCCGAGGGTGTTGGGCACGGTCAGCAGCAGCGTGTCCGCTTCGGCGATCGCCTCGTCCGCTCTCAGCTCTTCGATCAGCACGTCCGGCTCGGCGGCGTATGACCGGCCGAACACGGCCCGCATGTTGTCGATGAATCCCACCTGATCGCTGCGCTCGTCGGTGCCGAAGTAGAGGCGGTCGCGGTCGTTCATGAGCGCGAAGATCGATCGGGACACCGAGACGCGTGGCTCGCGGGCGTGTCCCGCCTCCTTCCACGCGTGACGGAAGACGCGGATCTGGCGCGCCTGCTGGACATGAAAGGGCTCGCCCGACTCGTCCTCCTTCAGCGTGGAGCTCTGCAGGTTCATTCCATGCTTCGCGGCCCACGTCGCCGTCGCGTTGGACGCCGAGCCCCACCAGATCCGGTCGCGAAGTCCCGCTGAATGCGGCTCGAGTCGGAGCAGTCCCGGTGGGTTCGGGAACATCGGCCTCGGATTGGGTCGGGCGAACCCATTCCCTTTCAGAAGCTCGAGAAAGACCTCGGCATGGCGACGGCCGAGGTCCGCATCGGTTCCACCCTCCGGCGGCACGTAGCCGAAGTGACGCCACCCTTCGATGACCTGCTCCGGCGAGCCGCGGCTGATGCCGAGCTGCAGGCGGCCGCCGCTGATGATGTCGGCGGCCCCGGCGTCTTCGACCATGTAGAACGGATTCTCGTAGCGCATGTCGATCACCGCCGTTCCGATCTCGATGCGGCTCGTCTTCGCGCCGATCGCCGCGAGGAGCGGAAAGGGAGAGGCGAGCTGCTGCGCGAAGTGATGGACGCGGAAGTACGCGCCATCCGCACCGAGCTCCTCGGCCGCGACCGCCAGCTCGATCGATTGCTGCAGGACGTCGTGCGCGGACCGCGCGGCCGATTGGCGCGAGGCGCTCCAATGGCCGAAGGAGAGGAAGCCGATCTTCTTCATGCACCCGAGATGGATTGTGTCGATGTGGCCGATGACGGCGACGCGATCGATCAAGTGTACCGCGTCGCGGGCGTGCGTGCGTCCGAGCCGAGGGCTGCCCGCCGCTAGTCGCGCCGGAGGGCGACGTTCGGCGTCGTCGCCACGGCGCGATAGTCGGGCATCAGCACGCGCAGGCCGAGGTTGGGCAGGGTGCGCGACGTCCCCGCGGTGAGCTGCTTGTTGTACTCCTTCAGGTAGAGATCGAAGGGATCGCGCTCGTCGGCGTCGACGATCTGAAGGTCGGTGTCGGTCATCAGCAGCTTGCCGAAGCGGAGCTGGCTGCCGCGGAAGAAGATGTAGTTGCGCGCCGCGGAGTCGGGCCGGGCGTAGCCGTCGAAGACGCTGTCGTCGGGAAGGCGCTCGAACTCCTGCACCAGCTCGTCCCCCTCGACGCGGATGCTCGCGAGGCGCCCGGTGATCGCCGGCGGGGGAAGGATCTTCGTCGGCTCGAGGAAGAGGTCGTCCCCCTTCACTGACGCCCCGCGCGCGCCGCTGAGGTCGAGCAGGCGGTCGAGGTGGAGGCCCAGCGCGTGGAGCAGCTTCTCGCCGTCGACGCCGAGGATGCGCGTCTTCGTCGGATGGAGCCGCACGCGGCCGTCGGGCTCCAGGGAGACCGACGCGGTCATCTCGAAGGGGATGTCGACGCCCTTGTGCATGATGCCGCGCTGGACGAGCTGCGTCCCCGAGGTACGCACGCGGAGGTTGCGCAGCGGCGAGCCCTTGTAGCCGAAGACGTGCTCGTTGAGGAGCGCGCTCAGCGCGTCGCCGGAGAGCGCGACGGTTCCGGAGGTCACGCGCACCGTGAACGACGATTCGTCGTCGAGCACCGCGGGCGCGTCTGAATGGCTCGGCACCGCCTCGCCGCGGAGTCGGCGGATGCGAAGCGCGTGGGTGGCGTCGATGTGCAGATCGACGTTGCGCATGTCGAGCCAGAGGAGGCGCGCCACCGGCTCTCCGCTGTGGTCGGCGGGTGCGGGCTCGCTCGTCGCGGCGAGCGCGGGCGCCGGTCCGGCGCGGCCGCACGCCGCGAGGACGAGGAGCGACACGATCGCGGCGGCGGGGCAGAACGTGGTGCGCGCTCTCATGCCTCTCTCCCGCAAGCACACATGGTGCCCGTCCCGCGGATTACCGCGGGGCGTCGGTCGTCGCGGGGGTCTTCGATGTGGCGAACGTGGGCTGCGACGGGGTGAACTCCTCACTCGTACCGCAGCGCCTCGATCGGATCCAGCGCCGCCGCCTTCCGCGCGGGATACAGCCCGAAGAACACCCCCACCGCCGCCGAGAAGCCGACGGCGATGAGCACCGCGGAGAGCGGGGTCGCCACCCGCCATCCGGTCACCCGTCCGAGCAGCGCCGCGCCGACGCAGCCGCAGACGAGGCCGACGAGCCCGCCCACCACGCTCAGTGCGACGCTCTCCACCAGGAACTGCGCGAGCACGTCGCGGGCGCGCGCGCCGGTCGCCCTGCGGATGCCGATCTCCCGCGTCCGCTCCGTGACCGAGACGAGCATGATGTTCATGATCCCGATCCCGCCGACCAGGAGCGAGATCGACGCGATCGCGGCGAGGAGGGCGGACATGGTCCGCGTGGTGCTCGTGACCGCGCGGACGATCTGCGTCTGATCGCGCATGAGGAAGTCGTCCTCGGTTCCGGCCACGTTCAGCCTGTGCGCCTCGCGCAGGATGCCGGCGATCTCCTCCTGCGCCGCGGGGAACTGGCTCGGCGAGCGCGTGCTGGCGAGGATGTGACCGATGCTGACGTCGCCGCTCAGCCGCGACTGGGCGGTGGTGTACGGGATGAGCACGATGTCGTCCTCATCGGCGCCGCCGGCGTTCTGACCTTTCGGCCGCAGCACGCCGACGACGGTGAAGGGAACGTGGCCGATCCGGATCTGCGCGCCGACTGGATCGGCGTCTGCGAAGAGGCTCTTCGCCACGATGGCGCCCAGCAGCGCGACCTTGCGGCTGGCGCGGACGTCCGCATCGTCGAAGGGCTCTCCCGAGCTCGCGTCCCAGTCGCGAATGGTGAAGTAGTCCGTGGACACGCCGTAGACCCGCGTGCTCCAGTTGCTCTCCCCGCCGATCACCTGCGAGTGGGTGACCACCACCGGCGACAGCGCCGAGAGGAGCGTCGCCTCGCGCTCGATCTGCTCGGCGTCGTGGACGGTGAGGGAGTTGAGGGAGCCGAGTCCCTGATTCGCCCCGCCTCGCGTCGTCGAGCCGGGCATGATCATGATGACGTTGGTGCCGAGGCTGTTGATGGAGGCCTCGATCTGGCGGCGGGCGCCGTTGCCGAGCGCGACGAGCACGATCACCGCGCCGACGCCGATGACGATGCCGAGCATCGTGAGCAGCGTACGCATCCGGTTGCCGCGGATGCTCTGCAGCGCTTCGCGGAGGAGCGTCGTCGTGTCCATCAGCCGCCTCTGTCCGAGCCGCCCCCGCGCGGCGCCTGGAAGGGGTTCTTCGACGACGAGGGCTCGCTCGCGGCGTCGCCGCTCTCCATCACGCCGATCACGACCTTCGTTCCTTCGCGAAGGTTCGCGCCTTCGATCTCGGTGTTCCTGCCGTCGCTGAGCCCCGTGTGGACGCGCACCGGCGCGGGGTTTCCCCTGTCGTCGAGGGTCCAGACGATCGCGGAGCCCGGACGCTCGTCGGGGGTCGCGCGCGCGAGCATCGCCGGCGTCGGCCGGACGCGCAGCGCGGCGTTGGGCACGACGAGCACGTTCTCCGCGTGGCCGGTGAGGAAGTGCACCGTCGCGGTCATGCCCGGGAGGAGCTTGCCTGTGCGGTTCTTCACGGCGACGACGGCGGTGTAGCTGACGACGTTGTCCTGCGTCTTCGACTGGAGCCGCACCTGCTGAACGCTGCCGGTGAAGACGTCGCCGGGGTACGCCTGCACGGTGAACTGCACGGGCTGCCCCGGTCTGATCGCGCCGATGTCGCTCTCGTCCACCGAGACGAGGATGCGCATGTCGGCGAGATCGTTGGCGATGAGGAAGAGCTGCGGCGCCGCGAAGCTCGCGGCGACGGTCTGGCCGACGTCGACGTTGCGCTCGACGATGACGCCGGCGATCGGTGCGTGAATGTCGGTGTAGGCGAGGTTCTGCCGCGCGCGGTCGAGGGCGATGCGCGCCGACTTCACGCCGGCCTTCTCCACCGCGAGATTCGACTCGAGAGTACTCAGCTCGCTCGCGGTGATGGCGTTCGCGTCGAACAGCTTCCTGCCGCGCGCGTGGTCGCTGTCCGCCTGCGCCATGGTGGCCTCGGCGCGCTCGAGCTGCGCCCGCGCGTCCTCCACGGCCTGATCCTGCAGCCGCGGATCGATGCGGGCGAGGAGCTGGCCTCTCCTAACGCGATCGTTGTAGTCGACGTAGATCGCCGCGACCTGACCGGAGACCTGAGTGCCGACCTGGATGGTCTGCACGGCGCCGAGGGTGCCGGTTGCGGAGACCGTGGACCTCACGTTGCCGCGCTCGATGGCGGCGGTCCGGAACGCGGGGCCTTCGCTGCCGTCGGCGCGGCTGTAGAACCAGCCGGTGCCGGCGAGGATGGCGACGCCGGCCGCCGCGGCGGTAATCTTCGTCCCGTTCAACTCGACCTCGTGGATGGTGCCGACGCACGCTACGGGTGCCGGGCGAGCGAAGTTCAGCGTCATGTCACCAGCTGCACGCCGGCGTCACGAGATGACGGGAACGCGACACGAATCGAGCGACGCGAGTGGGTCGGTCACGCGGCTCACGCGGGGCGAGATCGTCGCGATCGTCGCCTTCTGGGCGTTCCTCGCCGCGCTCACCGCGGCGGGACGCCTGGTCGACCCTCGCGTCGCGGCGTTGGCGGCGATGCGCGCGGCGGCGCGCCCGGAGCCGACGCCGGGCGTCGCGACCCTCGCGCTGGTCGAATACGCACTGTGGGCGCTGCTGACGCTGCCGATCTTCTGGATGGCGCGCCGCTTCGGGGGCGACCGGCCGACGCTCGTGCGCGTCCTCGCCTTTCTGGCGATCGGGCTCGTGCTCGCGGTGGCGACGAACGCGCTGCTGCAGGCGATCAGCGAGCAGCTGATGCCGCGTCCTCAGCCGCCGCGTGGGCTGTCGGGACGCCTTCCGCCGTCGCCGCCGCTGCGCGGCATGTTCTTTCGCTATTCGTTCCTCTACGATTTCCTGGTGTACGTCGTCGTGCTCGGCGCGGGATTGGCGCGCAACTACCTCGTGCGTCATCGCGCGCGGCTCGAGGAGACGCGCCGGCTGCAGGCCGAGGCGGCGCAGCTGCAGGCGCAGCTCGCCGACGCGCGACTGAACGCGCTGCGCACCCAGCTCAACCCGCACTTCCTGTTCAACACGCTGAACGCGATCTCGACGCTCGTCGAGCAGGATCCGCGCGGCGTCAGGCGGATGATCGCGCGGCTCGGCGATCTCCTTCGCCACACCCTCGACGAGGGCGACGAGCAGGAGATCCCGCTCGCCCGCGAGCTGGAGATGCTGCGACGCTATCTGGAGATCATGGAGGTGCGCTTCCAGGGAAATCTCGACGTGTCCGTCGACGCGGACGTGTCGCTCGACGACGCGCTGGTGCCGAACCTCGTGCTGCAGCCGTTGGTGGAGAACGCCTTCCGCCACGGGCTCGCGTCGGTGCGGACCACCGGGCGGGTGGAGGTTCGCGCCGCGCGCGACGCCGGCGATCTGGTGCTCACCGTGCGCGACAACGGCGCGGGGCCGGCGAAGGATGCGCGCGAGGGCGTGGGGCTGACGAACACGCGCGCGCGCCTCGCGCAGCTGTATGGAGCGCGGCAGCGCCTCACGCTGCGCGCGGGGGAAGCCGGAGGCGCCGTCGTGGAGGTCAGGCTGCCGTATCACACGGCCGCCGAGCGGGGGAGCGCGCGCGATGGCTGAGCGTCCGGTGCTCCGCGTCCTGATCGTCGACGACGAGCCGCTGGGGCGCGAGCGCGTGGCGGGGTTGCTGCGCAAGGAGCGCGGCGTCGAGATCGTCGGGATGATCGGCGACGGCGCGTCGGCGGTCGCGGCGATCGGATCGCTGGCGCCGGATCTCGTCTTCCTCGACGTGCAGATGCCGGGGATGACCGGGCTCGAGGTGGTGCGCGCGATCGGCGCGCGGATGCCGACCACGGTGTTCGTGACGGCGTTCGACCGACACGCGCTCGAGGCGTTCGACCTCGCGGCGGTCGACTATCTGGTGAAGCCGTTCGACGACGAGCGCTTCGAGGCGGCGTTCAAGCGCGCGCGCCGCATGGTGCGACTCGAGGAGGCGAGCCGCCTCGGCGAGAGGCTGCTGGCGGTGCTGCTGGAGGGCGGACACGACGCGCCGGCCGCGACGACGCCGGCATCGGGAGCGCGCTACCTCGAGCGGATTCCCGTCGAGTCGCGCGGGAAGGTCCGCTTCATCCCGGTGTCGGACATCGATTACATCCTGGCGAGCGGTCCGTACGCGGAGCTCGTCGTCGGCGACCGGAAGCACCTGATCCGCGAGCCGATGCAGGCGCTCGAGGATCAGCTCGACCCGGCGCGCTTCGTCCGCGTCCATCGCTCGGCGATCGTCCAGCTCGATCGCGTGGACGCGCTGCTCAAGGCGGGTGGTGGAGAGTACGAGCTGCAGCTGCGGAACGGCGCGAGGGTCAGGGTCGCGCGGTCGCGGCGGGAAGAGGTGGAGAAGCGGCTCGCGCGGTGAGGCGCGGAGATACTCGTCGGGGTGAAGACCGGCTCGCGCGGGGCGAACGGTGATGGAGCATGAGGGTGTGGGCGCGGTCACGGGTCATCGAGACGCACGGGCCTAAGATCTCCCCGCCACCTCTCGCGGGCGGCGCATCCCCACCCAACTTCACCAAAGGTATCCGATGCCTCGCACTTCCCGGTTCAGCGTCTCGCTGGTCTCTCTCCTTCTCTCGGGCGCAGTCGTCGCGTGCAGCGACGTCGCCGGCACGTCGCGAGTGCCGGTCAGCGTCTCTGTCGCGAGCGGCGGCGCGGGCGCCGCGGCTGTCGCCGCCGGTCCATCGCGCGTCGTGACGGTCGCCGGCGGCACCAACACGCTGGTGATCACCAAGGCGCAGCTCGTCCTCGCGCGGATCGAGCTTCATCGCGGCACGACAGGCAGCTGCGGCGCGTCGGACGACGATAACGGATGCACCGAGCTCGATCTCGACCCGATGCTCGTCGACCTGCCGGTGACGCCGGCGATCGAGCAGGCATTCACGGTCTCGATCCCGGCGGGGACCTACAACGAGCTGGAGGCGAAGATCCGCGCGCCGCGCGCGGGGGAGGATCGCACCGCCGCCTTCCTCGCGGCGCACCCCGAGTTCGCCGGGAGGAGCGTGCACGTGGAGGGAACGTTCAATGGAACGCCCTTCGTCTTCGACTCGGCGCCGGAAGCGGGACTCGAGCTCGAGTTCCAGCCGCCGCTGACGGTCGCCGATGGCGTGACGAACAACATCACGCTCCACGTGGATCTGTCGTCGTGGTTCATGGACGGAGCCGGCGTCGTGGTCGATCCCGGAAACAGCGCGAACGCGGCGTTGATCGCGTGGAACATCGAACGGTCCTTCCGCGCATTCGAGGACCACGATCGCGACGGCATCGACGACCACGGCAGCGACGGCTGAGCGTCACCGAGGGCGGGGTGGGGGTCGGCGCCGCGGCGCCGGCCCCCATCGCCATTCGCTCGCACTTCGCCACGCGTGGCCCGCCATTCACCCCCGGTCGATTGACCCGCGCGCGCGCGCCGTGAATCCTGCGCGCCATGAGAAGCAAGGCGAGCATCGACGGGCATCCGGTGCATCCGGCGCTGATCCCATTTCCCTTCGCGTTCCTCACCGGCGGCGTCATCTTCGACGTGGCGGGGCGGCTGCTCGGCCGGCCGGCCTGGTGGGCGACCGGCCATCATCTCCTCCTCGCCGGGCTGGCGATGTCGGTGCTCGCGGCGATCCCGGGGTTCGTCGACTACGTGCACACCGTCCCGCCGCGGAGCAGCGGCTGGTCGCGGGCGACGCGGCACATGGTCCTCGTGCTGGGCGCGGTGGCGGCGTTCGTGACCGCGGCGCTCGTGCGCGGCGACGCCGCGGCGGAGCCGACGGTGCTCGTGCTCGCGATCGAGGCGGCAGGCTTCGCGCTCCTGATGGCCGGCGGATCGTTAGGCGGGGAGCTGGTGATGCGCGACCAGATCAGCGTCGACAACCGCTACGCCGGCGGGGGCAAGTGGTCGGACTCGACGGCCACCAGCGACGAGGACGGAACGATCGTCGGGGCGAAGGCGAACGAGCTCGCCGTGGATCAGATGAAGCTGCTGCGCGTCGACGGCCGGCGCCTCGTGCTGGCGCGGACCGCGAACGGCTACGTCGCCTTCGACGATGCCTGCTCCCACGAGGGCGGGTCGCTCGCCGGGGGGACGATGATCTGTGGGACGGTGCAGTGCCCCTGGCACGGCTCGCAGTTCGACGTGCGCACCGGCTGCGTGCGCGCGGGCCCGTCGACGCGCGGCATCGGGATCTATCACGTCGACGAGACCGACGGAGTCGTGCGGATCCGGCTCTGACGTGACGAGGGGCGGCTCGGCGGCCGCCCCTCGTCATGTCGCCCGCGCCGCCGCGCTACTGAACGCGGGTCAGCTGCCCGCGGATCTCGCCCGAGGGACGCGCGGCGGTGTGGACGTTGACGTACGCGTCGCCGGCACGCAGGTGAGTGAGCACGGAGTCGACGACCGTGGCGGTCCCCGAGGTCGTGCCGTTCACCGTCGCGCTGAGCGGCACCACGATTCCGCCGGACACGCCCGCCGCTCCGACGTGGATGTGCGCCGGGAGCGTCGTCGACGAAGAGCCGGGCGCCGTGGTGCCGGAGGCGAAGTTCGCGGTGGTGAGCGTCCACGCGAGATCGTGCCCGTTCACGGTGATCGTCGCGCTCCCCGTCGCGCCGATGATGAGCGCGGGCGGCGTCGTCTCGTTCGAGCCGCTGAGCGACGCGGTGTACTGCTCGGGCTTCGGCGGGGCGGCGGTGTCCCTGGAGTTGCACGCGGTGACGGCGGCAGCGCAGAGGACCGCCCCGGCGAGCGTCAGTGGTGAGATACGATGCATGGTGCCTCCTCGAGTGGGCGTGACAGCGGGCGCGCGGATCACTGGACGACGACCGCGCCGTGCATGAAGGGGTGCGGGATGCAGGCGTACGCGAACCGTCCGGCGGCCGCGAAGATGCGCGTGAACTTCTGCCCGGGCTGGAGGTAGCCCGAGTCCCACTCGCCTCCGGACGCCGTCGCGGTGTGCGCGTCGACGCTCGGCTGCTCGCAGTTGACCCAGGTGACCGTGGTGCCGGCGGCGACGCGGATGGTGTCCGGAGTGAAGGCGAAGCCGCGCATGGCGACGTACGCCTGCGTGGCGCCGGCGGCGGGCTGCCCCGCGAGGTCGCACTCCGGGGGCGGGCGGTACGGCGCCGTGGCGTCGTGCTTCGCCGAGCAGGCGGCGGCGAGCGCGACCGCGGCGGTGAGGACCACCGCGGTAGCGAGCAGGGGAACGACGCGACTCCGGGGCGCTCTGGCCATGCGGACCTCGACCGGTGCCCCCGGCTCGCGCGGAGTCCTGCCTAACGCTCAGCGCGACGGGCGTTCAGCCGGGGCGTTGGCGCAGGAGTACGACGGCCGCGCCGTCCGCGCAATGAAGCGCTGGCGAACGACGCGGCGCGCGTGGTGAACGACAGGGCAGCTAGCCGTGGTGATGGTGCGCGTGCGCGGGCGGCGGAGGTTCCTCGCCGGGGCGCACCACCTGGAAGTGCGCCATCATCCCCTTCTCGTGATGCTCCAGGATGTGGCAGTGGTACATCCATTCGCCCGGACGGTCATCGGGCATCCAGGCGATGCGGACGTGGCTCTTCGGCGGAACGTTGACGGTGTCCTCCCAGGAGAGGAACGCCGGCGGTTCGCCGTTCAGGTCGAGGACCTGGAAGAAGAAACCGTGCAGGTGGAAGGGATGGTCCATGTTCGAGTCGTTGATCACGTCCCACACCTGCAGCTCCCCGACGACCACCGGCCGATCGCGGTGGTGGGTCTCGTCGTTGATGACGAAGTCCATCCCGCGCAGGCTCATCTTCACCCCGAGATGCACCTCACGGGTCGGAACGACCGGTCCGCGCACCAGCGGCTCGATGTGCCGCAGCATGGCGGGGATCGACGCGCGGGACGGCGCGGGCGCGCCGACGCGCAGCGTCGCGAATGTCTCGTCGTGCGGCCAGGTGATGCTCCGCCGGTTGTACTTCAGCGACACGACCTCGAGCACCTCGCCCTCGGCGAAGGGGCCCACCGCGATCTCGACCCGGTCCGCGGTCGCGAGCAGCACCTCCGTCACGGTGAGCGGCGCGGGGATGAGGCCGCCGTCCGTGCCGATGATCGTGAAGGGGCGTCCGCCGATCGAGAGACGCACGTAACGCGCGCTCGCCGCATTGACGATCCGCCAGCGCTCCACCTGTCCGGCGGCGATGGTCAGCTCGGGCTCCTGTCGCCCGTTCACGAGGCGCGTGCCGCCCTCACGGCCGTTATGACGCTCGATCCATCCACCCGGCGGCTCGACCTGCGCGTCGTCGTCGAGCATCACGTCGTCGAGGACGAGCACGCGATCGGCATCGAGCACCGGCTCGTCGGGCCCGCGGACGACGATCGCGCCGTACAGGCCGTGCTCCATCTGCACCGCCTCGTGCGTGTGCGGGTGGTACCAGAAGGTGCCCGCGTCGGGGAGCCGGAAGCGATAGGTGAAGGTCTCTCCCGGGTCGACGGGGCGCTGCACCATGTCGGTGCCGTCCATCGCCGCCGGCAGCCGCAGCCCGTGCCAGTGCATCGTCGTCGGCTCGGGGAGGCGGTTGGTGAGTCGCACCTCGAGGACGTCGCCGACGCGCGCCTCGATCACCGGCCCTGGGACCTGCGCGTTGAATCCCCACGCTCGCGTGGTGCGCCCGGGAATGAACTCCCAGTCGAACTCGCTCGTCTCCATGTCCACCGACACCACGGTGCGACCGGGATCGGGCTGCGCCTCGGCGTAGGCACGCGTGTACGCGCCGACTGCATCGGCCTGGGGTGCGTGGACGACCGGTCTGTGTGACTCGTGCGAGTGGGACCCGTGGTCGTGATGGTGCTGGTGTTCCGACATGCTCACCTCCGGCTAGAGGGGGGCGCGCCGCCATGTGGGCTGACGCGTGGCCGTCGCGACCAGTGTACAGCACCAGGCCGATCCCGGACAGAGCGAGCCTCGGAGGGACGCAAGTCAGCCACTTCGTTCAAGCGCGCCGGGCCAGGGCGGGCGAGATTCGCGGTGCAACGTGACGCGCGACAGCTCGGCTCTCACCATGGTGTCCCGATGAAAACCGCTTCGGCTCCGGATCGCCGACCCCCCGCCCGCGTGGAGCGCTACGAGGCGATCGTCATCGGTGGCGGCCAGGCCGGGCTCGCCGCCGGCCACGAGCTCGCCCGGCGCGAGGTGGACTTCGCGATCCTCAGCGACGAGGCGCGCGTCGGCGACAACTGGCGGCGGCGCTGGGATTCACTGCGACTGTTCACTCCCGCCAGGTACAGCGGGCTCCCGGGAATGCCATTTCCGGCGAGCCCCTACCATCTCGCGGACAAGGACGAGATGGGCGACTACCTGGAGCGCTACGCCGAGCGCTTCGATCTTCCAGTGCGGTTGAACGCGCGCGTGGCGTCGCTGCGCCACGACGGGGAGCACTTCGTCATCCGCACGGAATCGGGCGCGGCGACGATTGAGGCGTCGAACGTCATCGTCGCGACGGGTGCATTCCAGCGTGCGCGCGTGCCCGAGGTCGCGAGGCTGCTCTCGCCGGAGAGCCACCAGCTGCACTCCAGCGAGTACCGGACCCCGTTCGCGCTCCCGCTCGGACCCGCGCTCGTCGTCGGGGCGGGCAACTCCGGGGCGCAGATCGCGCTCGAGCTGGCGCGCTACCGGAAGGTCTGGCTCGCGGGACGGGACACGGGCCATCTCCCGCGCCGGTTCCTCGGGCGCGACGTGTTCGATTGGATCTGGCCCATCGCGCGCCGCGCGACCGCGGAGACGAGCATCGGCAGACGCATGCGCGCGAACATCAGAGCGAGCGGCGACGCGCTGATCGGCATCGCCGAGCGGGAGATCCGTGAGGCCGGCATCTCGCGCGTGGATCGAGTGGACGAGGTGAGAGGCGGGCTGCCCGTCTGCGGCGGCACGGTGCTCGAGCCGCGCGTCGTCGTCTGGTGCACGGGCTTCGCCCCCGACTATCGCTGGATCGACCTGCCGATCTTCGAGAGCGACGGATATCCGCGCCACAGCCGCGGCGTCGTCGCCGAGGTGCCGGGACTGTATTTCGTCGGGCTGCGGTTCCAGCATCGCCTGAGCTCCTCGCTCATCGGCGGGGTGGGGGACGACGCCCGGTTCGTCGCCGAGCAGGCCGCGGCGCGGCGCGAGGCGCTGGTGCCCGGCTGACGACGATTGCCGGGGCGGCCGGGGAGCAGTATCGTCTTCGCATGACGACCCCCCCGCGATGAGCACCGTCTCCGCGCTCAGCCAGTTCGTGTCGTGGGACGGCGGCTGCCTGTTCGTCAGCCGCGGCGGCGGGCTCGTGCCGGTGCACGCGCACTACGCGATCCAGCTCGCGTTCGGCTCCGAGCACGGGCTCGCGTTTCGTCCCAGCGAGAACGCGGAGTGGACGAGCTACGACGGCGCGCTGATCGCATCGCGGCAGCCGCACAGCATGGACGCCGCGGGACCGCGCGCGTGCGTCGTCATCTTCGTCGAACCGGAAACGCGCGAGGGTCGAGCGCTGGCGGAGCTGCACGGCGACGAGGGGATCGTCGCGTTGTCCGCGGGGCAGCTGGGCGAGGCCGGACCGGCGCTCTTCGCCGCCTGGCGCGAGCAGCACGGGTTGCAGGCGGTCGCCGACGCCGCGCAGCGGCTGATCCGCTCGCTCACCGGCACCGTCGCGCCGTCCAACGTCGCCGACGAGCGGATCCTCCGCGCGACGTCGTACATCCGCAGCCACATCGACGAGCCGCTCACCCTCGAGAAGGTTGCCGAGGTCGCGTGCCTCTCGCCGAGCCGCTTCCGCCATCTCTTCGTCGAGGAGACGGGGATGGCGCTGCGTCCGTACATCCTCTGGCGGCGCTTTCTCCGCGTGTGGGAGCTGCTGATGCAGGGCGAGTCGCTGTCGTCGGCCGCGCACGCGGCGGGGTTCGCGGACGCGGCGCATCTCACGCGCACGAGCCGCACGATGTTCGGCTTCGCGCCGTCGATGATGCGGATCGAACCGGGGGCCAGGGCCCAGGCGGAAGGAACCGCGGCGTCCTCGGTGATGGCGAACGGCGCGCTGCCGGGGAGGTCAGCCCCTACGTACAAGTAGCCAGCCCGTTCCTTCAAGAGCGCACGCCCACGCGGAAATAACATGCGGCCACGTCACAGCGACGTCGCCGTTCTTCGTTTCCGACACCCACACGTGAGGCTCACATGCGCTCCATCCGCTCTCTCTTCCCGATCGTCGCCGCCGCGGTTCTGCTCAATGGCTGCATGCTCTTCGCCAAGCCGCCGCAGGATCTCGACTACTCCCGCACCCGCGCCAGCGAGGGCGGCTTCTATCGCGCGACGATCCGCCCCGACGGCGACTCGATCCCGCAGGGCAAGCTGCAGCGCTGGACGCTGCACCTCGAGACCGCCGCGGGTGTCGCCGTGGACAGCGCGACGATCGCCGTCGACGGCGGGATGCCGCAGCACGGCCACGGCCTGCCGACGAAGCCGCGCGTCACTCGCGACCTCGGCAAGGGAGACCACCTCGTCGAGGGGATGAAGTTCAACATGGGGGGCTGGTGGGTGGTGAAGTTCAGCGTCGCCGCGGCAGCGGGCCGCGACTCGGTCGTATTCAACGTCAAGCTCTGAGGACGAGACCGATGCGTGCCATCGCCCGCACCCTGCGCCGCCTCCGCCGCAGCCCGTTCTTCGCCGTCGTGATCAGTGTCGCCGCGAGCACCGCCGCGACGACGCTGGTCGCCGCCGCGGCCGAGGCGCATCCCGCCGGCCGCTGGACGAAGGAGGAGCGGGCGATGCTCCGCTCCCTCTCGCTCGCCAGCCTCGGGCCCCTTCCCGCCGATCCCTCCAACCGCTACGCGGACGACAGCGCCGCGGCGCGGCTCGGACGCGCGCTGTTCTTCGACGCGCGGCTGAGCGGCAACGGGAAGGTCGCCTGCGCGACCTGTCATGTGCCCGCCAGCGACTTCCAGGACGGCCTGCCGTTAGGCAGGGGAGTGGGGACGGCGGCGCGGCGGACCATGCCGATCGCCGGCACGGCGTACAGCGCGTGGCAGTTCTGGGACGGCCGTGCCGACAGCCAGTGGTCCCAGGCGCTCGGCCCGCTGGAGAGCCCGGTGGAGCACGGCGCGACGCGCGCGCAGCTCGCGGCGGTGCTCGGCGCGGCGTATCGCGCGGAATACGAGTCGGTGTTCGGGAAGGGCACGCTCACCCGCGCGACCACGGGAAAGGACGGTGTCGACCGCGTCTACGCGAACATCGGCAAGGCGATCGCGGCCTACGAGCGGCGGATCGGCTTCGCCCCCGCGCGCTTCGACCGCTACGTGGCCGAGGAGCTGGCCGGGGGGGTGCACTCGCCGCAGGGCACGCTCTCGCGTGACGAGGAGGCGGGGCTGCGGATCTTCATCGGCAAGGGAAGCTGCACGAACTGCCACAATGGGGCACTGCTCACCGACCAGCACTTCCACAACACCGGCATCGCCGCGGCGCCCGGGCTCGCCGTCGACAGCGGCCGCGCCACCGGTGTTCGGCGCGCGCTGGCGAGCGAGTTCCGCTGCGACGGCCCGTTCAGCGACGCCCGGCCGGACGACTGCGCGGAGCTGAGCTTCACCGTGACGGAAGGCCCCGAGCTGGTGCGGGCGTACAAGACGCCCTCGCTGCGCAACGTGGCCGACCGGGCGCCGTACATGCACGCCGGCCAGCTCGCGACGTTAGGCGACGTCGTCGCGCACTACAGCGCCGCGCCTGCCGCCCCGTTCGGACAGAGCGAGCTGAAGCCGCTGCGTCTGTCGGCGGACGAGCGGCGCCAGCTCGAGGCGTTCCTGCGCACGCTCAGCGGCCCGCTCGCCGCGCCACCCGGCTGGCTCGAGGCGCCCGCGGCGCGCCGCTGAGCTGAGCTCACTCACATCCACCTTCGAGGAGACACGATGTCCTTCGCCACACGCCACCGCGACGATCCAACGTCTTCGTTGCCGATCCTTGCCGGCTTCTCCATGCGCAGGACGGAGAGTGAGGAGGAGATGACGGCACTGCAGGGGCGCGACGTCGCCGCGATGCGCCGGCGATTCGAGGACGGGCACCGCGCCTACGTCGCGCTGCTCGACGGCGCGCCCGCGGCGTGGGGGTGGGTCGCGACGCGCAACGCGGAGATCGGCGAGCTCGGCGCGCGCTTCGCGATCGCGGCCGGCGAACGGTACCTCTGGAACTTCGTGACGCTCCCCTCGCACCGCGGGCTTGGGATCTACCCGCGGCTGCTGCAGGCGATCGTGCGCGCGGAGTCGGCGGAGGCGGAGCGCTTCTGGATCGCGTACGCGCCGGAGAACCGGGCGTCGGAGTCGGGGATCCGGAAGGCGGGGTTCGTCGCGACCGCCGAGATGTCCTTCGACGCCGCGGGACGGCCGGCGCTGCGCGCGGTGGTTCCGGGAGGGGACGTGCAGGCGTCGCGCGTGCTCGGACTGCGCGTCACCCACGACGCGCTCACCCCGTGCTGGCGCTGCGTGCGTGCGGGCCGGCCGGGGATGCTCTGCGCGGAGGGCAGCTGCCGGTGCGACTATCAGCGCGCGGAGAGCGGCTGCGCTACGTAGTGCTGTCGCGCTTCGCGGGCGCGGCCTTCGCGGGCGCGGCCTTCGCGGGCGCGCGCTTCGCGGCGACGCTGTCGGGAGCGGGCGTCGCGCCGCCGCGCGACGCGGGGGGAAGCTTCTGCTCCCACTTCTTCGCGTGGTCCTGCATCTGCAACGCCGCGTTCACCGGGCCGCGCGCGCCGGGATACGCCTTGACCCCGCCGTGGAGCGCGCAGGCGTTGTTGCCCGCGGTGCTGCTCGTCCCGTCGCTGCAGATGACGAGCGTCGCGCCGGTCTGCCACGTCCCGCGGACGTCCGGCGGCCCCTCCGACACGGTCTGGGCGCCCGAGGCGCGCGGCAGAAGCGACGCCGCGGCGATCGCGAGCGCGGGTGCGAGAGTGGCGAGGGAGAGACGCAAGCCGGAGCCTCCATCGATGGGATGCGTGCCCGGATGGGGGCACGCATCTCATGATTGGCAAATCCCGTACACGCGCGCGGCTAGAACGCCAGCTTCAGCCCCGCGGTGATCGCCCAGTTGTTCGCCGTCTTCCCCGAGACGTCGAACGACGTCGCCTCCTTGAAGTCGAACTTGCCGATGTAGTCCTTCGCCATCAGGCGGACGGCCATCGACGGGCCGAGGTTGACGTCGAGCCCCGCGCCGAGGTTGCCGGTGAGGTTCGACGATTTCGCGACGAGGCCGGTCGAGCCGAGGTCGACGCTCCAGCGCATCGCGCCCACGCCCGCCTGGACGAAGGGAGCGTAGATCGCTCCCTTCGGCGTCGGGATCGAGAGCTCGAGACCGCCGTCCATGACGAGCGCGCTGGTCTTCCCGGCGTCGATCCCGCCGAGCAGCGGGATGCCGACGCGTAGATCGCCGCTGGCGTGCGCGACGTTGCCGACGAGCTTCACGCCGGGCATCAGCGCGAGGCCGAGCTGCGCGCCGTACACCGGCGCCGCGCTGCTCGAGAGGCTCGTGCCTAACGGCCCATCGACGAAGCTGCCGAAGAGCATGTAGCCGCCGTATGGCGTCACGTCGAGCGTGCGGCCGGCGACGGTGGTCGTGCCGCTCGTCGCGGCCGAGGCGAGCTGCGCGCCCGCGGGCACGGCGAGCGCGAGGAGCGTGGCGGCGACGCCCGCGGCGCGGGCGATGACGACGGAGCTGCGCATGTCGAGTTCCTCCAGGATGTCGACGTCGGCGGCGAGCCGCGTTCGCGAGATCATCTCGCGCCGCGCGTCGCCTTCCGTCGCGCAATACACCAGCGTGTCGCGCGTGTTGCGTGTGCTCGTGCGATGACGGCGCGCGCGAACCGTCGCGCGCGAAGTCGTCACCACGCGCGGACACCACGATGTCACCGATCGTGTACACGACCCTCGCGAGGACGCTCGAGCGTTAGGCGGCCGGCGTCTCTCGCGCGCTGGCGGACCTGATCAGAGGGAGTACGGCGCGCCCGCGCCGCTCGTCGCCGTCACGTCCTCGGCGACGCGGCCGGCGATCGCATGGCAGACGCCGGCGAGCCGCTCGGCGACGTCGGGCGAGACGGCGCCCGGGTCGGGATGGTGGGAGCCCGTGAGGAGCCAGGTGGCCGAAGCCTGATAGCGGAGGGTGACCGCGGCGAGCAACGCCTCGCAGGCCGCGCGCGCCTCCGGGCAGTCGGGGGCCAGGGTCGTGTCGAGCTGCACCAGCTGGCGGACCGGAACGCCGAGCCGGCGCGCCGCGGCGCAGACGTCGCCGCCGTCCTCGTGCGCGATGAGCGAGCGGATCCGCGTCGCGATGGCACGAGCCCCGCATGTGACCGGTACGTCGGCAGGGCCGAGCTGATCGACGTGCGGTTCTCGAAGCCGGGAGCTGGTGGGCGATCCGTTCATGGCGACGCCTCGCGCGGGGGAAACCAACTTCGCCCGCAGTTGCCGTGCCGCATATCGGCCCAGACCGCTTGACGCACTTCGTGCACGGACGATCATGGCGCTCCGAGAGTTTACCGCATCAGATGGACGGCAGTGGCGCGTCTGGGACGTGACGCCCGAGACGATGCACCCGACGACGCGGAGCGAGGACTTCCTCGCTCCCTACCTCGAAGGCTGGCTCGTCTTCGAGTCGCTGGACGGCAGCGCGAAATGCCGGCTGCACCCCATCCCCAATGGATGGAGCGAGGCCGCGGACGAGGAGCTCGAGGAGATGCTCCATCGGAGCGAGTCGATCCGGGGCGAGCGCGTGTCCGGGCCGCACGGGCGCACCGCGATCGAGGAGCGTGAGGCCGAACGGATCGGCGCGCGCGAATCCGTGCCGGGCGCGCGCACCTTTCGCTACCCGGGCGGCCGCCACTGGAGCGTCTCCGAATGGACCAGCGGCATCGCCGGCGACTCGGGGACGATGCGACGCGTCCTCCGCTTCTCGGCGGGAGTGCGGTCGCTGGATCTGGCGAGCTGGCCGAGCAACTGGCAGTCGTACTCCGACGATCAGCTCGCGGAGCTGCTCGTGCGAAGCTTCCCGCGGACGCCCAAACCGAATCCGACGAGCTATCGCCGGCGCGCCGGAGACTGAGCTAAAGCCTTTCTCACCATATCGATGTGACTCAACTCACAGGCGGGCTCTGGCATACCTGATGCCTTTTCATCAGGCATGGCGCTTCGTGAGTTCCGCGATCGGTGCGGCGAGGAGTGGCGGGTGTGGGACAACCGCCCGGAGACGGTGCATCCGGCGATGCGCGAGGCCGGATGTCTGCGCAGCTACGAGAGCGGATGGCTGGTCTTCGAGTCGGCGGACGGGCGCGCCAGGCTTCGGCTGACGCCCGTTCCGGCGGAGTGGCCGGACGCGTCGGAGAGCGTGCTGCGCGAGTGGCTCGCGCGCGCGTCGCGGACATTCCGCTTCCCCGGCGGCCGCTACTGGACGGTCACCGAGTGCGCGCTCCCCGAGCGGCGGACAGGACCGCGCGCCGGCGTTCGCCGGGTGCTGCGCTTCACCGCCGGAACGCGCTCCCTCGACGGTGACATCTGGCCGCGGGACTGGAACCGCTACTCGGAGGAGGAGCTGGCGACGCTGCTTGCGACGAGCTTTCCACGCGCGCGCGGCGCGGTGGACGGCGCGCCGCGCCGCCGGGCGAGCGACGGCGCGCGGCGCGCATAGTCCGAGCGCCACCGCCTGACGACCGGGCAGGAGCCGCGGCTACGGCACCAGGCGCAGCGACACGTACACGCTCCGCCCGATCGCGGGAATGATTCCCGGGCCGGGATACTCGTCCGTCCGCCGGGTGAAGTACCGGCGGTCGGCGAGATTGTTGACCCCGGCCTGCAGACGCCAGCGCGCGCCCAGGCGGGCCGTCGCCGACCAGTCGAGCACCGCGTACGTCGGGATCCGGCCGATGACCGCGTCGTCGCTTCGCTCGGTGTTGCTCGCGTCGCCGTAGGCGCGGCCGACGCTCGTCACGAGGAAGGTGCTGCCTAACGGACCGGCGACGACGGTCATCCCGGCGCGCTCGACCGTCCGCGGCGCGTACTCGACGCGGTGCCCGTCGAACTCGCCCCCGGTGTAGCGCGCGTCGATGAGCGCGAGCGAGTTGAAGATCGTGAGCGAGCGGCGAACGGCGCCGTCGTCGCGGCGCACGACCAGAGGAGCCACCTCGAGGTAGCTCTCCACTCCGCGATGCACGCTGTTGGCGACGTTGGTGCGCTCGGTATAGGTCGTCCCCGCGGTGTCGGTGCGCGCGACGAGGCCGACGCGGCCGTCGATCGCCAACCGGAAGACTCCGACATCGAAGCGGACGCGATCGTCGGCGAGCGTTCCACGCCAGCCGAGGTCCGCGCTGAGCCCGCGCGCGTCGTGGAGATCGGGATCGATCCGCGAGACGCTTCCCACCGGGGTGAGCGCCGAGTAGTCGATCGGCTGGTATGACTGCGTGATGTTGCCGTAGAAGCCGGTCGTCGCCGACGCGATCCAGCCCGCGCCGAGTCCGAGCAGCGGGACGACGCGCGACTTCACCTGCGGGGCGAAGGTCGTGTCGGTGTAGCCGTCGGCGCGCGACCGGAGGGTCTCGAGGCGGACGCCCGGCTGCAACGACAGGCGCGAGCCGAGGCGCAGGGCGTTCTCCGCCCACGCGGCGAGATTCGCGTTCGCGAAGCGGATGTCGTACTCGTACGGCCCGACGAGGTCGAGGTCGAAGTCGGAGGCGGTCGTCCCCTCGCCGCCGCCCTGCCGGTGCATCGTGCCGTTGAACCAGCGCACGCCGGTCGCGAGCGAGCTGGATGCCCCGAACAGGCGATAGTCGGCGAGCAGCCGCAGCTCCTCGGTGACGTTGCGGAATCCCTCGCGCTCGACCTCGCGCGGAACGTAGGTGCCGGTGGCCGGGTCGATCGTGTCGAGCGCGCCCGGGCCGCCGTCCTCGTTGCGCCAGACGAGCGAGCGCGAGCTGCCGAGCACCGAGGTCACGCTCTGCACGCGCAGGGCGCTCGAGGGGCGCCAGTCGAGCGTGAGCGACCCGACGTTCCAGGGCGAGGTGAGCCAGTTGCGGGCGCGGAAGGACTGCCGCGCCCCCGACTCGAACTGCGCGTCGGAGAGCCCGCCCGGCATGTGGATGCGGTTGCGGAGGAGCGAGTAGTCGAGCGACGCAGTGAGGGTCGGCGAGACGGTCGCCTCGAGCGCCGCGTAGCCGCTCGTCTGCAGGTTGTCGGAGTTGGGGCGCCATCCGTCCTGCCGATGCCGCTGCGCGTAGGAGAACCACCGCCACCGCCCGGATTCGCCACCGAGGGACAGGTAGGTGTTCTCCAGCCCGTAGCTGCCGACGGTGTGCTGGACGTCCACGGCCGCGACCTTCGACGGGATGCCGCGGCGCATGACGTAGTTGACGACGCCGCCGAGCTGCGGACCGAACTGCAGCGCTCCCGCGCCGCGGATGATCTCGATGCGCTCCACCGCTTCCATCGGCGGCGAGTAATACGCCTCGGGATAGCCGTAGGGGTCGGCGGCGATGATGACGCCGTTCTGGCGGACGTTCATCTCGATCGACTGCGTTGGATTCAGGCCGCGCAGGGCGATGCCGTTCGAGGGGAAGCCGCTCCCCTCCGTCTCCGCGACCGTGAGCCCGGGGACGCGGCCGAGAATCTGGCGGGCGACGTTCTGCGCGGTGTTCGCGCCGACGCTGTCGACGAGCACGGCCTCGGTGCGCTTACCGGTGAGGAGCACCGTCCCGTAGCGCTGCGGGAGAAAGGTGATCGTGCGCGGCGCGGGCGGCGCGGTGACGCGGACGGTCTCGAGGCGGGCAGCCCGGGTGGAGTCGCGCGGAGTCGCGCGAGCACTGTCGGTCTGCTGCCCGTGGACGAGGCTGGGGGCGAGGACGCCCGAAGATGCGAGAAGGACGCGAACGAGCACGGCGGCTCGACGGATGCTCGAAACTGACATGCGCTGGCTGTGTGGAGTGCGGTTGGTAGCTGGCAGCGCGCAGTCTATCGGGCAATTCAGATAAAATCAATCGGGATTGATCGGCGGGATTGGGTGCCGACGGTGTCGCGGAGTTCGGCGGCCCGCGCGGCCGGCTACCGCGACGCCCGCGAGCCGCGCGAGGCGCGCGCCGGGCCGATGGTGAAGCAGCAGCGCATCCCGTTCTCACGCTCGCAGCAGCTGCGCGCCGGCGCGCCGACGAACTCGGTGAGGAGGCTTTCGACCGCGTTGCATGCTTCGGGGTGGTCGCGGGTCGCGGCGGCGAGCGGACAACTGTCACCGCGGATGACCAGCCGCCCGCGCTCGCGCGCGACGTGCGAGAGCCCGCCGAGCTCGTTGAGCAGCGCGCTCCCCTGCTCGGCGCGGCGTTGCAGGGTGCCGGCCGGACGCGGCCGGCTGGCCATCAGCTCGCGGCCGACCTCGCGGAGAATCATGTCGAAGCGCGCGCGGCCGAGCTTCGTCGCCAGCACGTGGAGGAGCTGCGTGAGGACGGGAACGTACGCGCGCGAGTAGAGCAGCTCGCACTCGGGGGTGAGCGCGTAGACGACCGCGGGACGGCTGACGCCCGGCCGCAGCCCGACGCGATGGACGAGCCCATCGCGCTCGAGGCGCGCGAGATGGAGGCGGACCGCGTTGCCGGTGAGACCGAGGGTGGCCGCGAGCTCGTCGACGGTCTGGCCGCGCACGCGGAGCAGTCCGGCGAGCTGCCCCGCCGTGCCACGCGGCGGTCGCATGGCCGGGATCGGCGCTGGTTCGGCGGTGGTGAGTCGGCGCATCGGCGAACGGCGGTGGGCGAGGAGTAAACGGGGTGGCGGAGCAGATCTTGCAAATACTCAAGACATTTCTTGACTATCCTCCGCTCCGCCGGCGGCACGGGTGCGCACCGCGGCATGAAATGCGTCGCACCAATTACGCCACACCAGTTCCACCCAGCAATGGAAAGGAGAACGAACCAATGCACCGATCATCGCCATCACGGCACCCGACGCTGCTCGCCGGCCTGGCTCTCTCCATGATCGCGCTCGCCTCGTGCGATTACGTCCGGCTGCTCCGGCCTTCGGTGCTGAAGCAGCTCAATCCGCGCGTGGTGAGACTCGTCGACGAGCTGCCGGCGGTGGACCAGCAGAACGAGGCGATCGTCGGCCGGCTCTTTCCGCACGGCGGGCTCGCGCACGCCGAGGTGGGGAAGGACGGGGTGATGCGGAGCCGGATCCACGTCCCGCCGAACCAGTTCCTGTGGGAGCCGTCGGTGATCGTGATGCCGCACGGCGGCGATCTCGAGCTCGAGTTCCAGAACGAGGACCACAACTTCCATATGGCGTTCCTCCCGAGCACGGGGGCGCGGCAGGTCGTCGAGCTGCCGATGCACCACGGCGGGCGGGCGCGGATCCATCTCGACCAGCCGGGGCTCTACTGGTTCGGCTGTCCGGTGGCCAACCACGCCGGCCGGGGGATGCTCGGCCTCGTGATGGTGAAGGGAGACGTTCCCGCCGACGCGAAGCTCGATCGGCCGAAGCAGCGACGCCCGGGCCACTGACCGCCGACCTCCACCAGCGACGACCATGAAATCGATGAAGCTCCTCATGCCTAACGGCGCGCTCGTGGCGGCGCTCTGCACCGTCACCGCGTGCGCCCACCAGCCGCAATCCCCGGTCACCGAGCAGGGGCGCGCGTTCACGGCGCGCGACGCCGCGGAGACGCACGCGGCGCCCGACGTCGCGTCGGGCGTGACCGCGGACCGGATCGCCCGCGCGCGCGGCGAGCCGCAGAACTGGCTCACGTATTACGGCACGTACGATGGACAGCGCTACAGCACGCTCGACCAGGTCTCGGCGGGGAACGTGAAGTCGCTGAAGCTCGCCTGGCAGTTCCAGGCGGGGGTGATCGGGCTGATCGCCAGCCCGGCGACCTTCGCCTTCGAAGCGACGCCCATCGTCGTCGACGGGGTGATGTACGTCTCCGGCTGGGACGGCTACGTGTGGGCGCTCGACGCGGCGACGGGAAAGATGTTCTGGCGCTACCGCCACGCGATCCCGCTCGACGTCCCGCTCTGCTGCGGGAACGTGAATCGCGGCGTCGCCGTCGCCTCGGGGAAGGTGATCTACGCGACGCAGAACGGGCACGTCGTCGCGCTCGACGCGCGGAGCGGGACGCCCGTCTGGGACCAGGTCTTCGTCGACGTGCGTGCCGGCGAGAGCGCGACGATGGCTCCGCTCGTCGTGAAGAACATGGTGCTCGTGGGCTCGTCGGGTGGCGAGTACGGGGTGCGCGGCCACATCGACGCCTTCGACATCGCGACCGGACGGCGCGTCTGGCGCCGCTACAACGTGCCGAAGCCGGGCGAGCAGGGCTCGGAGACGTGGACGGGCAATGCGTGGCAGTGGGCCGGGGGCACCGCCTGGATCACCGGCTCCTACGATCCGGAGCTCAACCTCGTGTACTGGGGGACGGGCAACCCCGGCCCCGACTTCGACGGCGATGCCCGCCCGGGCGCGAACCTCTATACGAACTCGATCATCGCCTTCAACCCGGACGACGGCGCGCTGAAGTGGTACTACCAGACCACGCCGCACGACGTGTGGGACTACGACGGCGTGAACGAGAACATCCTCTTCGACCAGGGCGGACGAAAGCTGCTCGCGCACTTCGACCGCAACGGCTACCTGTTCGTGCTCGACCGCGCGAACGGCCAGCTCGTGCGCGCCTCGAAGTTCGGCAACCGCGTGACGTGGGGAGACATCGATCCGACCTCGGGAAAGGTGACGGTGCGCCTGACGCCGAGCGCGCAGGGGACGGAGATCTGCCCCGGCCCCGCGGGGGCGAAGGAATGGCCGCATGCGTCGTACAACCAGCAGACCGGATTGCTGTACACGCCCGTGATGGACCTCTGCGGCACCTTCACCACCAGCCGCCAGGACTTCCGCGAAGGCATGCCCTACTGGGGCGGCGGCGCGGCCGCGTCGAAGGAAGGCAACAGGGGCTACGTGAAGGCGATCGACCCCGCGACGGGACGCGAAGCGTGGTCGCACGAGTTTCCGCACCCCGTCGTCGCGTCGACGCTCTCGACCGCGGGCGGTCTCGTCTTCATCGGCGAATCGACGGGCGAGTTCGACGCGCTCGACGCGAAGAGCGGCGAGCTGCTGTGGAGCATGCAGACCGGGAGCGGGATCCACTCGAGCCCGATCACGTACAGCGTGAACGGCAAGCAGTACGTCTCGGTGGCGTCGGGGTGGGGCGGGTGGATGAAGGGCTTCGCGCCGGAGCTCTACGGCGAGACGCGCGGCAGCGCACTGATGGTCTTCGCGCTGCCATGACCGGAGCCGCCTGCCTAACGGCGCCGCGGCGCGCGGCGAGCGACAGGTGGCGCGTGGTGAACGACGGCGGCTCCCCCGTGTCCGCGCGCGGGCCGTTGCAATTTGTCAAAGTAAATCTTATCTAATTCGACGCGGCCGCGCGACGCGGCCGGAGGAACGACCGATCGAGACCGCTTCACACGTGAGGTGCCGATGAAGACGCAGGACAGGACCCGCTCAGCGCGCCACATTGCCGTCACCGCCGGCGCGGTCGCCGCGGCGATCGGGAGCGCGCTCGTGATCTTCGCCTCGTGCAGCGACCTGTCGGGATCCGGCGGGGGACGGCCCGACGTCCTCGATCCCGCGCTCGTCGCGCAGGGGAAGACCATCTTCCGCCACGACACGTACGCGGACGAGACCTTCTGGACGGACACGCTGCGCATGACCGAGCCCATCGGCACCGCCGTGAGCCCGAAGACGGCGCTCGCGGTCGGGCTCAAGGTCGACATGGACACGCTGCCGGCCTCGCTCGTCGCCGATCTGCAGGCGGGGCGGGTGAACCTCGACGATCCGGCGACCACCGTCGCGCTCCTCAAGCTCGGCGCGGTCGTCGGCGTCGTCGGCCAGGTGGACGCGAACAACAAGCTCACGCGCGTGGGCATCACCTGCGCGCTCTGCCACTCGACCGTCGACGACGCCTTCGCGCCGGGGATCGGGCACCGGCTCGACGGCTGGCCAAACCGGACGCTGAACGTGGGGGCGATCATCGCGCTCTCGCCCGCGCTGACCGACGCGCAGAAGGCGGTCTACAACTCGTGGGGCCCGGGGATGTACGACCCGCGCTTCAACTTCGACGGGAAGAGCATGCCGGCGGTGATCCCGCCGGCGTTCGGGCTGCGGCACGTCGCGAAGGAGCTCTACACCGGCGACGACACGGTCTCCTACTGGAACCTCTACGTCGGCGTGACGCAGATGCACGGCCACGGCACGTTCGTCGATCCGCGCATCGGGGTCAGCGTGCACAACGGGCCGGAGAACCTCACCACGGCGAAGCTCGCCGCGCTCCGGGCCTACCAGTTCAGCATCGAGAAGCCGACCGCGACCGCCTTCGACGCGGCCGCCGCGGCGCGCGGGAAGGTGGTGTTCGAGGGGGTGGGGACCTGCTCGACCTGCCACGTCGGCGCCCAGCTCACGGACGTGAATGCTGGCAAGCTCCATGCGGCGAGCGAGGTGGGGCAGGATCCGGCCTACGCGCAGCGCAGCGTGACGAAGCTCTATCGCACGACGCCGCTTCGCGGGCTGCACCACCCGCCCCAGCTCGCGGGGCCGTACTTCCATGACGGGAGCGCGAAGACTCTGTCGGACGTCGTCGACCACTACGTCACGCTGCGCGGCCTGAACCTGACGGCGCAGCAGAAGGCGGACCTCGTCGAGTATCTCAAGTCGCTGTAGTCACCGCGGGTGAACTCTCAACGATCGAAGGGGGAGACGTCAGAATGACGACGAGGCACGCACGCACGCTCGGGGCGCTGGCCATCGCGGCCGGTGCCGCGCTCACCGCCTGCAAGGGCAAGGACAACTACGCGTCGACGGACACGACGACCACGACCTCCGCGGGCTCGATGCAGCACGACAGCACCGCGATGGGCGGCTCGTCGGCCGGCGGCACGACGTCCTCCGCGGGCGGGCTCACCGACCCGAACATCGTCTACATCCTGGACCAGGCGAACGCGGCCGACAGCGCGCGCGGAAAGCTCGCCGAAACGAAGGCGACGAGCGCGGACGTGAAGCAGTTCGCGCGGATGATGGTCGGCGAGCATCACGCCCTGCGCGAGCAGGGCCAGGCGCTGGCGAAGAAGCTGAACGTCACGCCCCAGGCGCCCTCCGGCGACCAGAGCGAGCAGCAGGCGAAGTCGGAGATGGACAGCCTGAACGCGATGGCGAAGGGGAAGGCGTGGGACAAGGCGTACATCGACTACGAGGTCACCTATCACCAGCAGGTGATGCAGACGGCGACGCAGGCGCTGGGCGCGGCGCAGAACGCCGAGCTGAAGGCGCTGATCCAGAAGGCGGCGCCGGTGATCCAGAAGCATCTCGATCGCGCGAAGGAGATCCAGCAGAAGCTCGGCGGCGCGACGGCATGAGCGATCAGCCGAATGCCCCCGCGGGACCCGACCTCGCGGCGGGCATTCCGGCGGACTCGCTCGAGGACGGCGCGATGATCGGCGGCCACGTCGGGGACGACGCCGTGCTGCTCGCGCGCGTCGGGGACGAATGCTTCGCCATCGGGGCGACGTGCACGCACTACGGCGGGCCGCTCGCCGAGGGGATCCTGGTGGGAGCGACGGTGCGCTGTCCCTGGCACCACGCCTGCTTCGACCTGCGCACCGGCAACGTCGAGCGCACGCCGGCGCTGCGGCCGGTCGCGCGCTGGAAGGTGGAGCAGCGCGGCGATCGCATCGTCGTCGGCGAGAAGATCGAGCCGCGCGATCCGGAGCTCGGCGGGAGCGCGGCGCCGATATCGCGGCCGACCGGCGCGGCGAAGCCGTCTTCCATCGTGATCATCGGCGGAGGCGCGGCGGGGAGCGCCGCGGCGGACACGCTCCGGCGTGAAGGATACGACGGGGCGATCACCGTGCTCGACGGGGACCGCGACGCGCCGTACGACCGGCCGAATCTCTCGAAGGACTATCTCGCCGGGAACGCGCCGGAGGAATGGATCCCGCTTCGCTCGCCCGATGCCTACCGCGAACGCGGGATCGAGCTGCGGCGCGGGGTCCGCGTCGCGTCGATCGATCCAACGGGAAAGCGGCTGACGTTGGGCGACGGCGGAGAGCTGCGCTGGGACGCGCTGCTGCTCGCGACCGGCTCGCAGCCGACGCGGCTCCCGGCGGCGGTCGATCCGGGAGGACGCGTGCGCTATCTGCGCACCCTCGCCGACAGCCGGGCGATCATCGAGGCGGCGTCGCGGGCGAAGTCGGCGCTGGTGATCGGCGCGAACTTCATCGGGCTCGAGGTCGCGGCGTCGCTGCGCGCCCGCGGGCTCGAAGTGGAGGTCATCGCGCCGGAGCAGCGGCCGCTCGAGCGCGTGCTCGGTCCCGAGCTCGGGGACTTCGTGCGCGGGATCCACGAGTCGCACGGCGTGCGCTTCCGTCTCGGGCGCACGGCGAAGGCGATCGGCGAGCGCGAGGTCACGCTCGACGACGGCACGCGCCTCGCGCCGGACATCGTCGTCGCGGGAGTCGGCGTCCGTCTCGACGCGGAGCTCGCGACGAAGGCGGGGTTCGGGAACGGGCGCGGGGTGGACGTCGACGAGCAGCTGCGCACGAGCGCGCCGGGGATCTTCGCCGCGGGCGACATCGCCTTCTGGCCCGATCCTCACACGGAGGAACGGATCCACGTCGAGCACTGGGTGGTCGCCGAGCGACAGGGGCAGACCGCCGCGCGGAACATGCTCGGCGCGGGCGAGCGCTTCGACGCGGTGCCCTTCTTCTGGAGCGCGCACTACGACGTGACGATCAGCTACGTGGGCCACGCGGAGAAGTGGGACCGGATCGAAATCGAGGGTGATCTGAAGAAGCAGGACGCCGCGGCGCGCTACGTTCGCGGCGACAAGGTGCTCGCGCTGGCGACCGTGGGGCGGGATGGGGAGAGCCTGGAGGGAGAGCGCGCGATGGAGCGCAGCAGCCCGGGCTGACCGATCGAGGGCGAGGCGGTACCGTCGGCGGGGTCGGGCGATTACGCTCCAGTCATGTCCCGCCGCGTGCTCGCCATGCTCACCATGCTCGTGATGCTCCGCCTGACCTTCGTCGGGGCGGGCACCGCGTGCATCGAGCATGGGCACCATGGCGCGATGGCGGGAATGTCGGATGCGCCGGCGTCCGACGCGGTCGCCGGGCATCGATCGCATGACGCGGGCGCGCCGGCGCCGTGCGACGCGCCCGCGTCGGCACACTGCTGCGACGCGGCGGCGAGCTGCGGGATCACCGCGCTCGCCGCGCCGGCCGGTGGAAGCGTGGCGACCGTCACCGGCGAGCGGACGCTCGCTCCCGCGACGCAGCATCTCCTCTCCCGCGAGCTCGGTCCCGAGCCGCCGCCGCCGAGAGCGTAGGCCACTCACAGCTCGCTCCGTGAAGCGTCCCGCGCAAATCGCGACGGGACGGAACGACGCGTCGCGCGATCGCGCCCGCGTCCCTGGCCTCGATCCGATTCTCGACAATGGTCGCAGCAGCTCTCGTCCGCGCCGCCGCGGGCGCCGTCATCGTCCTGGCGCTCGCCGCGCCACCGGCGCACGCGCAGCATCAGCATCATCCCGACTCGACGCGGGCCGACACGATACGCAAACCGGCGCACGACATGACGGCCATGTCGATGGGCGACAGCGCGCCGCCGCATCGCATGATGACGGGCGCGTTAGGCATCCCGATGGACCGGATGGGGTCGGGGACGACGTGGATCCCCGACGCGGTGAGCCTCCCCTCCCGCCACGTGGGCGCGAGGGGGTGGGACGTGATGCTGCACGGCTTCGTGTTCGGGCAGTACGATCATCAGGGCGGCCCGCGCGGCGACGCACAGCTCGGTTCGCTGAACTGGGGGATGCTGATGCTGAGTCACGACCTCGCCGGAGGGATGTTCCAGGCGCGGACGATGCTCAGCCTCGACGCGGCGACGGTGGGGAACCGCGGGTATCCGCTGCTGCTGCAGTCGGGGGAGGCATACCGCGGGGAGCCGCTGCACGACCGCCAGCATCCGCACGATTTCCTGATGGAGCTCGCCGCGCTCTACGAGCGCCCGTTGACGAGCGACGTCGCCTGGTCGCTCTACGTCGCTCCATCCGGCGAGCCGGCGCTCGGGCCGGTGGCGTTCATGCACCGGACCTCGGGGATGGACATCCCGACGGCGAACATCACGCACCACTGGCAGGACGCGACGCACATCAGCTTCGGCGCCGTCACGGGGGCGATCTTCACCCGCCGCGTGAAGCTCGAGGGCTCGGTGTTCAACGGTCGCGAGCCGGACGAGCATCGCTGGGGGATCGATCGGATCCGGCTCGACTCGTACTCGGGGCGGCTGACGGTGAATCCGACGGCGCACTGGAGCCTCACCGCGGGCTACAGCTGGCTGAAGTCGCCCGAAGCGCTTCATCCCGACGAGTCGCTCCACCGGCTGACGGCGTCGGTCCTCCATGGGCGCAAGCTGGGCGCCGACGGCCAGTGGTCGAGCGCGCTCATCTGGGGAGCGAACAAGCCGTCCGGCCATCACGGCATGACGCACGGCGTGCTCGGCGAGACGGAGGCGGTGCTCGACGCGCGCAACACGGTCTTCGCGCGCGCGGAGTACGTGCAGAAGAGCGCGGACGATCTCGTGCTCGACGACGCGTCAGCGGTGCCGGCGGGGGTGGCGGTATTCGATGCGGACCACGTCTTCGAGGTCGGCGCGGTCTCGGCGGGATACATTCGCGAGTTGGGCCGCTGGCGGTGGGCGACGATCGGGCTGGGCGCGCAGGGCACGATCAACGTCGTGCCGGGGTCGCTCGCCGAGGTGTACGGGTCGCGGACGCCGGTGGGCGCATCGATCTTCCTGCGGCTGCGCCCATTCCACGAAGCGATGGGGGGAATGTGAACCACGATCGGAGCGATGCGACGGATGAGAGGGATCGCGACCAGGCGACGCCGGAGTGCCGGAGGCGGGTCATGAAGGCAGTCGCGATGATGATCGTGCTTGCGTCGGTCGCACTCCCGGCCTCGGCGGGTGGCCAGGCGCGCACCGCCGTGCAGGTGGGGGACTCGGCCGCGGCGGTCGCGGTGGCGGCGCGCTTTCACGACGCGCTGGCGAGAGGCGACTCGGCGGGGGCGCTCGCGCAGCTCGGCGACAGCGTGGTGGTGCTCGAGAGCGGGGAGATGGAGACGCGAGCGGATTACCGTGCCCACCACCTCGCGGCCGACATCGAGTTCGCCCGCGCCGTGCCGGCGGTGCGCACCGTCCGCCACGTCAGCGTTGTCGGCGACGCCGCGTGGGTGATCGCGACGACGGAGTCGCGCGGCACCTTTCGCGGCCGCGCGGTGAACGCGGTCGGCGCGGAGCTGCTGGTGCTCGCGCGCGGCGCGGACGGGTGGCGGATCGTCGCGATCCACTGGTCGTCGCACCGCGTGACGACGGGTCCCTGAGGGAGGTGAGATCGATGAGCGATCCACATGCCGGTCATGACATGCACGCCGGGCACGATGCGCACGCCGGGCACGGCGCGCACGCGGAACACGCCGCGCACGCGGAACACGCCGCGCACGCGGAGCACGCCGGCCACGACAAGCACGCCGGCCACAGCGTCGCGATGTTCCGCGACAGATTCTGGATCTCGCTCGCCCTGACGATCCCGACGCTCGTCTGGGGACACATGCTCCAGCGCGCGTTCGGCTACACCGCGCCGGCGTTCCCCGGCTCGCGGTGGATCCCGGCGGCGTTCGGGACGGCGGTGTTCCTCTACGGCGGGCTGGTGTTCATCCGCGGCGCCATCGGCGAGCTGCGCGGCCGGATGCCGGGGATGATGACGCTGATCGCCCTGGCGATCACCGTCGCCTTCGTCTTCAGCGCGGTGGTGACCGCCGGCTACCCGGGGATGCCGCTCTGGGAGGAGCTGGCGACGCTCGTCACGATCATGCTGCTCGGCCACTGGATCGAGATGCGCTCGATCTTCCAGGCGCAGGGCGCGTTGAAGGAGCTGGCGAAGCTGCTGCCGGCGAACGCGGTGCGCGTCGTCGGCGACCGCACGGAGGAGGTTCCGCTCGACGCGCTGCGCGACGGCGACGTCGTGCTCGTGCGGCCAGGGGCCGGCATCCCTGCCGACGGCGCGGTGCGCGACGGCGCGAGCGCGGTGAACGAGTCGATGATCACCGGCGAGTCGCGTCCCGTCGAGAAGAAGGCGGGCGACCGGGTGATCGCCGGTACGGTGAATGGATCCGGCTCGCTGCGCGTCGAGGTGACGGGAACAGGGGAGCACACCGCGCTCGCCGGGATCATGCGTCTCGTCGAGCAGGCGCAGGGCTCGCGATCGCGGGCGCAGGCGCTCGCCGACCGCGCGGCGTTCATCCTCACCCTCGTCGCGCTCGGCGCGGCGGCGATCACGCTCGTCGCGTGGCTGCTCATCCGTCCCGGCGATCCGGCGTGGGCGGTGGAGCGCACGGTCACGGTGCTCGTCATCGCCTGTCCGCACGCGCTCGGGCTGGCGATCCCGCTGGTGATCGCGATCTCGACGACGATCGGCGCGCGGAACGGGCTGCTCGTGCGCGACCGGCGCGGGCTCGAGGATGCGCGCAATCTGACCGCGGTGGTGTTCGACAAGACGGGGACGCTGACGCGGGGCGAGTTCGGCGTCGTCGACGTCGCGAGCGGGGAGGGGCTGAGCGCCGAGCGAGCGTTAGGCCTGGCGGCGGCGGTGGAGGGGGACTCGGAGCACACCATCGCCCAGGGGATCCTGCGTGGCGCGCGGGAGCGCGGCGTCGCCGTTCCGCGCGCGGCGGAGTTCGCGTCGGTGCCCGGAGTGGGGGTGCGGGCGACGGTGGAGGGCCGCGTCCTCTACATGGGCGGTCCGGCGATGCTCCGCGCGAAGGCGCGCACGATGCCCGAGTCGATCCGCGCGATGGTCGAGCGGTCGACGGCGCGTGGCCAGACGATCGTCCATCTCGCCGACGAGCAGACGATCCTCGGCGCCTTCGCGCTCGCGGACGTCGTTCGCCCGGAGTCGCGCGAGGCGGTGCAGGCGCTGCACGACCGCGGCGTGGAGGTGGTGATGATGACGGGCGACGCGCGCCAGGTCGCCGACGCGGTGGCGAAGGACATCGGGATCGACGCGGTGTTCGCCGAGGTGCTCCCCGAGCAGAAGGCGTCGAAGATCGAGGAGCTGAAACGGAAGGGCAAGCGCGTGGCGATGGTCGGCGACGGGGTGAACGACGCGCCCGCGCTCGTCACCGCGGACGTGGGGATCGCGATCGGCGCGGGGACCGACGTCGCGGTGGAGGCGGGGGACATCGTGCTCGTGCGCAGCGACCCGCGCGACGTCCCGAGGATCATCGCGCTGAGCCGCGCGAGCTACCGGAAGATGCTCCAGAACCTCTGGTGGGCGGCGGGCTACAACATCGTCGCGATCCCGCTCGCGGCGGGGGTGCTCGCGCCGCGGGGCATCGTGCTCTCGCCGGCGGTGGGGGCGGTGCTGATGTCGCTGAGCACGGTGATCGTCGCGATCAACGCGCAGCTGCTGCGGAGGGCGGCCGTCGGGGCTCGGGGGTAAGGGGTCGGCAGACGCGGCATCGCAGTGGCTGATTCCATGGCCCTCCAACCCCATCCAGCGAATCCCCTACATCAGCTTCCTCGAACCCCGACTCCCCGATTCCGGCGAGGGCCCTAGCGTTCGGGAGCGAGACAGGCGAATTCCCGTCTGCCGCGCTCTCCCGTTCCAGGACGCCAGCCTCGTGAGACGCGCCGTCGCCGCCGTGATGATGCTCTTCCTCCTCCAGTGGATCGGCGGGGGAATTGCGCTCGGCTGCGACATGAGCGCTCAGGGCGCGAAGCATGGCGCGATGGCCGGGATGTCGATGCAGTCGCACGACGCCGGAGCCACGCGGAGCCCCACGCATCCGGGCGGCGGCCACGAACAGCGCTGTGACGGCTCCGGCGCCACGACCGCCGCGCAGTGCGTGGTGGCCGCCGGCTGCGCGGTGACGATCGCCGTCGCCCCATCGATCGGCGCCGACACGATCGTCGTCGTCGCGAGCACGGCGCGGTCCTCCATCCCCGACGCGCCCGCATCCTGGAGCGCGCGTCCGGAGCTCCCTCCGCCGAGAGCGTAGCCTCACTCACCGCGACCGGTGAGTCGCTCGCGTCGCCACATCCCGGCGCGCGAGCGTGGTGATCCCGCGACGGGCGACTTCGCCCGCATCGCGCAACCAGAGGCATCAGCGATGTACAACCCGATCCGCGCACTCTCGCGTCGCCGGCCGGCGAACGCGCTCCGTGTCGCACTTCTCCTCGCGCTCCCCGTGGGCGCGAGCGCCCAGCAATCGATGCCGCCCGTGCTGCGGCTCGGCGACCTGTATCGCGTCGCGGAGCGATCGAGCCCGCGGCTCGGCGTCGCCAGGGAGATCGCGCGCGCCGCGGAGGCGCGCATCCCCGGGAGCAGGCGCCCGCCCGATCCGCAGCTCCAGCTCGGGTGGATGAACTACTCGCTCCCCGGCCTGCGGCCGATGGCGCCGTTAGGCATGACGCAGCTCCAGCTCATGCAGATGATCCCCGTGGCCGGGAAGCTCCGTCTCGCCGGGCGCGCGGCATCGTGGGAATCGCGCGCCGCCGCGGAGCGCGTGGGCGACGCGCGGTGGGAGGCGCGCACCCAGGTCGCGATGGCGTTCTACGACCTGTACCGGACCGACCGTTCGCTCGAGGTCGCGGACGAGACCCGGCGGCTCGTCGCCGACATCGCGCGGGCGGCGCGCTCGATGTACGCCGTGGGGAGCGGGAGCCAGGCAGATGTGCTGCGCGCGCAGGTCGAGATCGCGCGGATGGACGAGGACATCGTGCGCATGCGCGCGATGCGGAGCGCGATGGCGGCGCGGCTCGCCGTGGCGCTCACCATCGAGGACACTTCGTTCGCGACGCCCGCGCTCCCCGCCTTTCCGGAAGCGTTGCCCTCCCTCGACTCGCTGCAGCGGCTCGCCCTCGCCGAGCGGCCGATGCTCCGCGCCGGCGCGGCGGAGCTGCGCGCCGCCGACGCCAGCACGGCGCTCGCCGACCGCGAGATCTGGCCCGACGTCACCGTCGGCGTGCAGTACGGCCAGCAGCGCGGCGAGATGGGGACCGAGCGCATGGGGAGCCTGATGATCGGCGCGAGCATTCCGGTCTTCGCGCGCAGCCGGCAGCTCGCCATGCGCGACGAGGCGCAGGCGATGCGCGCGATGGCCGCCGCCGACCTCGACGCGATGCGCGCCGAGACGCGCGGCCGCGTCGCCGAGCGGTACGCCGATCTGCTGCGGGCGCGCAGGCTGCTCGCGCTCTACGAGACGACGATCCTTCCACAGGCGCAGGCGGCGGTGACGTCGGCGCTCGCGTCGTACCGCGTGGGCGGCACCACCTTCATGGCGCTGCTCGACGACCAGATGACCGTCAATCGCTACCGCCAGGAGTCGTACGCGCTCCGGGCGGAACAGGGGAAGGCGCTCGCCGAGCTGGAGATGCTCGTCGGGCGCGAGCTCGTCGACGCGGACAGCGTGCAGCCGGTCGACGTCGCCGCGAGCGCGGCGAAGGGAGTGACGCCATGACCACCACCATGCCTGACGATTCGCCATTCGAGGCGCACGCGACGAGCGCCCGCCGCAGAGCTCTCTGGATCGGCGGCTTCGCCGCGCTGCTCGTCGCCGCGCTGGTCGTCGCCTGGCTCGCGACGCGCGGGTCGAGCTCATCGGCCGCCGCGACCTCGCACGACCACGGGGCGGCGCCCGCCGCCGACGCGAGCGGGCCGGTGATGCTCGCCGCCGCCGACGCGCGCCGCATCGGCGTCACCTACGCCACCGTCGCGGTGGGGGCGCTGCCGATCGAGGTGCGCAGCGTCGCGCAGGTGACCTTCGACGAGACGAGGGTGACGACCATCGCGCCGAAGATCGACGGGTGGGTGGAGCAGCTCCACGTCAACAGCACCGGCCAGCCCGTGGAGCGCGGCGCTCCGCTGCTCTCGATCTATTCGCCGATGCTGGTGAGCGCGCAGCAGGAGCTGATCCTCGCGACGCGGCTCGCGCGCGACGTCGCCGCCGGGTCGGAGGAGGCGCGCGAGGGATTGAACGAGCTTCGCGAGTCCGCGCGGCGGCGCCTGCTGCTCTGGGACGTGCCCGCCGCGACGGTCGACCGGATCGAGCGCAGCGGCGTGCCCGAGAAGAACGTGCTGCTCCGCGCGCCGACGAGTGGAGTGGTGCTCGAGAAGAACGTGCTCGCCGGGCAGCGGATCATGGCCGGAGAGGCGCTCTACAAGGTCGCGGACCTGAGCACGGTCTGGGTGGAGGGCGACGTCTTCGAGCAGGACCTTCCGTCGGTGCGGCTCGGCCAGCAGGTCACCGCGGACTTCCAGGCGCTGCCCGGGGAATCGCGCAGCGGGCGGATCACCTACGTCTATCCGACGCTCGACCCGGAGACGCGCACGGCGAAGATCCGCGTCTCGCTCGCGAACCCCGGATTGCGGCTCAAGCCGGGGATGTACGCCACCATCCGCATCGCCACGCGTGGCCCGGCGAGCGCGCTCACGGTGCCGCGCTCGGCGGTGCTCTCGACGGGCGAGCGCAATCTGGTCTTCCTCAAGCGGCGCGACGGGATGCTCGAGCCGCGCTACGTGCAGCTCGGCGCCGCGAGCGACGACCGGGTGCAGGTGCTCGGCGGCGTGGCGGCCGGCGACACCATCGTCTCGTCCGCGACCTTCCTCATCGACGCCGAATCGAACCTCGGGGCGGCGTTAGGCGGGATGGGCGACATGCCGGGAATGGACATGACGATGCCGGTGCGGACGCCGCCCGCTTCGTCGCCGCGCGGGGGGGCGAAGCCATGAAGCGCGTGATCGAATGGTCGGTGCGCAACCGCGTGGTGGTGCTGATCCTCGTGCTCGCCGCGGCGGTGGCCGGGGTGGTGGCGCTGCGTCGCACGCCGCTGGAGGCGCTCCCCGACCTCTCCGACGTGCAGGTGATCGTGCAGGCCGACTATGGCGAGCAGGCGCCGCGCATCGTCGAGGACCAGGTCACCTATCCGATCGCGGCCGAGATGCTGAAGGTGCCCGGCGCGCGGACGGTGCGCGGCTACTCGTTCTTCGGAGTCTCCTTCGTCTACGTGATCTTCGAGGACGGAACCGATCTGTACTGGGCGCGGAGCCGCGTGCTCGAGTACCTGAGCGGGATCAAGGGAAAGCTTCCGGCGAGCGTGACGCCGACACTCGGCCCCGACGCGACGGGGCTCGGCTGGGTGTACCAGTACGCGCTCGAGGACACCACGGGGCGACTGAATCTCGCCGAGCTGCGCAGTCTGCAGGACTGGCACCTGCGCTACGCGCTGACGTCGGTGCCCGGCGTCTCCGAGGTCGCGTCGGTGGGCGGCTTCGAGAAGCAGTATCAGGTGGACATCGATCCCGCGAAGCTGCTCGCCTACGGGATTCCGGTGACGCGCGTGATGGAAGCGATCCAGAACGCGAACAGCGACGTGGGCGCGATGGTGATGGAGCTCTCCGAGCGTGAGTACATGGTGCGCGGGCTCGGCTACCTGCGGAGCATCGGGGACATCGAGAACGTGGTGGTGGACGCGACTGCCGGAGGGACGCCGATCCGCGTTGCCGAGCTGGGAACGGTGAAGGTGGGGCCCGCGGTGCGGCGGGGCATCGCCGACCTCGACGGGCGCGGCGACGCGGTGGGCGGGATCGTCGTGATGCGCTTCGGCGGAAACGCGCTGGCGACGATCGAGAAGGTGAAGGCGAAGCTCGCCGAGGTGGAGAAGGGGCTCCCGGAAGGGGTCGTCGTCCGGCCGGTGTACGACCGGAGCGAGCTGATACGCGAGTCGATCGCGACGCTGCGCGGGAAGCTGCTCGAGGAGAGCCTGATCGTCGCGCTGGTGTGCATGCTCTTCCTGCTGCACGCGCGCTCGGCGCTGGTGGCGATCCTGACGCTGCCGATCGGGATACTCATCGCCTTCATCGCGATGCGCGGCGTCGGCGTCGGCGCGGACATCATGTCGCTCGGAGGGATCGCGATCGCGATCGGGGCGATGATCGACGCGGCGATCGTGATGATCGAGAACATGCACAAGCATCTCGAGCGCGCGGAGGACGCGAAGGCGCGCGCGTCGGGCGCAGCGGCGGGCGGTTCGCTCGAGACCGGGATGCTCACGCCGGCCGAGCGCTGGCGGGTGGTGGTGGACGCGTCCCGCGAGGTGGGGCCGGCGCTGTTCTTCTCGCTGCTCGTCATCACCGTCTCCTTCCTTCCTGTGTTCACGCTGGGCGGGCAGGAGGGACGGCTGTTCAAGCCGCTCGCCTGGACGAAGACCTTCGCGATGGCGGCGGCGAGCCTCCTGTCGGTGACCTTCGTGCCGGTGGCGATGGGGGTGTTCATCCGCGGCAGGGTGCACCGTGAGGCGGCGAACCCGGTGAACCGCGCGCTCATTCGCGCCTACCGGCCGCTGATCACCTTCGTGCTCCGTCATCGCTGGCCGGTGATCGGCGCGGCGCTGCTGACGCTGGTGCTCACCTGGATCCCGTGGAAGCGGATCGGCAGCGAGTTCATGCCCCCGCTCGACGAAGGCACGATCCTCTACATGCCGACGACGCTTCCCGGCATCAGCATCGCGCGGGCGCGCGAGATCCTGCGCATCCAGGACTCGGTGCTGAAGAGCTTCCCCGAGGTAGAGCGCGTGTGGGGAAAGAGCGGACGCGCCGAGACGGCGACCGATCCCGCGGGGCTCGACATGTTCGAGACGACGATCACGCTGAAGCCGCGCCGTGAGTGGCGCGCGGAAATGACGCAGGAGAAGCTCGTCGCGGCGATGGACTCGGCGGTGCGCGTCGCGGGCGTGACCAACGCGTGGACGATGCCGATCAGGGGGCGGATCGACATGCTGGCGACGGGGATCCGCACGCCGGTGGGAATCAAGATCTTCGGCCCCGACCTCGGCGACTTGGAGCGGCTGGGGAAGGAAGTGGAGCGCGCGGTGCGGACCGTCCCCGGGACGCGGAGCGTCTTCGCCGAGCGGGCGGTGAGCGGATACTACCTGGACATCGACATCGATCGCGCGGCGGCGGCGCGGCACGGGTTGAACGTCGGCGACGTGCAGACCGTCATCGCGACGGCGATCGGCGGGATGACGATCACCCAGACGGTGGAGGGGCGCGAGCGCTACGGCGTGCGGGTGAGATATCCGCAGGAGCTGCGCGACACGCCGGAACGGCTGGCGTCGGTGCTGGTGCCGGTGAGCCACGCGACGAGCGGGCGCGTCGCGCAGGTGCCGTTAGGCCAGGTGGCGACGATCCGGCAGGTCGCCGGCCCGATGGTCGTGCGGACGGAGGACGCGCAGCCGACGGCGTGGGTGTACGTGGACGTCGCGGGGCGAGACATGGGCGGCTACGTCGACGACGCGCGGGCGATGGTCGAGAGCATGGTCACGCTGCCGACCGGATATTCGATGAGCTGGAGCGGGCAGTACGAGTACATGCAGCGGGCGAAGGAGCGCATGGCGCTGGTGATCCCGGCGACGCTGGCGATCATCGTGCTGCTGCTCTGGCTCAACTTCCGCAGCGTCGGCGAGACGCTGATCGTGCTGCTCTCGCTTCCCTTCGCGCTCGTCGGCGGTATCTGGTTCCTCTGGCTGCTCGGCTACAACTGGTCGGTCGCGGTGGCGATCGGGTTCATCGCGCTGGCGGGAGTGGCGGCGGAGACCGGGGTGGTGATGCTGATCTACCTCGACCATGCGTGGAAGGCGCGGCAGGCGGAGGGCCGCCGCCCGACGGCGCGGGATCTGTACGACGCGGTGATGGAGGGCGCGGTGGAGCGGGTGCGGCCGAAGATGATGACCGTCACCGCGATCATGGCGGGGCTGTTGCCGATTCTCTGGGGGAGCGGAGCCGGCGGAAGCGTGATGAAGCGGATCGCGGCGCCGATGATCGGCGGCATGGTGTCGAGCACGGTACTGACGCTGCTCGTGATCCCGGCGGTGTACGCGCTGTGGAAGGAGCGGGGATGCTTGCCGCAGGGCGCGTCGTCCGACCACCTTTCGGGCATCCCCGCCGCTCCCCGGATGCCGCCAGCGTGGCGACCCGGCGAAGCCGCAACTCGTCGATGAATCCATGCGACCCTTCGGACCGCACCCTCGCGCGCTCGCTTCCTCCCTCGCAGCGACGCTTCTCCTCTCGTCCACGCTGCTCGCCCAGGACCCGGGCGCGACGCATCAGCCCGTCCCCGTGCCGAGCACCGGCCCCACGCTGCCGGCCCAGGGCGCGATCGTCCGCGACACCGCGCGCGACCGGAACGTGCTCGCGCAGGTGACCGTCCCCGCGGGGTTCGCCGTGACGATGTTCGCCGGGCCGCCGGTGGCGATGTATCCGACGACGGTCGCGCCCGCGCCGGACGGGTCGGTGTACATGGGCACTGACCTCAACCTCGCGCAGGGCGCGGTGAAGGGGCGCGGGCGGATCATCCGGCTCGTGGACGTCGATGGTGACGGGCGCGCCGACCGCTACTCGGTGTTCGCGAAGGTGGACAGCCCGCGCGGGCTCGCGGTGGCCGGCAGCACGGTGTACGTGCTCCACGTCCCCTTCCTCACCGCGTTCCGCGACACGAACGGCGACGGCGTCGCCGACAAGGCGGACACGCTCGTCCGCGACCTCGGCTTCGGCCTCGACGTGCGCTCGTCGGACCACTCGACGAACGGCATCGCGTTAGGCATCGACGGGTGGATCTACGTCGCGGTGGGCGACTACGGCTACCTGAACGCGAAGGGGAAGGACGGACGGACGATCACGCGCCGCGGGGGCTCGGTGGTGCGCGTCCGCCCCGACGGCACCGGGCTCGAGACGTACGCGGTCGGCACGCGGAACATCTACGGCGTCGGCGTCGATCCCTTCGGCCGCGTCTACGCACGCGACAACACGAACGACGGGCTCGGCTGGGACACACGGCTGCACTACCTGCCCGCGGGCGCGCACATGGGCTACCCGACGCTCTTCCGCAACTTCGCCGACGAGCACATGCCCTCGATGTTCGACTACGGGCCGGGGGCGGGGACGGGCGGGCTCTGGGTGCAGGACCCCGGCTTCCCGGGTGACTGGAACAACGCGCTGTACACCGGCGACTGGACGATGAACAAGGTCTTCCGCCACAAGCTCACCCCCAAGGGGGCGAGCTTCACGGTGGACCAGACCGACTTCGTGGCCGCGCCGCGCGTCGTCGACATGGCGATGGACGATCGCTCGCACATGTTCGTGGCGAGCCTCGTCGGCGGGGTCTTCAACTACATGGGCGACACCGTCGGCGCGATCCTCCGCGTCGGCTATCCGGGGCAGAAGGGGAGCACCGCGCTGAACGCGCCGAAGCTGAGCGACGCGAAGCTCCTCGCCACGCTCGGCTCGCCCAACGCGACCCACCGGCTGGAGGCGCAGCGCGAGCTGCTGCGGCGCGGCGCGAAGGCGCAGACGCTGCGCGCGCTCGAGCGTCAGATCGCCGACGCGAAGCGCGCCCCCGAGGCGCGTGCGGCGTCGATCTTCACCCTCGAGCTGCTCGGCGGCACGCGGGCGCTGCCGGCGCTGCAGCGCGCGGCCGCGGACACCGTGCTGCGCGCGGTGGCGCTGAAGGCGATCTCCGAGTCGCCGGCGATCCGGGCGAAGGCGCCGATCGCGCTCTTCGCGAAGGGACTCGCCGATGCGGATCCCGCGGTGCGGGTGCAGGCGATCGCGGGGATCGTGCGGATGAACGCGACCGCGCAGGGCGCCGACGTCGCGAAGCTG